>DATEZA010000026.1:0-6073 GCA_035255945.1 Thermoanaerobaculia bacterium
TGCGGCCTTCGGAAGCCGGTAATATGACGATGCTCAAGGCATTAGTGGTTTTCGTATCGCTTGGCATGCTAAACATGCTGGCGAGATGTGGCGCACTCCCGCTGGCCGTGCATCTCAATGAGCGGTTGCTCGGCTCTGCTCAATCAATGCGAACGATGATCTCCCTCAATTTGGCGTCGCTCTACGCGAGGGCGCACAGCACCGAGAAGGCGCTCGCGTTGTTGCAAGCTACCCGCAATTTTGTCTCTGACGTGACCCCGATCGATTTGGAGATCGGCCGCGTACTCGAGCAGATGTTGCGATATCACGACGCAAAAGCGGTATACGAACGGCTTCTAAACGATGCGGAGCTCAGTAAGGCATTTCGCGCCCACGTCGTCGCACATATCGAACGAATCGCGCCTAGTTGCGCCGATTCATGAGTACAACATTAATTAGCGCGCCGACATCAACGTAATCGAGCGAAGCGCACACCCCTAAAACCCGTACTTCTTCGGATCCCTGCCAATCCGCTTCAACGCGATGATCGCCGGCACGTAGTCGCGGGTCTCTCCCGGCAAGCGATCCCATACGCGGTAGTAATCACGATCGCGTCCCGACTCCCGTCCGAACCTCGCTCGCATCGTCTTGACCATGCGATGTTCGCCCATGTTGTACGCCGCGGCCGCGAGGTACCAGCAGCCGAAGCGCTTGTAGAGATGCGCCAGGAAGCGAAGCGCCGCATCCGTCTCCTCTTTCAATTGCAGCCGTTCGTCCTTCTTCTTGCTCACCTTCAATCCATACAGCCGCGCAGTGTCGGCGCTCAGCTGCCAAACACCCACCGCCTTCGCATCCGATCGCGCCTCGGGATTGAACGCCGACTCCTCCATGGCCAGATAGATCAGGTTCTGCGGCATTCCGCGCTTGCGCAGCTCCCGCTCCAGATAGTGCTGATACTTCGCCTTCCGGACGAACGCCTGCGCGATCTTCTTGTGGTAGTCCGGCATCTTGCTGAACGCAGCGACCCAGTAGTCGACGCGTTCGTGCGGCAGGTCGGGAAGGACATCCTTCGGGGAATGGACCGGCGTCTTTGCTGACGCCGCCACGGACGCAAAAAGAAGAAAGCTCACCAGCACGCCGTGCATGCATCGGTAGGTGCAGCGGCTGTGCCGGATCGGGACGACCGCCGCCGCCCGCTCGATCCTGCCTTCTAGCTGTGTGGTACTGCGGATTGCAGGAGTAGCAGCACCAACTCCGTGATCGCGGTCAAAACGTCAGTCCCGACGGCTGAATACGTGAGCTCCTGATCCAGACAGTCGTGATGAGCGGCGTAGTTCCGCATGATGGCGAAGTTCAGCGCGCTGCGTAAGACGAGCTGTCTACGACCGTCAGCAACATGCGGCAAACTCGTGAACAGCTCCAGCTTGCGTGTCGTTGTCAGTTGGTAAAGCGCGGTGTTCGGGTATGCCGACAAAAACTCAGAGTCGACTGACTGAAGTTGTCGCGAGGCAGTGATTCGATCGAGCGAGATCCGTAATAGCTTTTTGAAATCGGGCACGTCCACCGGC
Source organism: Thermoanaerobaculia bacterium (assembly GCA_035255945.1). Classification (GTDB taxonomy): domain Bacteria; phylum Acidobacteriota; class Thermoanaerobaculia; order Gp7-AA8; family Gp7-AA8; genus JAJPHC01. The sequence continues at coordinate 1,548 of DATEZA010000026.1, forward strand.
TGAATCTGATCGCGCAACCAAAGCCACACCATGAGCTTTTCGGCTACCAGCGTGCAGAGAATCAGATAGTCGATCGTGTTCTCTTCATCGAATGTGATCCGTTCTTTGCTGTTGCCGCCGAGGGTGTTGTGCAGCCGCTGAAAGAGCAGCGCGAAACGGCGCAGAGGGTAAGACTCCGGCCACCATGTGCGCGAGAGATGTTCGACATCAGACTCGATGTCGTCGATCGAGAACGCGGTCGCAAATTTCTCGAGGTACATCGACGCGAGGAAAGAAAACTTCGCCTTTGCGCGTGCTAATTCGTACGGCAACGCCTCATCCATGCGCGCCCACAGATGCTCGAAGAATGAATCCGACGTCCACGCCGGATCGTCGAGGGGTGTCTGTACACCAGTCCCCTCCTGAATGAAGTGCAGAGCCAGTTGAATGTCCTGCCGCAAATGAGCGACGACGGGCTGTTGCAGCCGTGCACTTCGCAAGTCCCACTTCCATTGCTGAAAGAGCACCAGCAGGACGTCTCTGACCTCGCTCTTCAGGTTTTCAGCCGTGAGTCCCAGCTCTGTGACGATCGTTTTCGCTGCCTGCGCAATGAATGCAGCCTCCCGATGGCGTCCACCGCCGCACCCCTCAACGTCCGATAGCGGGAAAGCCAATCGAATGTTGGAGCGCGCTCCTCGTATTCGCCACGAATCGTGACGATGCGATCCTGTGAAAACTCCTGCCACCGCGGAAGATCGGCCTCCAGCTGTCGTATCGTTTCGGCGGCTGCCGGCGTATTCAGAATCGGCTTGAACATGATCGCCGCCGCAATCGACTCCGCGAGGCGATACGCCTGCCAATACGCGAAGAAATCGATGTAAGGAGCGATCACCGTCCCGTTTGGATGATGCACAGGTTGCGGTTCGCAATTCGGTTCCGCTGAGATGGCATGTTCCCGGATATGTCGAGCTTCGGCGGTGTCGAGCCGATCGAACGAGTGAACGAACCATCGTTCGGCGTCATCGTTCTGGTGGAGTTGGACGCCCGGGCAGAAGATGATCGCAGCGTCGTGAAGCTCCTCGGCCCATTCGAACTCGGGCCGAAGCACTCCCTTGCGTGGCCGTTTCGGGTAATTCTCCCATTCGAGAAAAAACTCATCCGGCAAACGCACTCGAAGAGCAGGTGTAACCCAACCGAATCGGACTGCGTCCGCGATCGTGACACCCTCCGGCAATGTGACGCCCAGCTGCTGCACGAACCTGGAGAACTGGCCGCTACGTCCCGGGTCTTCGCGCAGGTACCGGCAGTCCTTGTCCGAAGACGAAATCCAATTCGCCATTTTTCCGAACAATACATCGCCGCCTCAGCGTCATTCGTATTGAGATGTGTTCGGATCTGCCGGGACCCGCGACGCTATACTTCCTCCGTCCATGGCCCTGTTCACGTCCGACACGAAAGACGCGCTGAAGAAGCTCGCGGCGAAGCAGTACGAGTCGACCGAGGACCGCGACGCGCTGCTGGCGAAAGTCGCGGCGGCGGACGGGCTCACCGCGAAAGACATCGTCTGGATGCTCTTCCGTCCCGACCGCGCGCTGCGCGACTGGGGCGCCGCGTGGCTTCGCCGGCAGAACTCGCCCGATCTGCTCGACGCATTCCTCGTCGAGTCGAAGGGCAAACCGGACCAGGCCTTTCGCGCCGCGGCTGCATCGATCAACGCCATGCGCATTCCGGGAATCGAGAACCGGCTGCTGCAGCTCGTCTCGACTACGGCGCCGAACAAGGATTTCGCCGAGATCCAGGAGATCGGCCGCAGGCTCGCGACCGAGCTGACGCCGACGCCCGCGCTCGCCCCGGTGCTGTGGCAGATGCTGACGAACTCCACGCCCGAGGAGCGTCCGCAATACCTCAGTCGCCTCGCCACGCTCGACTTCGACGACAAGAGCATCGCCCGCTGGCAGAACATCGTCAAAACGGAAGAAGGCGCGGTGCGCGACAAGGCGCTCGAAGTGCTCGCCGAGCGCGCGCCGCTCTCGTCCCTCGATCTCTTCCTCCAGCACCTGCCGAACGCCGGCTACACGGTGCAGCAGAAACTCGCCGATGCGCTGTCCAAAGCGGCGGAGAGCAAACCGTCCGAGGTCACGGCGCGATTGCTGCCGTTCGTCGCGGCAGACAATCCGGCGACGCGCAGCGCGGTCCTTTCCATCCTCGCGCGCACACCCGATCGCGAAGCGGTCGCGCGGCAGTACATCCTCTTCTCGCGCGGACTGGCGGGCTTCGTACGCGATCGCGCGCTCGACGCACTGCGCACCTTCGGCGACGCGTTCATCGAGCCGGTGATCTCGCTGCTCGACGACGAAGACGAAGACGTGCGCGCCGCCGCGGTGCAGGTCGCGAGTCTCATCGGCGATCCGCGCGCGGTACCGGGGACGATCCGTCTGCTGAAAGATCCGGACTGGTGGGTGCGCATCGCCGCGGCCGACATGCTCGGTCACATGAAGGATGCGCGCGCCGTCGAGCCGCTGGTCGCATCACTCGCCGATCCCGAGGTGAAGTGGGCGGCGATCGAAGCACTGGGCCGCATCGGCGATCCGCGCGCGCTCAACGCCCTCGGCAAGATGCTGGCCGATCCGCTGCCGGATGTCCGGATGGAAGTGATGATGGCGCTGCCGCACTTCAGCCATCCCAGCATCCCGCAGATCCTGACAAAAATCGCGGCGACCGATCCCGATCGCAACGTGCGGCAGAAGGCGATCGACATCCTCGATCAGATGCACGCCTCGGGTGCCGCCAACGTCAACGACCTGGCCGCGGTGCGCAGCGCCGCGCTCGCCGCACGCTCCACCGCGGGCGAGCCGAAGCTCAACACGCTGCTCATCGCGACGCGCAATCAGAGCGGGTCCGATTTCCATCTGAGCGTCGGCCAGCCGCCGATCGTGCGGCTCGCATCCGATCTCCTTCGCGTGCAGTCGCCTCCGTTCACGCCGGAAGACACCGAGGCGATGATCCGGGAGATCCTGACCGAGAAGCAGTGGGCGACGCTGCAGCAGAACTATCAGCTCGACTTCTCCTACACCGTGCCGAACGCCGGGCGGTATCGCGCGAACGTCTTCTACGACCATCGTGGATATCACGGCGTCTTCCGCGTCATCCCCGAGCGTCCGCCGACGATCACCGAGCTCGGGCTGCCGCCGCAGCTCGCCGAGATCGCCGATTACCACCAGGGCATCGTGATGATCTGCGGTCCGTCGGGCTCCGGAAAATCGACCACGCTCGCGGCGCTGGTGAACCTCTTCAACGAGACGCGCAACGATCACGTGATCACGCTCGAGGATCCGATCGAGTTCGTGCATCCGTTCAAGAACTGCCTGATCAATCAGCGCGAAGTCGGCGGTCACACGCAGAGCTACGCGCGTGCGCTGCGCGCGGCATTGCGCGAAGACCCGGATGTGATCGTGATCGGCGAGCTGCGCGACAACGAATCGGTCGGGCTCGCTCTCATGGCGGCCGAGACCGGCCACATCGTCCTCGGCACGCTCAACTCGACCAGCGCGCCGAAAGCCATCGATCGCATCATCTCCAGCTTCGCGGTCGACGAGCAGTCGCAGATCCGCTCGTCGATGTCGGAGTCGCTGAAATACATCATCGCGCAGCGGCTGCTGCCGGCACGCGAAGGACGGAAGCAGGTCGCCGCGTACGAAGTGTTGAAGGGGACGACGAGCATCGGCAGCATGATCCGGGACGAGAAGACGTTCCAGATCTACTCCCAGATGCAGATCGGCAAATCGCAGGGCATGATCACTTTCGACGACGCGCTCAAGGACCTCCTGCGGCGCAACGAGATCACCCCGGAAACGGCGTATCTCGCCGCGCTGAAAAAGGAGGACTTCGAGTCGCTCGTTTCGGCCGAGTTCATCGGAAGCGCGTTCCGCTAGATCACAAACGCGTGTAGGACAAGCTCTCAGCTTGTCCTGAGGACCAGGAGGGACAAGCTGAGAGCTTGTCCTACACAGTTGCGGATAGCAGACGACAGATAGCAGATAGCAGGCCCAACCGCCCGGTTTTTCTCCTGCTATCTGCTATCTGTCGTCTGCTATCCGATCTCCGGAATCGCCCGTGCGGACCCACCGTTAACCCTGCCGCAAGTGAAAGCAATGCAGAACTTTCGCCCCAGTGGTGCGTCCCACCAACGCAGGCCCGGAAAATAGCTGAATGCCCGAATTCATCGTACGAGTTGGAACGCCCGAAGGGGACATCATCGAGCGTACCGTGCAGGCTGCGAATGCGCGCGCTGCATCCGAAGAACTGCAGCGCCAGGGGATGCACGTTTTCGAAGCGAAACGGGGCGTTTTTTCGTGGCGCGATCTGATCCCGCGCGGCAGGCGCGTCATCTCCAGCGAGCGCTTCCTCCTCTTCAACCAGGAGCTCCTCGCGCTGGTCAAAGCGGGACTGCCGATCATCCAGTCGTTCGACATCATGCTCGAGCGGCAGAAGGACGTGCGGTTTCGCGAAGTGCTGACCGACATCCGCGAACAGATCAAATCGGGCGT
>DATEZA010000027.1:0-2580 GCA_035255945.1 Thermoanaerobaculia bacterium
CGTTCGCGCGCGAGCTCGGGCTCGATGTGAAGGGCGTGATCGAGAGTCCGGTGAAGGGCGCGGAGGGGAACGTGGAGTTCCTCATGTACGCAACGACAGGTACTCCCGAAGGCCGTCTCTCCACGACTCCGGACTGACGCCTGTGAGTCGTTCGTAGCGCTCGGTCGACAGCACCGAATACGCGGGACGTTTTGCCGGCCGCGGGAACTGATCCGCGGTCACGGGTTCAACGCGCACGGAAGACCCGAGCTCCTCGTTGACCGCGCACGCAAAGTCGAACCACGTGCACTCCGCCTCGTCCGCGTAATGCACGATCCCGCGCGCGCCGAGGTTGGCAATGCGGATGATCGCGTTGGCGAGATGCGGCGTGTAGGTCGGCCGCCCGCGCTGATCGTTCACCACGCGCAGCGGATTCGTTCCCTTGCGGATCTGGTTGCGAATCGCTTCGACGAAATTCGGTCCGTGAATGCCGAAGAGCCACGACGTGCGCAGCACGGTGTGATGCGCGGCGGCGTGCTCGCCGATGAGCTTGGAACTGCCATAGACGGACAAAGGACGGGTCACATCGTTCACGTCGTACGGCCGCGTCGAGGAGCCATCGAACACGAAGTCGGTCGAGAGCTGGATGAGATGCGCGGAAATCTGATCGGCCGCAGAGACGAGAAACTCGACCGCCGAGCCGTTGATCGCATTCGCGAGCAACTCCTCCGTCTCCGCGAGATCGACCTTCGTGTACGCCGCGCAGTTGACGATGACATCAGGCCGCGCCTCGGACACGAAGCGCACCACGTCATCGCGATTCGTGATGTCGAGATCCGCTTTGGCCAGCGCGACCACCGGCTCGCCGCGCGACTGGAGCTCGTTCCGAAGATCGGTGCCGACCATGCCGGCGGCGCCGGTAATGAGCCACTTCACTCGCCCGGCGTCCCTACTTTGAGCTGCACCTTGATCTGTCCCGTCGGACGCTTCACGGTGACGACACCGAGTGCGAACAGCGCGTAGAGAATGCGCGCGTTCTCGCCCGGCGCGAGCGGCGGCGTGTTGACGAGATCGGAGAGCACGCGCTTGCCGTCGACCGCATCGAGGAGGCGCTGTTCATCGCCGCCGAGATGCAGTTCATCGACCGGCACGTTGCTCTTCTGCAGAATCGTGGCGCGACTGCCGAGGCGTGCGACGAGCGCGCGGGCATCAGGCATGCGGCGGACGCCTTGCAGCACCGCCTGCGGAATCGGGATCTGCAGCTTCACGAACTCGAGGTGCTTGTCGCGTCCCGGCGTGAAGGCGACCGTACCGCTGTCCCATCCGAAGATCGACCAGACGATCGACTGGATCTGCTCGCGTACCGAGACGAAGAGCTCCTTCGGCTCGAGCAGTTTCATCTCCGCGAGGATTGTTCCCTGCCGCTTGCCGGTCGTTTTCAGGCGGCGCACGCTTTCGTCGTACTGCTCGCGCGTGATCTTGCCGTCGCGCAGGAGCTTGTCGCCGAGGGAGTCGGCGATGTTGGAGGAGGAGGCGAAGATCACCTGACCGTTGTCGAAGAAGATCTTCTTGGTCTCATCGCCATGACGGCATTCGAGCATGCCGGGCGCGCGATGCCGGTGAATGGTGAAAAGGATCTCGGGCAGAGGAGTCTGCGCGAGGTCCGTCTGATATTGCGGGACGGGGGAAGGAGAATGTTCGTTCGACGAGCTCACTCGCCTTGCTCCGGCAGGACGTTACGACTGCTTCTTCTCTTCGATCGCCGGCTTGTCGTCCTGACCCTTGAGGCCATTACGAAAGTTGGAGATACCCTCTCCAAGGCCGCGTCCGAGCTGCGGAAGTTTGCCCGCGCCGAAGAGCACGACGACGATGATCAGAATGAGAAGAAGTTCCGGGAATCCAAGTCCAAACATGAAGCCTCCGAGAGCGTTGTCGCCTTCCCCCAAAGACGCAGGACGAAGTGTATCGCAAGCCATCGAACAGCAATGTGCGATGTGAACTTCCGGTTGTGACGGCTGTTACTATCCGCGCCTCGAAATGATCGATCTCACCGGACTCAACCCTCAACAGCGCGAAGCCGTGACCCATGGCGAAGGACCGCTCCTCGTCCTCGCCGGCGCAGGCTCGGGCAAGACGCGCGTCATCACCTATCGCATCGCGTGGCTCATCAGCGAAATGGGCGTGCATCCGTCGAAGATCCTCGCCGTCACGTTCACCAACAAAGCGGCGAACGAGATGCTCGAGCGCGTCGACCGCCTCGTGCCGGCCGGCGGATATCGCCCGTGGATCGGCACCTTCCATTCGACCTCGCTCCGCATCCTCCGCCGCTACGCCGACCGCCTCGGATTCACCAAATCGTTCGCGGTCTACGACACATCCGATCAGCTGACGCTCGTCAAGCGCTGCATGCGCGAGCTGAACGTCAACGACGAAGCGTTCCCCCCGCGCTCCGTGCTCTCGCGCATCTCGCATGCGAAGAACGAGCTGATGGGACCGGCGGAGTACGAGAAGACCACCCTCGATTTCTTCGGCGCGCGCGTGGCGGAGATCTATCGCAAGTACCAGCAGCGTCTGAAGGAATTCGACGCGATGGACTTCGAC
>DATEZA010000028.1:0-11492 GCA_035255945.1 Thermoanaerobaculia bacterium
GTCACCGCCGGCTTCGACGCACCTTCCTGCGGCGCGTTGCCGATGAACGGCTCGAATGACTTGAGCCGCGCCGTCTTGATGTCGTCGGTCAGGCGATGGAAGTGGCCGAGGAAAAAGACGCTGCCGTCGATATCGACTTCGCCCTCCATCGGCATCTTGCCGCGCTCGGTCGTCTGCCAGAGCGTCACTGGATAGAGCCCGTCGACCGTGACCTCGTGCTTGATCTGCGGATCGAAATTCTCGTGCATGTTCTGCCACGCGAAGTTCTTGATCCGATCCTCCAGCGTCTTGCCCTCCGCGTCCTTGATGACCCAGGGGACGCCGAGGTAGAAGCCGCCGTTGCGCGACGTGACGCCGATGAACTGGCCTTCGCAGAGCGAGCGCGGGCTCTTGATCGTGATCAGCATCGAGTTGAACTTCGCCGGCAGGGCCATCGGCGACGGTTCCTGCGTCAGCGTCATCTCCTTGCAGCGGGTGACGGAGTCGCGCACGAGGCGATCGATTTTCGCGTCGAGAGGCTTCGTCGCGGGAGCGTCGTCGGCGAACGCCGCGAAGGCGAGTGCCGCGAAGAGGCTCAGAATCAGTGATTTCATGGCCGTTCCAAACTGCCGCCGCTACTTGTTCATTTCCCTCGACACCCGCTCCGCCTCGGCAAAAACGCGCATGAAGTTCTCGCCCATGATCTTGCGGATGTCGGCGTCGGAGTAGCCGCGGTGCTTGAGCTCGGCGCGGATGGTCGGAAATTTGGCGATGTGCTCCAGGCCCGACGGCGCCTCCGAGATGCCGTCGAAGTCGGAGCCGAGCCCGACGCTGTCGATGCCGGCGATTTTCACGATGTGATCGATGTGATCGACGATCGCGGTGTACGGGATCTTCGGCAGCGGATTCGCGCGGTAGAGATCCTCGACGCCCTGCTCGTACACCGGGCCTTCATCCGGATCCTTGACCTTGAACTCGGCGAGCTGCGGCTTGAGCATCTCGTCGCGGCGCTTTGCGGAGTCGCGAACGCGCTGCGAGAGAAAGACGGGATAGAAGTTCACCATCACCACACCGTGATTTTTCGCGACGGCGAGCAGCATGTCGTCGGTCATGTTGCGCGGGTGATCGCAAAGCGCGCGTGCGGACGAGTGCGATGCAATGACCGGCGCTTTCGTCGTTTCGATGACATCCCAGAACGTCTTGTCGCTGACGTGCGAGATGTCGACGAGCATGCCGAGGCGATTCATCTCGACGACTACGTCCTTGCCGAACGCGGTGAGTCCGTTGTGCTTCGCTGCGTCGCCGGACGAGTCGGCCCAGTTGTTCGAGTTGGTGTGCGTCAGTGTCATGTAGCGCGCGCCGAAGCGGTAGAAGGCGCGGAGGAGATCGAGGGAGTCTTCGATGGCGTGGCCGCCTTCGATGCCGATGAGGATCGCGCGCTTGCCGTTGCCGGCGATACGGCGGATGTCGCTGCTGGAGGTCGCGAATTCGGCCCACGACGGATAGTCGTCGACCATCTCGTGGATCGTTTCCATGATGCGCATGCAGTACGCGGCCGCGCCTTTGTTCGCGTACTTGGCCGGGACGTACGCGGCGAAGAACTCGGCGTCGACGCCGCCCGCTTTCATGCGCGGGTAATCGACCATCCCGAACGTGTTCCACACGCCGAGGTCGAAGGGATGCTTGAGGTATTCGGACGGCGTGTCGGCGTGCGTGTCGACGACGACGGGCGGGGGCGGGGGCGCTGGTGTGGCGGCGGCTTTTTTCTTTGCGGGGGCGGCGAGAAGGGAGGAGGTGAGGAGCAGGGTCAGCGCGATGCGAAGGCAGGTACGCATCCAGTTACGCTAACACGAGCGGTGTGGCGCCGCCGACCCGGCGGCGTAGCCCTCCGGCGAGTCGCCGGAGCCACACTCTTCAGTCTCTCTTCCCCGTCGCGGGTGCTCGAGCCGACAAGCTGAGAGCTTGTCGTACACCGGTGTGGTGTACGACAAGCTCTCAGCTTGTCGCCGCTCGCTACGACGTACGTCATTGTTGGCACTGCATGCAGTACGCGCAGGATCAGTTGTTACCCGGTCCCTCGCTGATCTCCTCCACCGTCTTGCCGACGCTTCCCGTCCTCGTCCGTCCCGTCGTCGCGAGATCGGCGAGCGACACGATGCCGACGATCTCGTCGTTGCGATTCACCACCGGCACGCGGCGGATCTGCGCGTTCGACATCAGCTCGACCACTTCGTCGATCTTGGCGTCTTCATCGACCTTGCGCACGGACTTCGTCATCACCTCGTTGACGCGCGCCTTCTGCGGGTCTTTCCCTGCGGCGATCAGGCGGACGACGATGTCGCGGTCGGTGATCATGCCGATGATTTTCTTACCGCCATCGACGACCGGCACGGCTCCGGTATCGGAGCTCTGCATGATGCGCGCGGCTTCGATGATCGAATCGCTGTCGCGAACGCACTGCGGATCCGGGGTCATCACATCGCGGACACGGCTACTGTTGCGGTCCTGGGCCATAAGCTCCTCCATTTCGAGAGAGAGGGGAGCAAAGGGCGTACCTTCGTGTCATTCCGAGCGAAGTCGAGGAATCCCCTTCCGACGGAGCCGGACGCGTGCTTCGGCAGGGGATCCCTCGACCGTCTTCGCGGCTCGGGATGACACCCGCAGATTCACAGCTTGATCCGAATGCCGCCCGTCACCGTCAAAAACCGCGGTTTGTAGCTGTAATTCACCCAGTGATACGCACCTTCGATGATCACGCCGTACCGCCGCGACAGCGGGAAGTCGCCGTTCACGCCGACGCTGTAGCCGTAATCCGTGTTTGTGTCCGAGGTGCCGCGGCCGGGGCCGCTCATCTGACGGTAGAGGCCGGCGCCGCCGAAGATGCCGGTCGATCCGAACGACTCGTCGAAACGGTAGTCGACCAGCAGGTCGATGTGCTCGATGCGGCCTTTGCCGACATCGGGCGCGGTGCCGCTTGCGTCACCGAGCAGCGCCGTGATCTCGCCCACCTTGATCTTCAGGACCGTGTCCGGCTCGAGGTGGTAGCCGTACCAGATCTCGCGCACGGAATTGCTGAACTTCCACTTGTCCGATGCGACGGCGTCGCCATTCGCGAACGTGCGCTTGCTGCCGCCGAGGAGAATTCCGAGCTCCGAGCTCTGAGCGAGCGCGGACGTGGCCAATGTCATCACGATGAGTACGAGGGAGGCTCTTTTCATGGCGTGAATATACCTTCGTTCAAGTCGATACAATACGCGCCGTGTTCGCCAACGCGCTGTCGAATCTTGGACGTGAAGCGCTGCGAATCGTTCTGCCGTCGTGGTGCGTTTGCTGCCGGAGGGAGCTTCCGTGGCGCGCGAGAACAGGCCCGGTCTGCGACGGCTGCTGGTCGTCCCTCCCGAAGATCACCACGGCGAAATGCCGCTCCTGCGCGATGCCCTGGAGTGGACAGACGGACGGCGATCTCTGCTTCGACTGCATGCCCGATCCGCTTCCGCTCGACTGGTGCGAAGCGTGGGGCCGCTACTCCGGCCCGCTCGAGCGCGTGCTGCATGCGCTGAAATTCGAGCGCCACGATTTTCTCGACGATCAGCTCGCCGCGCTGCTGCACGAAACGATGCGCGACTTCGATTTCGACGCGATCGTGCCGGTGCCGATGCACTGGCTGCGCCGCCACCATCGCGGATACAACCAGGCGGAGCTGCTGGCACGCGCGTTGTCGCGCCGCATCGGCATTCCGGCCGAGTTGCTGCTGCGCAAGACGCACGGCGGTTCGCCGCAATCGACCCTCGCGCGTGATGCGCGCGCACGCAACGTGCGCAAGGCATTCGCCGCATCGCCGCGCGCGAAAGGGAAACGCATTCTTATCGTCGATGACATCTGCACCACCGGCGAGACGCTCCGCGCCTGCGCGCGAGTCCTGCTCGGAGCGGGTTCATCGCGCGTCTGCGCCATCGCAATCGCAAAGGCAACATGACCGATTTCGATCTGATCATCATCGGCGGCGGGATCATCGGCGGCAGCACGCTTTATCACCTCGCACAACTCGGCTATCCAGGACGCGTGCTCGTCCTCGAGCGCGAAGACGCGCTGTCGAAAGGCTCGACCGCACTCTCCGCCGGCGGGTTCCGCAACATCTGGACGACGCCGATCAACATGCAGCTGACGAGTTACTCGATCAAGAAACTCGCTGCGTTCCGCGAGGAGCTCGACTGGCCGATCGGTTTCGATCAGCGCGGCTATCTGTTCTGTCAGACGGAGGAGAAGTTCGAGAACGCGAAGCAGTTCGGTGCCGAATGGGCGAAGAACGGCGTCCGCATCGAGCTCCTCGGGCCGCGCGAGATCGAGCAAAAGGTGCCCGGCCTCAAAGCCGGCATCGATCACATCGATCCCGAGGTCAACGAGATCCTCGGCATGAAGCCGTTTGCGGGCGGCGTGTTCGGTCCCGATTGCGGCGCATTCGATCCGTCGGCTGCGGCGGTCGGTTACTACGAACGCGCGATTCAGGCGTTCAATGGACGCGCGGAGCTGCGTCTGCGCACGGCGGTGAAGAAGCTGCGCATCATCGACACCGCGTATCGCGGGATCGAGCTCGAGGACGGGACGTTCATCGCGAGCGAGAAGGTGTTCGTCGCCGCCGGCGCGTGCCGGGGATGGAGCGCTGCCGCCTGATGTCGATGTGGGGCGGCCTCTACGACACGAACAGCGTCGATCACAACGCAGTCCTCGGCGAGCATCCGCATTACAGGAATCTGTTGTTCGCGACCGGCTTCTCCGGCCACGGTGCGATGGAAGCGCCGGCCGCGGGCCTGGCGATGGCGGAGCAGGTGATGTTCGGCGAATACCGCACGATCCATTGCGCCGAGCTGTCGATTCGCCGGTTCTGGGAGAACGAGCCGATTCACGAAACGATCGTGATCTAGGCGCGCCGCTCGCAATTCTCCTCATCGGTGAAGATCGCAATCCTCGGCGATTCGCTCGCGTACGGCACGGGTGACGAGAGCGACGGCGGCATCGCCGGACGCATCCGTTCGATGCTGCCCGACATCGAGTCCGTCAACCTCGGCGTGAGCGGCGCGGTCACGTCGGATGTCGCGCGCCGGCTCAATCAAACGAACGTCCGCTCACATCTGAAAAACGCGGACGTGATCGTCCTCTCGATCGGTGCCAACGACCTCTTCCGCACGCCCGGCGCACAACAACGCGCATTCGAAGATCCGATGAAGCTCGCAGACGAGATCCTGGCGAAGATCGCGCACATCGTCAGCGAGCTGCAGCGCATCAGTCCGCACGCGCGCATCCTGCTGCTCGGCGGATACAACCCGGTTCCCGATCACCCGCTCGCGTTCATGATCGATGGATACGTCGAGATGTGGGACGAGCTGCTCGTGAAGCGATTCGAAGTGGTGAAGACGCACGACCTGGTGATCGGCGCGAACCTCAGCCGCTACGATCGCTTCCATCCGGGCGGCCCGGCGTATCAGGCGATTGCTGAACGGATTGCTGAGCGGATTGCGGGGATGGCACTTCCCACTTCGGCCGCTCCCGATAGCGATCGTGAAACCAGACCCACTGCTCGGGCACGCGGCGGATCTGGTCTTCGATGATCTTCGTCAATCGCGCGGTCAATTCGATCGGATCGCCGCTTGCCTCGAACGGCTCCTGAAAACGGATCAGATGCTTGCCGTTCGGCAGCCGCTCGACGAATCCTGCCACCGCGAGCGCCTTCGTGCGAATAGCCAGCTTCGCGGGGCCAATCGGCGTGAGCGCCGGCTTGCCGAAGAACGGCACCTTCGCGCTTTCGGTGCGAATGTTCTGATCGATGAGGAACGCGAGGATGCCGCCGCGCCGCGTCGACTGAATCATCTCGCGCGCCGCGCCGGTCGAGCCTCGATCGATGCTGCGCACGCCGGCGTGCGCGCGCAGATCGCTGATGTATCGATTGATGTCCGCCTCGTTCCGCTCGCGCTGCAGCACGCTCACCGGCAATCCCTCGGCTCCCATGCCGACGCCGTACGCGAGGCCTTCCCAGTTGCCGCAATGCGCGGTGAAGACGATCACGCTGCGTCCCGCGCGCATCTGCTCGACCGTGCGATCGAAGCCGTCGTACTCGATGTAGTGGTGCAGATTCGACGCGTTGATGTTCGGCATCCAGAGGATCTCGAACACCGCTTTGCCGAGGTGGTGGAACGTTGCGCGGATCGTTGCGCGGCGCTTCGATGCGGACCATTCCGGGAACGCGATCGCGATGTTGTCGAGTGCGCGTTGGCGATCGCGACGCGCGACGACGAATGCGAGCTGGCCGAGGATGACACCGCATGCGCGGGCGAAAGAGAGCGGCAGACGGCGGACGATCGCGCCGAGCGCTTTCAGGATCGCGTAGACGACGCGGCCTCTAAATGCTCTGCGCCTCTGGCTTGCCACTGATCAGGTCCTGGACGAGTCCGTCCCAATCGCCGCGCTCGCGCAGCAGACGCTCGACGAGCTCGCGAAATGCGCCGCGTCCGCCGTCGCTCTTCAGTTTCCATGTCGCCGCGTTCAACACCTCGGGGGCCGCATCCGCAGGCGCCGCGGAGATTGCGACGCGCATCATCGGCGCGAGGTCGGGGAGGTCATCGCCGATATAAGCGACATGCTCGAGCTCGAGCCCCAGCTTCTGTGCGAGGCGCGTCGTTTCATCGAGCTTGCTCACCGCGCTCTGGCGCAGCTCCTTGATGCCGAGCTCGCGCGCGCGGCGTTCGAGCGCGGCCGAATGACGCGATGTGATCAGCGCGACGACGATGCCCACCTTCTGCGCGAGCTTCACCGCGAGCCCGTCGCGCACGTTGAATTCCTTGATCTCGCGATCGTCCCCGACGTAGATGATGCGGCAGTCGGTCCAGACGCCGTCGACGTCGGAGACGATGAGCCGGATGTCGGATGCTTTGGCCATGTTCGCGGCGCATCGTATCCTCATCGCATGACTCTCGGCGACCAGCTCCGCGCTTCCGTCGATCGCGCCACGCCGCTGCTGCTGGCGATGTCGGATGACATTGCATCCGCACCGCGCGCACCCGAGAAGTGGTCGCGCAAACAGATCCTCGGGCACCTCATCGATTCGGCGGCTAACAACCATCAACGCTTCGTGCGCGTCGAGCCGGACGGCTTTCGATACGAGCAGAATGACTGGGTCGAGACGCAGCAGTACGCGCGCGCGTCGTGGCCGTCGCTGATCGCGCTGTGGAGGGAGTACAACCTGCACCTCGCGCATGTGATCGACGCGATGAGTGATGACACGCAGGCGAAGCTCGACACGCTGATCGTCGATTACATCGCGCACCTCGAGCACCACCTCGGTCAGATTGGGTGACGGAGCGCGGGCATCCTGCCCGCAGTCGCCGGGCGTCTCGCCCGGGCGACGAAAAACCGTGCCCGGGCGGGACGCCCGCGCACTGCGGGCGAGGACGCCCGCGCTCCAGTCAGTGCCGGAAGTGCCGCTCGCCGGTGAACACCATCGCGATGCCGCGCTCGTTCGCGGCGGCGATGACCTCGGGATCGCGCATGGAGCCGCCGGGCTGGATCACCGCGCGGACGCCTGCCTCGGCGAGGATGTCGAGGCCGTCGCGGAAGGGGAAGAACGCATCGGACGCGGCGAACGTGCCGGCGGTGGGGAGGATCGATTTCATGATCGCGACTTTCGCAGCATCGACGCGGCTCATCTGTCCTGCACCAATGCCGACCGATTGCGACTCATTCGTCAGCACGATCGCATTCGATTTCACGTGCGCGCAGACGATCCACGCGAACTCCAGTCCCGCCAGCTCCTCGGCTGACGGCTGTCTCTCCGTCACGACTTTCCACGACTCGCGCCCACTCACGCGGTCGGGACTCTGAATCAACAGCCCGCCGGCTGCGCTCCGGATGTCCCACTCGTTCTGCACGCCGGATGCTGCGATGAGCCGCAGGTTCTTTTTCTTCGCCAGCAACTCGCGCGCTTCCGCGGAGAACGACGGCGCGACGATGACCTCGAGGAACATGTCGCCGATCGCGCGCGCGCAGTCGCTGTCGAATTCGCGATTCACGCCGATGATGCCGCCGAACGCCGACAGCGGATCGGCTTCGATCGCGGACTTCAATCCATCGAGCAGCGAGTCGCGGCGCGCGACTCCGCACGGATTCGTGTGCTTGATGATCGCGATCGCCGGTTCGGCGAATGCATTCGCCAGCCGCATCGCCGAATCAAGATCGAGCAGGTTGTTGTACGAAAGCTCCTTGCCCTGCAGCTGCTCGAGCGGATGGTCGGTGGAGAACGTCGCGCTCTGATGCGGATTCTCGCCGTAGCGCAGCGGCATGGTCGTGCCGCCGCGCAGGAAGCGCGCGATCACGCGGTCGTAATGCATCGTCAGCTCGAAGACGGCGAGCGCGCATCGGCTGCGAAACTCGGCGGAGATTTCGCCGCGCTCGAATTCTTCGATGAACGCTGGATACAGCTTCGGATCGCACAACGGCAGCACGTGTTTGTGATTCTTCGCCGCCGCGCGCAGCATCGACGGTCCGCCGATGTCGATCTGCTCGATTGCCTGGTCGATCGTCACACCTTCGCGCGCGATCGTCTCTTCGAACGGGTAGAGATTCACCACCACGAGATCGATGTTCGGAATCCCTTGCCGTTCGCAATCCGCGACGTGCTCGGGCTTCGATCGATCGGCGAGAATCGCGCCGAACACTTTCGGCGTCAGCGTCTTCACCCGTCCGCCGAGGATCTCGGGCGCACCCGACCAGGAAGCGATCGGCGTCACCGGGATGCCGGCGTCCTGCAGATGCTTCGCGGTGCCGCCGGTGGAGAGGATCTCGACGTTTTTCGCGGCCAGTGCGCGGGCGAGGTCGAGGATGCCGCTCTTGTCGGAGACGGAGAGGATGGCGCGTTCAATCGGCATGCAGCAAAAGATTGCCGCGGCGCAGTCCGCTCGCGGATCGAACATCGCCGCCGGCTTCCTTCCAGATGTAGTAGTAGAGATTCACGAGGTCGGTGACGGCGTGCGAGTAGCAGACGGACGCGATGCCGAACGCGGTCGAGCGATCGTCGAAATCGCTCGAGCTTCCGGCGCGCTGGTACTCGGATTCGACGAGCGGCTGGAATCGCGACGTGCGATGCAGCGTGCGATCGACGTAACGCGCAACGCTCATGTTCGTGTCGATTCCGTAGAAGACGGTCGGGAACTTTTTCTGACTCCGTTCGAAGTAGTGCTCGAAATCGCCGCGCGCGGGAGTGTTCGCATCCGCCACGAGATGCGCGAGAACGCCGAGGTGCTCGACCAGCTGCGACATCGGCTTGTTCGTGCGAACGATGTGGATTGCGGCCTTCGTCTCCGCGTCGATCTGTGTGCGGACATCGGACGTGACGGCGCGTGAGAGGCCGGTCTGATATTCGGGGTTGAACTTTTCGATGATCAGCTGCAGATCGGGTGGAGCGAGCGCGGCCGCTTTCTTCGCGATGCGCTGATCGGATGGGCGCGTCCAGGCGGTTGCGTGAATCGGGACGAGGAAGAGGAGGGCGAGCGCGGCGCGTTTCAACACGTTCATGGTATCAGACGAGTTCAGCCAGTATCTGGCGACGCTTTACGCGTGCCGCTTGTGTCCGAACGTGATCGGTCAGCCGATCACCGGGGCGGTGCCGAATGCGCGCGTGATGCTCGTCGGACAGGCGCCCGGACCGCATGAAATCGACGAGAACAAGCCATTCGCGTACACCGCGGGACGGCGGCTCTTCAGCTGGTTCACGCCACGCGGCGTCGATGAAGAGACCTTCCGCGAGCGCGTGCACATCTGCGCAGTGATTCGCTGTTTTCCGGGACGCGATGAGAAGGCGGGCGGCGATCGCGTGCCGTCGCCGGAAGAGATCGAGCGCTGCGGCACGCATCTCGATCGCGAGCTCGCGTTGATCAAACCGAAGCTCGTGATTGCCGTCGGGACGCTGGCGTCGGCGGTGATGATCGGCATCGCGCAATTGAAGGATGCGGTCGGGCGCGTGCATCGCACCAAACGCGCGGGACGCAGCTTCGATGTCGTCGTGCTGCCGCATCCGTCGGGACGATCGACGTGGCTGAACAAGCCGGAGAACGCGGCGATGCTCGACGAGTCGTTGCGGCTGATCACGCAGCACGCCGCGTGGCGCTCGACGTTCGGGAGACAATGACGCCATGGACATGGGCTGGCGTTACCTGACCGCGGAGGACAAGCGGAGCATTCTCCGCGGCATCCGTGACGGAAAGGCGTACGGCGGCCCGTATCACGTCGAGATCTATCCCGCCGATCGCTGCAACATCGATTGTTTTTTCTGTTCGACCGCGGCCATTCGCGGCACGGATGAGCTGCCGCTCGATCGCATGGTCGCGCTGATCGACGAGATGAAAGCGGCCGGCACGCGGGCGATCCGATTCGCCGGCGGTGGCGAGCCGATGTTCCATCGCAAGTTCAAGGAGATCCTGCGCCGCATCGTCGAAGCGAAGATCCCGATCGAGAACATCACCACGAATGCGGTGCTGATGGACGAAGAGATGTCGGAGCTGCTGACGCAGTGCTGCGACATGGTCACGGTCAGTCTCAACACGGCGGACGGGGAGTCGTACGCGTCGATGATGCAGACGCCGGCGCGGAACTTCGAGCGCGTGCTGAAGAACGTGCGCAATCTCGCGCGCATCCGGCGCAATCGCAGACCGGTCATCGACATCCAGTTCCTCGTCTGGCGCGACAACTACAAGACGATTCCGCGCATGTACGAGCTGGCGCGCGAGCTTGGCGCAGACACGATCCTCTTCAACGGACTCTCGTTTCTGCCGCGCGAGAAGAACATGTCCGAGGAGCAGATCGCGGAGATGCTCGCGCTGTACGAAGAGGTCGTGCGCGTGGACGAGTTCCGCGTGATCCGCAACATCAGCAGCTTCGAGCGCGACATCACGCCGGAGATCACCGCGATGATCGAACGGCTTGCGGCGGAGCGGCGATCGCGCGGCTTCGTTCGCCGCGCGATCGATTTCGTGAAGCGCTCTGATTTCACGCTCGCCGAAAAGTTGCGCCATCGCGCGCGTTTGCGTGAAAACGTGAAGCTCGCCAACGCCGCGAAGCAGATCGACGACGCGTGCGTGATCGGCTGGTACTCGATGGTCGTGCGGAGCACCGGCGAAGTTGCGCCGTGCTGCATCCTGCAGGCGAAATCGTCGGGCAACATCTTCCGTCAGCCGCTCGCCGAGATCTGGCGCAGCGAGGCGTACGACGCATTCCGCGGCGAGCTGTCGTCGATCATCCGCGGAGGTGCGCAGTGGTTGCCGGAGGGCAGCGAAAAGATCGTCGACGCGAATTGCGGCAAGCGGGGGACGAATCTCTGTCCGATGCGGAGCTTCTACTACCTGCGCGACGAGGAGTTCATTCGGGAAGTGGGCTCGTTGTTTCAGCAGTTGCGCGACGCGTGATGTAGTCCATCTCCGCGAACTGCAGCATGCGCGCGCGGGAGGACAAGCTGAGAGCTTGTCCTACAC
>DATEZA010000029.1:0-19959 GCA_035255945.1 Thermoanaerobaculia bacterium
GTGCCGGTGCAGTTCGAATTTGCGTCGTGCTCGGAGGACGATCCGTTCTGTTTACCGTACTCGGAGTAGCGCCGGAGTGCGGCGGCCATGCCGCCGCTGCCTCTTTGTAAGGGCGGCCATGCCGCCCGCACTCCGTCAGCGAATGCGATAGGAATCGGGGTACGTGAACGTCACCACCGCCCGCATCACACCGTACGGCAACGACCAGTTGATCGCCGGCGCCATCGCATAAAACGGACGCAGATCGATCGCGTTGCCGAGGAGGAGCGTGCCGTTCGTGGCGCAGAAGTCGCCGCGGTTGATACCTTCGACGGGACGCTTCGCGCGCATTGACGGATACACCTTCGACAGCTCATCGCGCACCGCGCCGACCGGCTTCTGCGCGTACTGCTTCTGCAGCGACGCGACGACGACTTCCTGCTTCGCAAGGCGCCCTTTGTCGTCGTACGAGAACACGACATTCGTCTGCCAGTCGGTCTTCGGCAAGCCTTCGACGACATAGCCCTCGTAGCCGCCTTTGATCCCGACGGTCGACAGTGCGTCGTTCGCGTACGCGTAATCCGCGGTCATGGTGACGAGGTGATTGCAGGCGGCGGCGTTCTGATAGTCAACTTGTTGATGAGCGATGCGGTTCGATGCGTCGAACGTGTAGCGCACGGTGTACTTCTGACCGTCGATGAGCAGGTCCTCGCGATCGAGCAGCCACGCATCGCCCGCTTTGTGCGCGGCGTAGTTCAGGACTTCGCCGCTGTTCGTCGCGAGCACGCGCTCGAGCATCTCCGCGCCCTGCACGAACTTCACGTCGGGACGGCCCTGGATGATCTCGCCGTTGTACGTCCAACCCTCAGTCTTGCGCGCATCCTGAATGGCGCGCTGCTTCGACGGCGTGTAGCGCAGCGAGTCGAGCATCGTTCCCGGAAAAAGGCACGGCAGCGAATCGTTGCGATTGAAGCGATCCTCGGAGAAGTACGTCGCACGCGTCGCGGACGCGCCGTCGGTGCACGGCAACGAGCTCCACAGAGGCGACGACGTGAAGTACGGACCGTGCCAGCAGCGCGGACACCAGCCGGCGCCGATCGGCAGACGAAGTCCGCAGAACGGGCAGAGGATCTTCGTCTTCATGTCGTCGATCTCGCTGTCGAGTGCGAAGATCCGCTGATCGACACCCGCCTTCGCATCGGCGTCGGTCTCCAGCTCGGAGTAGCGATGGAAGCGCTCGACGGCTTTCGTGAGATCGCCCTGCTTTTCGAAGATCACGGCCTCGTTGTAGACCGGCGCGGGATCGGTCGGACGCTGCTGCTCCGCCTGCTGCGCGAGTTTCAACGAAGCATCGAGATCGGCTTTGCCGTAGAGGAATCGCGCACGATTGAACAGCTCGACGTAATCCTCATCGGCCTTTTTCTTCTTCTGCAGCTCGCGCTGAAATTCGAGCTCGAGCTGCAGCTTGTCGATGAGCGGCTTCTCCGCGCCGGCGGGATAGAGCTGCAAGTACCGATCGACTTTGCGCTGCGCGTCGGTCCACCGCGCCGATTTCGCGAGCAGCACCGCCATGTCGTAGAGGACCGCGGGATTGTCGGGCTGCAGCGATTCGGCCTTCGCGAACTGATCGTACGCAGCGGCGTAATCATTCATGTCGGCGAACTTGCGGCCGAAGAAAACAGCCTTGGTGAAATCGTCGTTGTTCGCGGGAGTTTGGGACGCTTCCTGCGCGAACACGGGCAGCGCCAGATAAAAGACAGCGGATAACAGATAGCACACCGCACGAGCCGCGGTTCTCCTGCTATCTGCTATCTGCTGTCTGCTGTCTCGTCTCATTGCAAGAGCCCATCAATCAATGTCGACAACCACAATTGCTGCTCCTCGGTCGCGGTGATGCGCGCGAGGAGGAAGTAGAGCGCGCGCCGTTTTTGCTCGTCGTTCGACTGCCGGTCGCGCAGCAATTTTTCCGGATTGTCAGGAGCGCCGTCGACGATCACGTCGGTCGCTTCTTTGGCCGCCCAGTGCGGCGCGATCTCGCTGCCGAACAGTTTCGACACGAACGCGACGCGCTCCGATTCGCTCTTCGCCGCGCCGGCATCGGCCGCGAGGCGGCTGTGGGTGCCGGCGCCGAGGATGAGCCCGCGGAGGTTCGAAAGGAGCTGCGTGCGCTGCAGACAGGCTTCGAAGATTTTCGACTTTACCGATTCGTCGTTGATCGTCGACGCGGCCTTGAGCACGTTTTGAATGCGTTGCGTTTCGTAGCCGATGAAGTTGTCGGCGGCATCTTCCGCGGATGTGTCGGGCGCGGCGGGCTCGGGCGGAGCGGCTTGCGTCGTCGGAGGTGCTTCGACGGTGACGGTTGGCAGTTCGGGAGTTGGTGCGGGAGACGGAGACGACGGAGAGGACGGAGGAGTGGACGCGGTTTGTGGAGGTGCCGGCGTGCCGGGCGGCAACACATCGACGAGCGGCAGATCGATGCTCGCCACCGCCGGCTTCGACGCATCGATCGCCTTCGTCACCTTCAGATCCGCCGCCGATCCGAGCTGCGCGACGGGCGCGACCTGCGGCGGCGGCACGACTCTCGGTCCGCCGATCAGCGGATTCGGAACCGGCGCGGGATAGAGACTGCGGATCAGCTCCGCATCGCTCGTCAACCCCGCATCGAGCAGGTGCTCGCGCACGCGCTGACGAATTTCCTCCGCCGTTCGCAATTGTGCGATGCGCTGCGCGTCATTGAGAAACGTCGGCATCGCCGGATCGATGCTGCCGTCGCAATGACACGGACCGAATCGATCGAGGTCGTAATTGCTGTCGCTGTGCTTCAGGTACGACACCACCGCGGCATTGCGCTTCATCGCCGCATCGCGCGCGCGATCGCACGCCGCCTGTGACGCGAACTGATTCGTTCCCCACACCTCGGTGAACTGCCGCGTGTCGGGCTTGTACATCGCGACGTGGTAGTGGAAGAGCTCGCATGCACGTGTGGACGCCGAGGGCGAAGGGGGGCAGGTCAGCAGCTGTTGAGCTGCGGCTGGTATTGCAACAACGAGCAACGCAGCGGGTAGGAGCGATCTCATGCCGAATGAACGAAGCGCGTCGATTATAGCGCCCGCGGATTCAACGAAACGGCAGAGCGGTCGTACTCGCAACAGGCGCCAGAAAAGGGAGACCACACAATGAGCAAGCGCAATGTAATTCTCATCGCCAGCCTGGCGATTATCGCTTTGACGGGCATTCCGTTTCTCTACGCACAACACGCGCGCGGCATGCATGGCGGCATGCATGGCTGCCCCCTCCGCGAATTCGGTTTTGGACGGCTGGAGCGCGCGAAGCAGTACCTCGATCTCTCCGACGCGCAGACCGATCAGCTGAAGACGATCGTCACGGAGCTACGCGCGCAGAACGCGCCGTATCGCCAGCAGGTCCGCGGCGGAATGCTGCAGGTCGCGCAGACGCTGATCAACAATCCGAACAATGTCACTGCGGCGCAGGCGCTGCTCGATCGGCAGAACGCCGCCGAACAGACCCTGAAAGCGAACACGCTCGCCGCTGCAGCGAAGGCGCTGGCTGTCCTCACGCCCGATCAGCGCGCGAAAGTCGCGGACTTCATCGCCAAGCGTGCCGCGATGCACAACCAGCAGTAAACGACCATGGGCGAAACCGCGTGGCCGCAGGCCGGGTGAGGGGCACCCTTACTGGTACAGAATGGGAGCGCTTGACGCAGGACGATCCGTTCGAGGGCCGTGCAATCGAGGCAGTTCGGAGTGGCAATGCCGGCTCGTACGACTACCTCGTGTCAAAATATTCGAAACGGGTCGTATCCATCGCGTGGGGCATCGTGCGGAATGCGCATGATGCGGAGGATCTCGCGCAGGAGGCTTTCGTGAAGGCGTTCCAGAACATCGGACGCTTCAAGGAGGGCGAGCCGTTCGGACCGTGGATCTATCGCATCGTGACAAACCTCGCTCTCGACGTCGTGAAGCATCGCTCGCGTTTCCGCCACGAGGAGTTGACGGACGTGGAGCCGGCGGCGCGCCGCGACAGCGCGGAGCTCGGAGCGTTGTCGGGTGAATTGGCGCAGCGGATCGATGCCGCGCTCCAGTCGCTGCCGGAGAATCAACGCGTCGTCGCGCGGCTGTACCTGGTGGAACAGTTCGATCACGCAGAGATCGCATCGATGATGAACCTGAGCGAAGGGACGGTTCGATCGCACCTCTCGCTCGCAAGGAAGAAGCTGAAGGAACAACTCGCCGACCTGTACGAGGGCTCCCATGACTGACGACAAATTCTTCGAACGCCTGCGCGAAGATGCGCGACCGCTGCAGTACGACGGTGACGACTTTCTCGCCGCCCGCATCGCAGCGCGTGTGCGCGAGCGCGTGACCGCGCGCCCGCCGACGGTCGCGCAACTGCTCGCCGCGTGGATGCGTCCGGTCGCTGCATCGCTCGCCGCGCTCGTGCTGAGCGTGACGATCGGCCTCACCTGGTCGCAGCAGCATCAGGAACCAACGCCGGAGCCGGGCATCTCGTCGAATCCGATCGAGGTGGCGATGGCAGGAGAGCTCTACGGTGTCGACGACTGATCCGGTCACGGCGCCGCGCGGCACGAAGACGAAGGTCGTCGCGATCGTCGTCGTGCTGATCGCGTTCCTCGGCGGAATCGCGATCGGCGCGATCGGCGATCGCATCTGGCTGCTGCATCGCGGCCCGTCGCACCGCAACGCGCACGCCATCACCGAGCGCGTCCTGCACAAGCTCGACGACGAGCTGGAGCTCTCACCCGAGCAGCGCCAGCGGGTGAAGCAGATCCTCGAAGCGCACGCCGCGCGCATGCAGCAGATCGGCGACACCGTGCGCCCGCAGATCCGGCAGGAGATCGATCAAAACAACGCGGAGATCGAGCGCGTGCTGACGCCGGACCAGCGCGCGAAGTTCGACAAGCTCAAGATGCAGTTGACGCCACGACACATGCGGCATTCGTGAGCGCATCGAGCAGGTCGGCGATCGCTTCGTGCGGAGGGAGCACTCCCTCCAGCGTCAATCCATCGATCAATCGATTCGCGAGGATGGCGATCGGCAGGATCGCGAGCCGCTGACCGCGTGCATCGACGCGCATCGTTCCGTTGTCACTCACCACTTCGACGTAGCTGGCGTCGCTGCCGGCGCGGCTGAACGGCGCGGAGATGCGGCTGAGCGTCTCCGGTTTCAAATGCAGCATCTTCGCGAGCTTGAACAGGAGCGCGGCGCCGGGGAGCTGGAACTTCACGAACGTGCGCGCGTCGATTCCTTCGCGGCGGAGCAGCTCGCGATCGGGGGTGAGGATCGTGCGGCCGTCGCCGGTCATCGCGCTCGCGATCGAGCCGGCGCCTTTCGCGTTTCGGTTGCCGATGCCGAGGGTGATCGTGACGCGCGTCTCGCCCGGCGACTGCGGACGAGACGTCCGCGCTCCTAGGGTGCGGACGAGGGCGCAGGAGATCGCGGGCAGCGACGACAAGCCCGGGACGACTGCGACGTGCTTCGATCGTGCGAGCACGTCGAGCTCTGCGTCGTCGAGCAGGGCGAAGAACCAGTGCGGATCGTCGCTGATGTCGAGCCAGTGCGCGCCTTCGGAGATGGCCGCGCGCACGGATTGCGGATCGAACGACTGAAACGGTCCCGCGGCGCAGAGCACCGCGAATGCGCCGCGTGCAAGGCGCGCGATCGAATCGGGATCGCGCATGTCGGTGCCGGTCGCGCGGCTCGCCGGAATTACTTCGGCGCCGCGCAGCTCGTGCACTAAGAGCTGGCCGAAGACGCCGGTTGCGCCGAGGACGATGATCTTCATGGCGTCCCGAGCGAAGCGAGCCGGCTACGTTCCGACACCGTCATGGAGACTTCGCTCGGCATGAACACGTCCGGCAAGGATCGCCCAAACGATGAACGACGGAAAGAGGATCGCGGTCGCAACGATCTCGATCTGTTGATTGCCGATGAACGAGCCGAGGCTCAATGCGAATCCGGCGAGGACGACGAAATATCCGAAGCGCGGAGCATCACGCCGGGTGAGCAGCAGCACCAGCAATCCGAGCGAATAAAAGCCGTTCGCGAATCCGCCGATCGCGATGTCGAGCGTGCGCGACGGGCCGGCGAGGATGTAGCGCCACTCGCTGGTGATGTCGATCGCTGCGCCGATCGCGCCGATGATCGCCGCGTTGCGCGAGAACACCGCGTACATCGCGACGAGTGTGATCGCGGCGAGCTGCCACACCATCCACGATGCAGTCCACGCGATGCGATGCGACGCGATGTACGCGAGGCGACCGTCCCCGGTGAGTCCGGGAGCGAGGACGGTCGCCATCAGCAGCGTCGCGATTGCGTGCACGAACGCACACGCGTAGGCGATGCGCATTACGCGGGAGGTGCAGCCGGTGCCGCGGCCTGCGGCTGGGCCGCCGGTTGCGGCAACGTCGCGGGTTGATTCACGACATCCGTGTACTCGAACAGCGCCGTCGAGAGATACCGCTCGCCCGTGTCCGGCAGCACCGCCACCACGCGCTTGCCGGCGCCGAGCTCCTTCGCGATCTCCAGTCCCGCGTATGCGATCGCGCCCGACGAGATCCCGACGAAGATCCCTTCCTCCTTCGCCAGCCGCCGCGCGGTCTGCACCGCCTGATCGAACGTTACGTCGAACACGCGGTCCACAACGCTCGCGTCGTAGATCGCGGGGATGAAGCTCGGACCGATGCCCTGGAGCTTGTGCGGCGCAAACGCTCCACCCTTCAACACCTGCGCTTCGATCGGCATGACTGCCACAGTCAGAATCGACGAGTCGTGCTTCTTCAGTACCTGGCTCGTGCCGCTGACGGTGCCGCCGGTGCCGACGCCGGCGACGAGCGCGTCGATTTTGCCGCCGGTGTCGCGCAGGATCTCCTGCGCCGTCGTTTCGCGATGGACCTTCGGATTCGCGGGGTTGTCGAACTGCTTCGACAGCCAGGCATTCGGCGTCTTCTCCGCGTACTCGCGCGAGACCTTCAGTGCCTCTCCCAGTCCCATCGTTCCCGGCGTGAGGATCAGCTTCGCGCCGAGCGCCTCGAGCAGCTTGCGGCGCTCGACCGACATCGTGTCGGGCATCACCAGCACGCACTTGTAGCCCTTCGCCGCGGCGATGAACGCGAGGCCGATTCCGGTATTGCCGCTCGTCGCCTCGACGATCACCGAGCCGGGCTGCAGCTCCCCGCGCTGCTCCGCGTCTTCGATCATCGACAGCGCGATGCGGTCTTTGACCGACGAGAGCGGGTTGAATGATTCGAGCTTCACGATGTACTCCGCCGCGCCTTCGGGCACGATGCGGTTCACTCGAACGAGTGGTGTGTTGCCGACCAGTTCCGTGATGTTGCCGTAAATCCTGCCGTGCATGTGTCGATTCTCCTTTTCGCGCAAAAAACAAAAGACCCGCGCTGTTTTGCGCGGGTCCGGTTCGAAAACGATGAGTGGCGGTCGCCTAAGGCGCCTCGAACGGACCTGTCGGCCGACAACAGAATGTGGTGCAGAACATGAGGGGAGCAACGCTACGCTTCATGTTCAGAGACGTCAAGCCGGAGTGCGGCGGCCATGCCGCCGCTTTGGGAACGCGCGGCCATGCCGCGCGAGGGGCGGGCGGCATGGCCGCCCTTGGAAACAGCAGCGGCGGCATGGCCGCCGCACTCCGGATAGCGGTAGCCGATCTTTGCCACGGCGACGTCCGTCCCCTTCGCTTGGAGTGCGGCGGCCATGCCGCCGCTTTGGGAACGCGCGGCCATGCCGCGCGAGGGGGCGGGCGGCATGGCCGCCCTGAGAAACAGCAGCGGCGGCATGGCCGCCGCACTCCGAGTAGCGGTAGCCGATCTTCGCTACGGCGACGATCACCGCGGCGTCCGTCAAGTTTTGGCCGATCTCTTGAACAGGATGAGCATGCCTCGATCGGCCACCGCTACGAATTCGGCTATCCGCGAGTAGCTCGAGCGCAGCAAGTCCTCGATCTCGTCCGTCGACCAGTTCTTGATACGAAGCCAGATCAGTTTCGGCGGATACCCGAGCTCCATCGAAACCTCGGAGAAATCCGCATCTTTCGACACCACGATGAATTCGTGGTCGCGCGCGTACAACCATACGATGGGATCAGGCACGTCGTGAAGCTTCAGATTCCAGACGTGATCCGACTGGGGAAACAGATCCGAGAGACGTGCGACCAGTGAGGGTGAGAGATGATGGTCGAACAGCAACTTCACTCGTTCGCCACCAACATCCGATGCTCACGTTCAGCCGCGTAAGCGAGACAGGCCAAGATGTCGTCGTGCGTCAAATACGGGAAATCTGCGAGGACCTGTTCCTCGGTCATTCCTGCTGCGAGATAAGACAACACGTCGTACACCGTAATCCGCATTCCTCGAATGCACGGCTGCCCGCCGCGCTTCCCGGGCTCGACGGTGATGATTCCTTCGTAGGTCATTTCCGCACTCCTACGCGTTCGCCTGGCCGAGATAGCGGTAGCCGATCTTCGCCACGGCGACGATCACCGCGGCGTCCGTCCCCACGGCTTTCTGCAGCTTGCGGCGCAAACGGGTGACGTGGGTGTCCACCGTGCGGCTGTTGAGGTTCAGATCGACGCGGTAGTTCCAGACACGCGACAGCAGTTCATCGCGCGGCACGACGCGCTCCTTGTTCTTGAACAGGTACATCAGCAGGTCGAACTCTTTGGGCGAGAGCTTCAGCTTCTGATTGTTCGCCGTCGCTTCGCGCGTGGCGGGATCGAGCTTGATCAGGTGATCTTCGCAAACCGCCTTCGACGCGGTCGCTCCCGCATCGCTGCGGCGCATCACTGCATCGATGCGCGCGAACAGCTCCTGCACGCCGAACGGCTTGGTGACGTAATCGTCGGCGCCGCCGCGGAGGCCGCGCACTTTGTCCGTCTCCTGACCGCGCGCCGTCAGCAGGATGACCGGGACTTTCGAGATCTTGCGGATGTGATCGAGCACCTCGAACCCGCTCTTCTTCGGCAGCATCAGATCGAGCAGCACGAGGTCGGGACTGTCGGAGTGGAAGAGACGGATCGCCTCCTCGCCGTCGCCCGCGGTGACGGTCTCGTAGTTCTCGTGCCGCAGGTTGATCTCCAGTCCCTGCCGCAGACCCGCCTCATCCTCGACGATCAGAATCCGTGTCATTCGTCCTCCCTGCTAACTCTACGTCGCGCATTCCTGCAAGTTTCTCAAAACGCTTCCTTGGCGTGAATGAGCCCGGCCATTGCTCCCGCTTCTTCCGGTTTCAATCTCGGGAAGAGTAGCCGGAATGTCGATCCTTTTCCGAGCTCCGACTCCACCTCCACCCGTCCGCCGTGCGCGGCCACGATCTGCTGCACGAGCGTGAGACCGAGGCCTGCGCCGCGGCGCGTCTGGGTGTCGCTGAACTGCGCGCGGAAGTACGGATCGAAGATGCGCTGCAGGTCGCCCGGTCCGATGCCGATGCCGTGATCGTGCACGTCGACGATCACATGCTCGGCGTCCTGGCGCAGGATCACTTCGAGCCGCTTGTCGTCGCCCGAGTACTTGATCGCGTTGTCGACCAGGTTGAGCAGCGCGCGCGACACCGACTCGCGATCCCAGTACTGCGCTTCGACCGTGTCGTCGATCTGCATCGACACCGCGAAGCCCTTGCTGCGGATCCACGACTCGTACGTCGAGATGAGCATCGTGATGAGCTCGCGCGGATGCACCGGCGTGAACGCCATCGCCCGCGCTGCGTTGTGCTGGATGCGCGCGACGTCGAGCACGTTCTCGACGAGATGCGACAGGTGCAGCACTTCGCGCAGGATCTGATCCTCGATGTCCAGCCGTTCTTTCTCTTTCAGCTTGGCGCCGCGCTTCAGCGTTTCGGCCCCGAGGCGGATCATCGAGAGCGGCGTGCGAAGCTCGTGCGAAACGTTCGCGATCAGCGCGCCGCGCAGCCGCATCGTCTCGCGCTCCTTGCGCAGGCCGCGCGTCGCCATCAGCGCGCCGCCGGCGGTGAACGTGAACGCGAGCACGCTCAGCCAGACGCTGATCACGCGCTGGTTTTCCCAGCCCGAGCCGACGTAGGACGGCCGCACGACCGCGCGGATCGAGTAATTGTTGAGCGGCGCCGCCAGCGGCGACGAGAACGCGAAGCCGCCGTTGATGAACGAGCGTCCGGCCGGTGCGTACCTCGTCAGGGTGACGTTCGCGCGCTGCTGGAACGACAGCATGTCGGGCGACTCGACCGAGACGAGCGGCTGCTGATTGATCGTCGGCCGCACGCGCGCGAGGAGACGGTCGGGATCGTACGTGTAGCGAACGGTCCCGCTCGACGTGTAGAACTCGCGCGTCAGTTTCTGAGCGTTTTCTTTTTTCGAGGTGAGCTCGCTGACGTAGATCGAATTGATCGGATCGGCATCGGGCACATAGATGACCGAGACGATCCACTCATTTGCATTGATCCACTGCTGCAGCGCCTCGAATGTCGGCGCCGGCGATCGCCGTTCGGTCTGCTGCCAGTCCTCCGAGGCGCGGAAGAGCTCGGCGCGAATTGCGGTGTCGACGCGGCGCGCCGTGATCTCCGCGGCGTAACCGGCGTACTGAACCGCGAGCGTGTTCGCGCCGTGCTCCATGCGCAGCGACAGCGTGTACGAGCGCCACGCGAGCACGGCCAGGCCGACGGAAATGATGATGAACGGCAGCAGGACAGGCGCAGACTCCCGCCCGTCTCCGCGGTGGGAGGCGGCTTTCAGACGCGCGATGAAGTTTCGAAGCATGGGATCCGGATCACTGGCCCGAACCCGATCCCGCCGACGCCGTAGTCGTATGACTCTGCTGCAAGTGCGTGGCGATGATCTTGTCGATCTGGGCCTTCGTGTACGGCTCGAGCCGTACCGAAATACCTTGATATGCCCCGCGGCGCTGAATCATGACGAACAGGGTCCCCACGTCGCGTGCCGATGCGAGCATGCGCTTGAAATCGTCCACGTTCGCGCCGGTCATGTCCTGTCCGTTGACGGCGATCAGCCGGTCGCCCGCCTTGAACTTGGCGCGCTCAGCCGGACTGTCAGGCACGACCGTCTTGACGACGATCCCCGGTTTCAGATTCACCACCGACAGACCGAGATAACGGCGCCCGGTCATCATCTGGCGGATCGTCTGTTCGCATTCTTTCGCCGACGCGCTGCAGTGCTTCGGTTCTTCTGCGTTGAGGAGAGTGGTACCGGCGGCGATGCCGGCGATGAGCAGCGAGAGGATGCGAAGTTTCATGGAAAACAGTGGGTCCCTTGGCCGGCGTTAACTGTAAGCCGTTCAGCGGGGGGTGGTAATAACAAATCAGAAAATGTCAGGAGAATTCCGTGTATCGGCAAGCACTTAGGCGCTGTTCAGTGCCGCACGGCGCGTGCCCGCGCAGGCGGCTGCTGAGGCGCAGGGGTGACCTCTCCGTAAACACGAAGTGCATACCGGTCAGCGATTACGACCTTCCCGCCGCCGGCGGCGATCTGCATCGGAGCGAGTGCTTTCATTCCTGTTTTGCCGAGCTGTGGATGGGCGGGATTGCTGATGTCCAGCCGGTCGACGCTTCCGGCATACGCGACAAACACACCGTCGCCATCCGCCGCGATCGCCACATTCGCCGCAGGCAGCGCCGCGCCGCCGGTTTCGACCGGCTTCAACGGATCGCTCAGATCGAACACGTGAAAGCGATCGAGCGAGGCGACGACCATCGTGTGTCCGGCGATCGCCGCCGGCCCGTGCGGAATCACCATTCCGTTCACCGCCTGCGGATTGTGCGGATCGGTCGCATCGATGACCTTGGCGCCCGACAGATCGAAGCCGTACACCGCGGGAAACAACGACACCGCTTCGTAGTAGTGGCTCTTCACGCCGCCGATCTGCACCGGTTTGTCGGGCGTGGTGAGCGTGAAGAAATCGAGGAAGTGCATGCCGGTGGTCGGATTCGCTTCGACGATCGTGTCGCCGGAGAACGTCGCGCCGCCGCCCGCCACGCCGCCACTGTCGAACGTGCCGAGGAGGCGGGGGTGCCAGGGATCGTGAATGTCGATGAGGTTGAGCTTCGCGCGGCCCCACACGATCGCCAGGCCGTTGTGGATCTTCACGAAGTCCTGCAGCTCGTCGAACGCAATCGACGCGATCTCCTTCGTCTCCGACGGGGTGGAGATATCGAGCACGCGGAAGTTCGGCCAGTCGGCGACATACGCGAACGTGCCGTCGGTCGCGACGCCGCTGAGCGGACCTTGCAGCGGCTCACTGAACGAGCCGGCGCGCGCGCCGTTGTCGTAGATCGCGAAGCGTTGCGGCGTGACGTGAATCAGGCCGAATGCGTCGATGTCGCTGCCGCCTGCAAAGAGCCGCGTGCCGTCCGTCGCGAGCATTTGCGTGTGCTCATGAATCGGCGCGAGCTGCTGCGGCGATGCGAGATCGCTGATGTCGAAGAGCTGGATGTCGTTCGGTCCCGACGCGGAGTACGCGCGATCTCCCGCGACGACCATGCTCATGAAGTTGATCTCGCCCGCGCCGGTGCGCGAGACGATGCGCGGATCGGTGATGTCGCTGATGTCGGCGATCACCAGGCCGTTGATACCCGCGGCGGCGAAGAGCGTGTCGCCGCGAATCGCGATGCCGTTCGCACCGACCGCGATCGCGCCGGCCGGCTCCGCGGAGCGCGCGAGGTCGTAGCCGAAGATCGCCTGGTTCTGTGTCGCGATCCAGAGCTTGGAGCCGTGAAACGCGAGCGCGCTGATGACGCCGTGCGGCGCGAGCTCCGCGGCGACGGACGGAGTTTCGGTTGCAGTCGACCAGATCGTGAGATGTGTTCCCCATGTCGCGATGAAGCCGTCGCCGACGGCGATCGATTGATAGTCGCTCGTCGGAATCGATCCGCGCAGCGTGAGCACGCCGTTGTCCGCAATCGCGAAGCGAGCGATCTCGCCGCGCGTCACGACGTACAGATCGTCTGCGACTGCGAGGTCGAGACTCTCATCCGCAGTCGGCACGAACCCGACCTTCCGCGGCGTGTTCGTGCTCACGTCGAACACCGACACTCCTCGGCCATCCGCCGCGAAGAGAAACGGCGCGCGCACCGCGAATCGTCCGACGATTCCGCGCTCGCCCCAGACGCCCGAGTCGCCGAACGCGAGCGGCGCCAGCAGCAGGAGTGCGGCGGCCATGCCACCCGCCCGTCGCGCGGCATGGCCGCGCGTCACCCGAGCGGCGGCGTGGCCGCCGCACTCCGGACGAAGCGCAGCACACCAAACGCGGCGACGACACGAAAGTGGGCCGGCGTTTTCATCGTCGGACGGACGCTCGCCGAACGCGAGCGGCGCTAGAAGCAGGAGTGCGGCGGCCATGCCGCCGCTGATCCTCATCAGGGCGGCCATGCCGCCCGGACAAAGCGCAGCACACCAAACGCGGCCACGACGTGAAAGTCGGGCGGCGTTTTCATCGTCGGCCGCCACGCGCTGAATTCGTCGCTGCCGCTCGGATCGCGATCGATCCGGAAGAAGTTCACCAGCCATTCATCCCCGTCCTTCGGTGTACCGGCCTCCATCGATGCAAACGGGATGCGGATTACGGTGTCGGCGGTCCGACCGACTCGCCGCACCGCGGCAAACAAACCGCGACAGGTCCATCCGAGATCGGTGCGCATCGTCGCGCGCACGCCGTCCGGCGATTCGATCCGCGCATCGAAGGTCGTCCCCAGCGGATTCACTTCGATCTCGAAGTACTCATCCCCCCGCCTCGGCGCCAGAAACACTTCGACGACATCCTCCGTGTACAGCGGCGCATCGTGCTGGAGATGCGTGGCGACGACGCCGTCATCGACAGCGTTGAAAACGATGGTCAACGCGTCATCGTCCCACATCGCGGCGACGGTCGTCGCGAGCCGCGGAGCCGAGCCGTCGGTGGCGCGCACGAGAGAAACCGCCTCGCATCCGGACGGCACGTCCCACGGGTCTTCGATCGAGAAGATCGCACGGCGGGCACGGATCACCGGCACATTAGACAGCAGACGGCCCGCTGTCTGGCAGTTCGTATGCACATGCGCTTCCGGGGTCACATGGAATGCCTAACGATCCGGAACTGGATGAGCTGAGGCGCGAGTTTCTCGCCGAGGCAACTGACAAAGTCCGCGAGATCCAGGCTGCACTGGATGCGGGCTCGAGCGGAGAAGCGCTCGATCGACTTGCGTATCTCTCGCATCAACTGAAGGGCGCCGGCGGAAGCTACGGCTACGAACGGATCTCGTCCGAGGCTGCGGAGATCGAGAAGGCGGCGGAGACGATTGCGGCCGGAAATGGGGCGAACATCAACGGTTCGCTGCAGCAGCACGTCATCAACCTGCGCGCTGAGATTGAGAAGCGTCTTCGTGAGCTGACTCGGATGGTTTCACGGGTTTAGTCGTTCGCGACAATCCCTCCGTCCGCCGTTCCGCCTCGACGCGATTCCGTCCTCCCTTCTTTGCGCGATAGAGAGCGCGATCGGCGGCGACGACCATCTCCTTCGGCGAATGAATCCGTGTGCGCGGCACGCTCGACACGCCGATCGAGACGGTCACGGGCAGCGGTCCCGCCTGCGTCCGCACCGGCTCGCTTTCGAGCAGGTTGCGGATCTTCTCGGCGAATGTGATCGCGTCCTCCAGTCCCGTCTCGGGCATCATCACCGCGAACTCCTCGCCGCCGTAGCGCGCGACGAGATCGGTGCTGCGCGCCGATTCGCCGAAACGCTGCGAGACGCTCTTCAGCACTTCGTCGCCGGCCGCATGTCCGTATGTATCGTTGACCTTCTTGAAGAAATCGATATCGATCATCGCCAGCGAGAGCGGGCGGTTGTAGCGTTTCGACTCGTCGAACGCGCGCGCCAGCTCGTCCTGGAAGTAGCGGTGGTTGTAGAGGCGCGTGAGGCCGTCGGTGATCGACAGCAGCTCGAGCCGCTTGTTCGTTTCCAGCAGCTCTTTCTGCAGATCGACGATGCGCTTGCCCGCGCGGATGCGGGCGAGCAGCTCGGGATACTGGAACGGTTTGGTGATGTAGTCGTCGGCGCCGAGCTCGAGTCCTTCGATCTTGTCCTCCTGCTCCGCTTCGCCGGTGAGCATGATGATGTAGCGCGTGCGGAACTCCGGCTTCGACTTCAGTTCGTGCGCGAGCATGGCACCGTCGAGGTCGGGCAGCTTGCGGTCGAGGATTGCCAGATCCCACAACTCGCTCTGCAGCGTGCGCCTCGCCTCCTCGCCCGTGGTGAGCTCGAGCGTTTCGTAACCGGCGCGATGCAAAAAGAGCCGGACCAGCCGGCGGATGGCGGCGTCATCATCGACGATGGCGATTCGAAAGGACATTGAATCGCCTCAGCCGCAAAGACTGTGCCGTGTGTACGACAAGCTCTCAGCTTGTCGGGTGACAAGCTCTCAGCTTGTCCGCACCCTCATCGAAATGTCGAGTGCGACAACCGAATGCGTCAGCGCCCCGATTGAGATCCGATCGACTCCCGCCTCCGCGTACTCCCGCACGTTCTCCAGCGTGATGCCCCCGCTCGCCTCGAGAATCACCCGGCCGTTCGTATGCTCCACGGCCTCGCGCATCTGCGCCGGCGTCATATTGTCGAGCAGGATGAAATCGGGCTGTTGCGCGAGCGCTTCGTCGAGCTCGCGCATGTCGCGCACCTCGACCATGATCTTCTGCACGAGCCCGCGTGAACGGATGCGCTCGACTGCGCCCGCGATCGAGCCGGCGCGATCGATGTGGTTGTTCTTGACCAGAAACATGTCGTGCAGTCCGATGCGATGGTTCTCGCCACCGCCGCATTTCACCGCGTATTTGTCGAGGAGACGCAAGCCAGGTGCGGTCTTGCGCGTGTCGTAGATCCTCGCGCTGGTGCCTTCGATCGCATCGACGTAGCGGCGCGTCGTCGTCGCGATGCCGGACGCGCGCTGCATGAAGTTCAGCGCCGTCCGCTCGCCCGAGAGCAGCGCGATCACGCTCGCGCTCACCTCGGCGACGACATCGCCCGGCTTCACGCTCGCACCGTCATCGACGCGACGGATGAATTCAGCAGAATCGTCGAGCTCGGCGAAGGTGTCCTCCGCAAACTCGAGTCCGGCGAGCACGCCCGCGGCCTTCATGACGAACGCCGCGGTGCCGCGATCTCGTGAGGTGAAGATGGCTTCGCTGGTAATGTCGGGGAGGTCTTCGTCGAGTGCGCGGCGGACGGTAGGAGCGATATCGTTGCGGTTCATACGGTCGAAATTCTGGCAGCATGCCAATCGTTTTGATCAGCGAGTTCGTTGACAATTTGGGGGCGCACCGGCTTCGACGGGGACATGTCGGGGTCGTGGTTGCATGCCGAGCTGATTGCCTCGTAAAAACGATCAAACAAAAGTAATCGCGAACAACAGCGAATACGCACTCGCGGCTTAATTGACCGCGACGCTCCTCTGCAGGTTGCTCACGCCTGCGGAACGAGCGTCATGATGTGAGCTAAGGACCGGCGATCGCCTCGCTGCCGGTCACGAAAACTCAGAGGCTGGTCCGCGGTTGTTCCCCGCTCTCCGGGCAGACCGTGGACGAGACTTGAAGTGAGAGCTAAGCATGTAGGAGCCAGGCTGCCACTGCTCTCGGACGCGGGTTCAACTCCCGCCGCCTCCACCAAATTTGCAACACGCGGACGGCTTTGCCGCCGCGGTTGCTCGCCGCGATGCAGCCGGCACTTCGTGCGGCTGATCGGCGGCGGTCCTTCCAAGCGCGATCAGTCGCGCGAAGCGTCGACTGCATCGCCTGCCCGCCATATGGACTTCTCCCTCGTCATCCCGATCGCGTTTTGGGTCATTGTCGCCGTGCTGTTCTTTGCGGATCAGCGCCGCGCGGCGGTCGGGTTCGCGCTGGCTTGGGTGGCGGTCACATTCATCTGCAGAACGTTCGGTTGGTACCTCACATCGATCGCATTGCAGGGCGCACTCGCAGTGACCGGGTTTCTCGTGCTGAAGCTGCGCGTCCTCTGACGAGTTAATCTTCACTTCGTGCCGAAAAAGCAGCACGTCATCGAGGTCGCGGGACGGGAAGTCGTCCTCACGAACCCCGACAAAATCTTTTTCCCTCGGGCGGGGTACACGAAGCTCGATCTCGCGCAGTACTACCTCGCGGTCGCCGAAGGCGCGTTGCGCGGGATTGACAACCGGCCGTTAGTCCTGAAGCGCTACGTGAACGGTGCGGATGAAGAGCCGTTCTTCCAGAAGCGTGCACCGGAGCAGCGTCCGGACTGGATCGAGACGGTCGAGTTGAAGTTTCCGTCGGGACGCACGGCGCACGAAGTCGTCATCCGGGATGCTGCGCAACTTCTGTGGGTCATCAACCTCGGGTGCATCGACCTCAATCCGCATCCGGTCCGCGCCGACGATCTAGAGCATCCCGACGAGTTGCGCGTCGATCTCGATCCCGGGCCGGGCGTTGGCTTCGATGACGTGAAGCGCGTGGCACTCATCGCGCGCGATGTGCTCGAGGAGTGCGGTCTGCGCGGCTGGCCGAAGACGTCCGGCTCGCGCGGTATGCACGTGAACGTGCGGCTGAAACGCCGCTGGACGTTCGACGACGTGCGGCGCGCGGCGGTCGCACTGGCGCGCGAAGTCGAGCGGCGCGTGCCGGACATCGCCACGAGCAAGTGGTGGAAGGAAGAGCGGCACGGCGTCTTCATCGATTACAACCAGAACGCGAAAGATCGCACGGTCGCATCGGCGTGGTCGGTGCGGCCGACGCCCGACGCGCGCGTGTCGATGCCGCTGACATGGGACGAAGTACCCGGCTGCGACCCGGCCGCGTTCACGATCGTCACCGCGCCGGGCCGGCCTGATGCATCGGAAGGAATCGACGAAGCCGCGGGCTCGCTCGACAAACTGCTCGCGCTCGCGGCCGAGCAGGAAGCGGCGGGAGCCGGCGATGCGCCGTGGCCGCCGCACTACCGGAAGCAGAAGAGCGAGCCGCCGCGCGTCGCACCATCGAAGCGCCGGCAACCGAAACATCCGCTGATCACTGTCGCGAAGGCGCAGCACAAAGACGAAGCGCTTGCAGGACTGGAACGATGGAAGGCGCGACATCCGGAAGCGGCCAGATATTTGGCAATCGACGACGTGCTCGTCGATGCGATGCGCGGCCGCTCGTCGACATGGACGCGCGTCCGCGTGAACCTGCGACATGTCCCTGACGATCAACGTCCCGAAGAGAAAACGCCCGATCCTGATTACGATCCCTGGCGAGCATGGAAGACGCGCTCGAGCTCGTAAGCGGGCGTGACTTCGAGCTGCTCGTAGCGGCAATCCTCCGGCTGTTTGTCGAAGCGCCAGCGCACGAATCGCGCGCCGTGACGGAACCGCGTGCCCTGCATGTGGTCGTACGCGACCTCCACCACGCGCTCCGGCCGCAGCGGCTCCCAGCTCAGGTCCTTGCCGCGATTCCAGCGGCTGCCCGCGCCGGGCATGCGTTGATTCGCCTGCGCTTCCGCCCAGTCGCGCCACGGATGATCGCGCAGCGCATCGACGCGCAGCGGCGCGAGCTCTTCGACCAGCTGCTTGCGCTTCGCCGTGGTGAACGACGACGTCACGCCGACGTGCTGCAGGCGCCCGTCATCGTCGTAGAGGCCGAGGAGGAGCGAGCCGATCATCGTGCCGGGACCGTTCTTGTGCCAGCGGAAGCCGGCGACGACGCAATCGGCGGTGCGCGAATGTTTGATCTTGATCATCGTCCGCTCGCCCGCGCTGTACGGCGCGTCGAGGCGCTTCGCCATCACGCCGTCCAGTCCCGCGCCTTCGAAGCGATTGAACCAGTCGGCCGCGACGTCGCGTTCGAGCGTCGACGGCGAGAGATGCAGGGGCGGCTTCGCTTTGGCGAGAGATTTCTCCAGCCGCTTGCGGCGCGCGGAGAGCGGCGACTCGCGCAGATCGTCGTCATCGATCGCCAGCAGATCCCACGCGACGAACGATGCCGGCGATTGCTCCGCGAGCAGCTTCACGCGCGACGCCGCGGGATGAATCCGCAGCAGCAGCGCTTCGAAATCGAGACCGTTCGGTCCGGTGATGACGATCTCGCCGTCGATCACGCAGCGCTTCGGCAGCATCGCCGTGAGCGGCTCGACGAGCTCCGGAAAGTAGCGGTTCAGCGGCTTCAGATCGCGGCTCTGCAGCAGGAGCTCGTCTTCATCGCGAAACACCAGCGTGCGGAAGCCGTCCCATTTCGGCTCGAAGAGCCAGCCGTCGCCTTCGGGCAACGCATCGGCGGAGGCGGAGAGCATCGGTTCGAGCGGCGGATCGAATGGCAGGTGCATCACACGATGATGACAACTTTTCCGCGCGTGTGTCCCTCGCCGACGTGTGCGAGCGCCTTCCCCGCATCGTTCAACGCGTATCGCTGCTCGATCACCGGCGCGAGCTTGCCGCCGTCGATGAGACTCGCGATGAAAGCGAGATCGTCGGCGTTTTTCTTCGCGACGAACATTTTGACTTGGGACAGGAACAGCGTCTGCGCGAAGCGGAACAGCAGTCCGAAGACC
Source organism: Thermoanaerobaculia bacterium (assembly GCA_035255945.1). Lineage (GTDB taxonomy): Bacteria > Acidobacteriota > Thermoanaerobaculia > Gp7-AA8 > Gp7-AA8 > JAJPHC01. The sequence continues at coordinate 19,536 of DATEZA010000029.1, forward strand.
GAATTCGCGGCGCCGCCGATGATGATGTATCGCCCGCCCGGCTTCAGCACGCGCTGGTAGGCGGCGAGCCATGTGCGCGTCGAGTAGCAATCGATGACGACGTCCCATCGCTCGCCGAGCTTCGTGAAATCGTCGCGCGTGTAATCGATCACGCGATCGGCGTAAGCGCGGACGAGGTCGACGTTGCGCGCGTTGCAGACGCCGGTCACGTGCGCGCCGAACGACTTCGCGATCTGCACCGCGAACGAGCCGACGCCACCTGCCGCGCCATTGACCAGCACCGACTCGCCTTCGCGAACTTGCGCTTTGTCGCGAATCGACTGCAATGCCGTGAGTCCCGCGACCGGAATCGCCGCCGCCTGTTCGAACGACACATTTGCAGGCTTCGCAGCCGCCGCCGATTCGTCCATGCACGCGTATTCGG
>DATEZA010000030.1:0-15873 GCA_035255945.1 Thermoanaerobaculia bacterium
ATCTGCTTCATCAACAAGCTCGATCATCCGGGCCGCGATCCGTTCGATCTCGTCGCGGAGATCGAGAAAGAGTTGAACGTCTCCGCCGTGCCGATGAACTGGCCGATCGGCAACGGTCCGAATTTCCAGGGCGTGTTCGACCTCCGCACGCGCGAGGTGCTCCGCTTCGAGCGCACGTCGCACGGCGCGCATGTCGCGCCGGTCACGGTGACGGGCCTCGCCGATCCGGCGCTCGAAGAGATGCTCGGACCGAGCGCCACGAGCGACCTGCGCGAAGCCGCGGAGCTGCTGGAAGGCGCCGGCGCGAACTTCCATCACGAAGAGTTCGCGCACGGAAAACTGATCCCGGTCTTCTTCGGCAGCGCGATCAACAACTTCGGCGTCGAGCCGTTCCTGCGCTCGATTCTCGATCTCGCGCCGCGGCCGGTCGCGCGCGGCGGGATCGATCCGACCAACCCGACGTTCACCGGCTTCGTCTTCAAGATCCAGGCGAACATGGACAAGCGCCATCGCGATCGCCTCGCGTTCATGCGCGTGACCTCCGGCGTCTTCGAGAAGGACATGCTCGTCCACCACACACGCCTCGGACGCGAAGTGCGCATGACGCGTCCCCATCGCCTCTTCGCACGCGAGCGCGAGACGATCGAGAAGGCGTATCCGGGCGACGTGATCGGATTCGTGAACCCGGGACTCTTCCGCATCGGCGACGCGGTCTCCGCGGGCGCGCCGGTCGAATTCGATCGCATCCCGCGATTCGCCCCCGAGCACTTCGGCATGCTGCGCGCGAAGCAGGTCACGCGTCAGAAGCAGTTCCAGAAGGGACTGGAACAACTCGAAGAAGAAGGCGTGATGCAGGTGCTGACGCTGCACGAAGGACTAAAGTCGGAGCCGATCCTCGCCGTCGTCGGCGAGCTGCAGTTCGATGTGCTGCGCTCGCGGCTGGAGACGGAGTACGACGTCGAGACGACGATCAACGTCCTGCCGTACAAGATCGCGCGCTGGGTCGCTCGTGATGTGGATGACGTTGCGAAGATGACGCTGCCGTCGAAGTCGCGGCTCGCGGTGGACAACGACGGCCGCGCGGTCGTGCTCTTCTCGTCGTCGTGGGAGCTGGAGTACGCCGAGAAGGAAAATCCCGGCGTGACATTCGACCTGTCATCCTGAGGCGCGAAGACGCCGAAGGACCCGTAGATCGAGCGCGCCGGTTTCAGGTACGGGTCCTTCGCCGTCTTCGCGGCTCAGGATGACATCGAAGCCCACCACTCTCGATACGCGAACGGACTGATCTCGCTCGGCTTGATCTCGCTGCGGCCGCCCCAGAAGACGTTCGTGTACAGCACCGGAATGCCGATGCTCAGCAGGTGATCGTCGATCGCTTTCTTGTGCGCGAGCACGGTTTCTTTTTCGGTGCCGTGCGCCACTGCCATGATGTTCACGTTGCGGAACTCCTCGCCCCCTTCGCGCCAGTAGCAGTGCGTGAGGATGTGAAAGCGTCCGACTTCGCGGCCCGCTTCCATCTCGCGGCCGGGCGGCACCGCCCAGTGGAAGAGCGCGTTGAATCGCGTGACGCGCTCGCCCCCTTCCAGCGGCTTCACGTGCTCGAGAAACGTGGAGAAGCGTCCGATCACGGCGCGTTTGTTCAGTGACTCCGCGGTTTCGTAGAACGTCTCGAGCGGGATGCCCGCCTCTTCCGCGCGGCGCTCCCACAAGTCGCGACGCACTTCATCCGGCGTCAGCTCGCGCTTGAGCGCAGTCAGCACGCGCCATTCGAGGTCGGTGAGCTCCGCTTTTGTCGTGTCTTTCACTTCCGCGAGCCCGTCGGACTTCGAGCCCGGCTCCATCCCTTTGCGGCGAACGTGTCCGACGCCGAGGGCGAAGATGCGATGCGCGGGCATGACGCGGAAATGCTCGGCGCCGGTCATGCGCGCGAGCAGCTCGCAATGTTTTTCGATCGAATAGCCCTGCGGGACTTTGACCGTCGTCCAAAGGCGATAACGCGAGCCGGATGTTGCGGGATCGGCGTTGCGCACGACGACATGTCCCGAGAACGGATCCTGCTGGAACATGAAATCGAAGGCCTTGTTGATGTCGGCGTCTTCCGGATACTGCCACGCGACGAGCGCCCCCTCCGCGAGGTTCGTGGCCATCAGCGTCTGCCGCACGCGCCGGATCGTCCCCGCGCGCAGCATCGCCTGAATGCGCTCCAGCACCGTGTCGAGATCGACACCCGATTTCTCCGCAATCACTCCGAACGGATCGCGCACGAATCCCTGAATGCGATCCTCGGAGATCGTCAGAATTTTCGCGTTGATGGGGTCGGTGTGCGTGGTGGGGAGGGCAGGAGCAGCGGGGGTCGGCATCTGCTAAGATGCTACTTCACCTGGAGTGATTTGGGGCTGCTTGCAACCAGGATAAAAAAAGCTAAAGAGCCGGAACGAAATCGATCGATCCGAAGCCCCGCACGTTGCGGGGCTTTTTCTTTCCGGCGGAAACGGAGATCTGATGCATTACACGAACGATCGCGCCGCCGCACTGCTCGACGCACTCCGCAAACGCATTCTCATCCTCGACGGCGCGATGGGCACGATGGTCCAGCGCTACGAGCTCGATGAGTCGCAGTACCGCGGCACGCGTTTCGCCGATCATCCGCGCGATCTCAAAGGTGCGAGCGACGTGCTCGCGCTGACGAAGCCGGAAGTGCTCGAAGAGATCCACCGCGCTTATCTCGAAGCGGGCGCGGACATCATTGAGACCAACACGTTCAACGCGCAGGCGATCTCGTTCGCCGATTACGGACTCGAGCCGTACGTCTACGAGATCAACGTCGCATGCGCGCAGCTCGCGCGTCGCGCGGCTGATGCGTACGCGACACCCGAACGCCCGCGCTTCGTCGCCGGCGCGATGGGGCCGACGAACCGCACCGCATCGCTCTCTCCCGACGTCAACAATCCCGCCTTCCGCGCGGTCAGCTTCGACGACCTCGTCGACACGTACTACGAGCAGGCGCGCGGTCTCGTCGACGGCGGCGTCGACACCCTCCTCCCCGAAACGACGTTCGACACGCTCAACATCAAGGCCGCGATCTTCGCCATCGAGAAACTCTTCGAGGAGCGCGGCATCCGCATCCCGGTGATGCTCTCCGTGACGATCACCGACGCGAGCGGCCGCACGCTGAGCGGGCAAACGGTCGAAGCGTTCTGGAACTCGGTCTCGCACGCGAACGCGCTCTCCGTCGGCATCAACTGCGCCCTCGGCGCAAAGGAGATGCGGCCGCACATCGAAGAGCTCGCGCGCGTCGCGCCGATCTTCATCTCCTGCTATCCGAACGCGGGCCTGCCGAACGCGCTCGGTGCATACGACCAGACGCCGGAGCTCATGGCGGAGCTGCTGCACGATTTCGCGGCAAACAACTGGCTGAACGTCGTCGGCGGCTGCTGCGGCACGACGCCCGATCACATCCGCAAGATCGCCGCAGCCGTGCGCGATCTGCCGCCGCGCGTGCCGAAACCGGTCGAGCCGCATCTGCGGTTGTCGGGATTGGAAGCACTCACAGTGCAGCACCACCGTGTCATCCTGAGCCCCGCAGAGGGCGAAGGACCCGTAGCATTACGCGCAGCGCCTGAATCGACGGGTCCTTCGCCGTCTTCGCGGCTCAGGATGACACGCGGCGACGACGGTGCCGCGGGCTCCCAATTCATCATGGTCGGCGAGCGCACGAACGTCACCGGCTCGCCGAAGTTCGCGCAGCTGATCAAGGCAGGCAATCTCGAACCTGCGCTGCAGATCGCGAAACAGCAGATCGACGGCGGCGCGAACATCCTCGACGTCAACATGGACGAAGGTCTCCTCGACTCCGAGGGGATGATGCGCGAGTTTTTGAACCTGATCGCGTCGGAGCCCGACATCGCCAAAGTGCCGATCATGATCGACTCGTCGAAATGGTCGGTGCTCGAATCGGGACTGAAGCGGACGCAGGGCAAATCGGTCGTCAACTCGATCTCGCTCAAGGAAGGCGAGGAAGTCTTCAAGCAGCACGCGCGGCTCGTGCGCCGCTACGGCGCGGCGGTGATCGTGATGGCGTTCGACGAACAGGGACAGGCCGATTCGATCGAGCGCAAGGTTGCGATCTCCTCGCGCGCTTACGACATCCTCGTCAATGAAGTCGGCTTCGATCCGACCGACATCATCTTCGACCCGAACGTCCTTACCGTCGCCACCGGCATCGAAGAGCACAACGCGTACGGCGTCGCGTTCATCGAAGCGGTGCGCCGGCTGCGCGAGAAGTTCCCGCTGACGAGCGCATCGGGCGGCATCAGCAATGTGTCGTTCTCGTTCCGCGGCAACAAGGCCGTGCGCGAGGCGATGCACGCCGCGTTTCTCTATCACGCCATCAAAGCGGGACTGACGATGGGCATCGTCAACGCCGGACAGCTCGCCATTTACGAAGAGATTCCGAAGGATCTGCTCGAGATTGTGGAAGACGTGCTGCTGAATCGGCGCGCGGATGCGACGGAGCGATTGCTCGCATTCGCCGATTCGGTGAAGCAGACCGGCGCGGTGGTGAAGGAGGCAGAGGCGTGGCGGCACGGCGCGGTCGAAGAGCGCCTCTCGCACGCGCTGGTGAAGGGCATCATCGATCACCTCGAGCCCGATCTCGAAGAGGCGCGCACGAAGTATCCGAACGCGCTCTCGATCATCGAAGGTCCGCTGATGGACGGCATGAACATCGTCGGCAATCTTTTCGGCGAGGGCAAGATGTTCCTGCCGCAGGTCGTGAAATCCGCACGCGTGATGAAGAAGGCAGTGGCGCATCTGCTGCCGTACATGGAGGCGGAAAAAGCGAAGGCGGGCGATCTGTCATCGCGCGGCAAGGTGCTGCTCGCGACGGTGAAAGGCGACGTTCACGACATCGGCAAGAACATCGTCGGCGTGGTCCTTGGCTGCAACAACTACGACGTGATCGACCTCGGCGTGATGGTGCCGGCCGACAAGATCCTCGACACCGCCATCAATGAGAAGGCTGACATCATCGGTCTCTCCGGCCTGATCACGCCTTCGCTCGATGAGATGGTGCACGTCGCGCGCGAGATGGAGCGGCGCAATTTCTCGACGCCGCTGCTCATCGGCGGCGCGACGACCTCGAAGCTGCACACCGCGGTGCGCATCGCGCCGCGCTACTCGAAAGCTACGGTGCATGTGCTCGACGCATCGCGCGCAGTGGGCGTGGTGTCATCGCTGCTGAGCGACAGGCGCGACGCATTCGTGAGCGGCATCCGCTCCGAATTCGAACGGCTGCAACACGAGCAGGCCGCGCGCGCCGGCGATCGCACGATCCTGCCGATCGATGAAGCGCGGCGCCGCGCTCCGGTCTTCGATTTCAGCGAGATCGAGACGCCGCCGTTCCTCGGCGTCCGCGTGCTCGACGACGTCCCGCTCGAACGCATCGAGCCGTTCATCGACTGGAATCCGTTCTTCCAGGCGTGGGAGCTGCGCGGACGCTTCCCGCAGATCCTCGACGAGCCGCGCGCGAAGGAGCTCTACGACGACGCGCGCAAGCTGCTCGCCGAGATCATCGACAAGCGCCTGCTGCATGCGCGCGCGGCGTACGGCTTCTGGCGCGCGAACAGAGTCGGTGATGACATCGAGCTGTACGACGACGACCGCACGATCGCCGTGATCCACACGCTGCGTCAGCAGCAGGAAACGAATACGAAGATCAATCTCGCGCTGGCCGATTTCGTGGCGCCGAAAGGGACGCCCGACTACATCGGCGGCTTCGCCGTGACCGCGGGCATCGGCGTCGACGAGCTCGTCGCGCGCTTCCAGCGCGATCACGACGACTACAACTCGATCATGACCAAAGCGCTCGCCGATCGTCTCGCCGAAGCGCTCGCCGAGATGCTGCATCGCGAGGTACGCCTCGGCTGGTACGCGAAGAACGAAAGCCTCAGCCACGATGAACTGGTCGCCGAAAAGTACCGCGGCATTCGTCCCGCTCCGGGCTATCCCGCGTGTCCCGACCACAGCGAGAAGCAGACGTTGTTCGATCTCCTCGGCGCGGAACGCGCGGGCATCGAGCTGACGGAGTCATTCGCGATGATGCCGGCGGCCTCGGTCAGCGGCTTCTATTTCGCGCATCCCGAAGCACGGTACTTCGCGGTGGGCAAGATCGGGAAGGATCAGGCACTCGATTACCAGGCGCGGAAGAACGCGCCCCTCCCGGTGGTGGAGCGCTGGCTCGCCCCCGCCCTCGGCTACGAGCCAGAGGTGTAGGACAACCTCTCAGGTTCTCCGTAACAACCTCTCGGATTGTGTGTAAACAACCTCTCAGGTTGGTGTAGGACAACCTCTCAGGTTGTCCAGGGGGACAAGCTGAGAGCTTGTCCTACACCAACCACGCTACCTCGCCCGATTTTCGTCGCCGGGATGCTCGTGCACCTGCTGCACGGTCACCGAATCGAACTGTCCGACCGGTGAATCGAAATGCGCAACTGCGCGCAGCGTGACGGGACCGTTCGCGCCGTAGACCGTCACGTCATCGATGATCGCGGGAAGCCACAGCTCCACGATCTCGAAGTGATCGGGCGCGATCTTCGTCTTGAACGGGCGGCTCTGGCTGTGCAGTGTGTATGCGCCGAGGCCGATCGACTGAACGTCGATCCGCGTGAGCGTGATCGGTTCACCCGACTTGTTCGCGACTCGCACCTGATAGTGCACGGGCACGGCGCCGGTGATCTCTTTCGCCACCGGCGGCAGGTAGTTCGTTTGAGTGAAGGCGATCTCCGGCTCGATGAGGCGAACCTTCGCGTTGCCCATGCCGCTCTCCGATGTCGACGAAGCGCAGCCGGCGAGCACCACAACCAATCCCACGGCGAATGTGTGCTTCAACATGATGATTCCCTCAACCAAAAAGTTTAGGGCAGGCGTTCCCGCCTGCCCCGTGATGTTGCTACGAAATTGTAAGTCTTACTACTTTACGTACTGCAGCATTTCCTTCGCCGTCGCGGCGTCTTTGCCGTTCGGCTCGAGCTCGAGGTACTTCTCGAGATTCGCCTTCGCGTCGGCATTCTTCTGTGTGCGGACGTAGACCATGCCGAGCTCGTAGTAGGCCTGCGCGAACTTCGGATCCGCAGCGATCGACTGCTTCAGCAGCGACTCCGCCTCGGCGTCCTTGCCCGCATTGATCAGCTTGGCGGCGTCATTGAAGAGGCTGCCCGCATTGGCCGGAAGCTTCTTCTTCGCTTCGGCCGCGCCCGCCTTGTCGCCGGTCGCGGTGTACGCCTCGAACAGGACCTGCCACATTTCGGTCTCATCGTCGGCGAAGGAGAGCGCCTTCTTCGCGGCTTCGATCGCCGGCTTGTAGTCCTTCTGCCGCAGCTGCAGGTTGGCCAGCGCTTCCCATCCCGCGATCAGATCGGGCTTCAGCGTGACCGCTTCGGTCATCTTCTTGATCGCTCCCGCGTTGTCGCCCGCATTCGCGAGCTTCGCGCCTTCGTTGAAGGCCTCGACCGCAGGATCGCCCTTTGCTTCGGGCGCCTTCGCGGCGCCGTTCCCGGCAGCCGGGGCAGCAGTGCCGCTCTGCAGTTGGACGTCCTTCGTGTTCGGCGCGCCGGCGATCTGCAGCTTCATGTCCTCGGCGTACGGCGCATAGCCGGGAGCCGACCACGTGAACTTGTACTTGATCGTTCCGTCGAGCAGAAAGATGGCGTACGTGCCGTCCTTCTTGGTCTTGAAATCTTCCTTGAAGGTCTTGCCGGCGATCGCTTCGACATGAATCGTTGCGTTCTCGATCGGCGCCTTCGTGACCGCGTCCGTAACCTTGCCGGTGATGCGCGCCTGAGCCTGACCAAAAGCGTTACCGGCAATGGCCATCAGGGCGAGCAGACCGAGCGCGAGTGTTCTCCGCATCGTTGAGTTCTCCTGTGTATTGAGTACGTCGTTCTGTAACGAATCGTCAAAGATTGCCATTCCGATTGGCAGTGATGGTCGTCACGGAGTGCGGCGGCCATGCCGCCGCTGCTTCTCCACACGGGCGGCCATGCCGCCCGGCCCCCGCGCGGCATGGCCGCGCGTCCACGGAGCGGCGGCATGGCCGCCGCACTCCTATTCAAAACTCAGATACGTTTGATCCTTTAGTCCTTTTTCATAATCCTGAAGCAGACGCATCCCTTCGGTTGGCTTCAGCACATCGGCCTTGATCGCGGCGTCGATCTGCGACTTCATCCGCTTCTCCATGTCGCGCCAGTCGTATTGCGTCATCGCCAGCACTTCACCGATCGAATTGCCCGGGATCTCTTCCTCGATGTAGAAGCCGCTCTCCTCGTCGGGATCGAGGAACACATGCACCTCGTTCACGCGGCCGAAGAGATTGTGGATGTCGCCCATGATGTCCTGGTAGGCGCCGGTGAGGAAGATGCCGAGGTAGTACGGCTCGTTGCGGATCTCGTGGAGCGGGAGCGTGTCGCGCGTGTCCTTCAGGTCGATGTACTTCTGCACCTTGCCGTCGGAGTCGCAGGTGATGTCGACGAGCGTCGATTCGAGCTGCGGCCGTTCATTCAAACGATGAATCGGCACGATCGGAAAGAGCTGTCCGAGGGCCCAGTGATCGAGCAGTGACTGGAAGACGGAGAAGTTGCAGATGTGCTGATCGGCGAGCTCGTTGTCGAGATCGCGCAGATCCTCCGGCACTTCCTCCGCATCCATCGTCTTCACGATTCCTTCGATCTTCTCCGCGGTCTGCCAGAACAACGATTCGAGCCGCGCCTTCACATCGAGCGGCAGCACGCCGACCTGGAACATCGTCTGCGACTGCTCCTTGATCTGCACCAGGTCATGCCACGCTTCGTTCAGATTTTCCGGCGTGAGGCGCTGATCGATCTCCAGCAATTCGCGAATCAGCTTGTGATCGGCGGGACGCAGCGTGAGCGGTTCCAGCGGCGTTTTTTCGATCGCGCCGAATGCCTGGATCACCAGCACCGAATGATGCGCGACGATCGCGCGCCCCGACTCCGACACGATGTTCGGATGCGGCACCTTCTCGTCGTCGCAGATGTCCATGATGTTGTAGACGATGTCGCTCGCGTACTCCTCGATGGTGTAGTTCATCGACGAGAAGAAGTTCGAGCGCGAGCCGTCGTAGTCGATGGCCAGCCCGCCGCCGACATCGAGGTACTCGAGCTCGTGCCCCATCTTGTAGAGCTTCGCGTAGTACATCGCCGCTTCGCGCACGGCGCGCTTGATGGTGAGGATGTCGGGGATCTGCGAGCCGATGTGGAAGTGGAGCAGCTTGAACGAGCTCTCCATCTTCGCCTCGCGCAGGATCTCGATCGCTTCGAGGATTTCTGCGGTGGAGAGGCCGAACTTGGCGTGCTCGCCGCCGGAGGTGGCCCACTTGCCCGCGCCTTTCGACAGCAGGCGGACGCGCATCCCGATCCACGGCTCGACGCCCATTTCCGCCGCGACTTTCGTGATCGCGCGGATCTCCGAAAGTTTTTCCGCGATGACGATCACCTTCTTGCCGAGCTTGCGGCCGAGCATCGCCATGCGGATGAACGTCGTGTCCTTGTAGCCGTTGCAGACGATCAGCGTTTCGGGATCGGTGTGCATGGCGAGGCCGGCGAACATCTCCGGCTTGGAGCCGACTTCGAGTCCGTAGTTGAACGGCTTGCCGGCATCGAGGATCTCCTCGACCACTTCACGCAGCTGATTGACCTTGATCGGAAACACGCCGCGATATGCGCCGGTGTATTTGTGCTCGGCGATCGCGTTCTGAAAGGCCTTGTTCAGTGTCTCGACGCGATGGCGCAGCAGGTCCTGAAAGCGGATCAGCAGCGGCGCCTTCAGATCGAGCGCGTTCGCTTCGCGCAGGACGTCGATGATGGGGATCGGAACGCCCGCTTCTTTCAGCGGCGCGCAGGTGAGGTCGCCGTTCTGGTTGACGTCGAAATAGCCGCCGCCCCAGCGGTTGACCATGTACAGCTCGGACGCGTCATCGATCGTCCAGGAGGGTTGTTCTTCGAACTGTTCGGGGTGTGCTTCCATTTGATCGCGAAGGATAAACGTCATTCCGAGCGTAGTCGAGGAACCTGGGCGCGCAGTGGAGCGGTGATCGAGCCGCCCACCACCCAGGTCCCTCGACTACGCTCGGGATGACACGGGTTAGATCACGCTGACGCGCCGCTGCTCCAACCTGCGGATCTCCCATGCGTGTCATTCCGAGCGTAGTCGAGGAACCTGGGCGGGTGGTGGCGAGATGAGCGCGCCGCCAATCGCCCAGGTCCCTCGACTACGCTCGAAATGACGTCAGGCGAAGCCGCTCGGCGTGCGTTTATGTTCGTTCGTCGCCGCCTGGTAATTCACCGCCGCGCTGACCAGCGCGATCTCGTTTGCGGGCGCGGCGATGAGCTGCATCGCGGTCGGCAGGCCATTCTCGCCGAGGCCGTTCGGCAGCGAGATCGCGGGGGCGCCGCAGAGATTCATGCCGCCGATCAGCGACGGTCCGCCGCTCACATCTTTGTACACCTCGTCGAAGTTCTTGCCGATCGGATACGCGACGGTCGCGCGCGTCGGCGCCGCGATGAGATCGATCTTGTCGAACATCGCGAGCAGCTCGCGGCGGATCATCGCGCGGATGCGCTGCGCGCGGAGGTAGTCGACGGCGAGCGTCGATGCCGCTTCGAATCCACCGATGCGATCGTTCGAGTCGCGCAGCAGTTTCGTCTTGCCGCTGCGGATCAGATCCTCGAATGCGCTCGCCGCTTCCGAGTCGACGATCACGCCGATCGTGGCGCCGACCGGCAGCTCGGTCCACGCCATGTCGTCGACGATCGTGTGTCCCTGTTTGCGCAGCACGTCGATCGATTTGAAGAAGTTGTCGCGCACTTCCTTCTGCACTTTTTCGTGTGAGCCCTTGATGATGCCGATCCGCATCCTGCGCGGATGATCGATGAACATGCTGTTCGCGACGAAGGTCGCGCGGCCGGAGACGTAGACGCCGATGGTCGTCGCGTCGTTCGGATCCTCGCCCTGGATGGCGTGCAGAACGCTGTTGCAATCGGCGGCGCTGCGGCACATCGGCCCGATCTTGTCGAGCGTCCACGCGCACGCCATCGCACCGTGACGGCTCACCGCGCCGTACGTCGGACGCAATCCGGTGACTCCGCTGAATGCGCTCGGCGTGACGATCGACCCCGAGGTCTCGCTGCCGATCGCGAACGGAACGAGTGCGGCGCCGACCGCGGCCCCCGGTCCGCTCGATGAGCCGCCCGACCAGAAGCCGGTGTTCCACGGTGTTTTTCCGGGACCGGTGAACGATGCGTCGGCGTTGTTGTAGCCGAATGCGCCCGCGAGCTCGACCATCGCCAGCTTCGCGCAGAGCACCGCGCCGGCATCAGTCAACTTATTGACGACCGTCGCGTCGAAGTCGAAGACCTGGTCGCGATAGGGCTCGGCGCCCCACGTCGTCGGAATGCCTTTCGTCGCGAGGAGGTCCTTCACGCCGTACGGGATGCCGAGGAGCGGACGGTTCTGCGTTTTTCCCGCTGCGATGTCGGCGTCCGCCTTGCGCGCCTCGGCCTCCGCGCGCTCGCGGGTGATGGTCACGACCGCATTCAGCTTCGGTCCGATTTTTTCGAGCCGGTCGAGATAGAAGCGCGTCAGCTCGAGGGAGCTGATCTGCTTCGAGCGAAGCATCGCGCCGAGCTCGTCGAGCGTCGCGTATGGATTCATCGCTTTGCCAGTGCGTTGAACGTGAAGTCCGGCTCATCTCCGTTCTTTAGCCTCACCTCGCGGAACTTCTGCAGGAACGGCGCGCTCTCCGCCACATCTTTGTGAATGCGATCGAGCTCGTCCTTCGACAGGTACTTTTCGAAATCGTGGAGCGGGTCGGATGGATCGATCGCAGCCTGAACGGCGGGGGCGACGACGAGCGCTGCTCCCATCACTTTCGCGAAATTGCGGCGCGTGGTTTTCATTACTGAATCGTCTCACGGGCGTCCCGGCCGATCGCCATCTCGAGTCGCCGAGCGAGACGCTCGACGACTGCGGACGAGACGTCCGCGCTCCATCACTGAATCGTTTTCCTCACGACTTTGCCGGGCGGCGTGTCGTGCGTGAACATTTCGAGCGCGGCCTTCACCACTTTCTTCTGTCCTTCGCGATCGCCGGCGCGGCCGACGATGCGGCCGATTGCGCTGCCGTCGAACGTCATCGCGCGCGGCGGACGCACCGACTCCGTCGCGGCCGGCGACGCGCTGATGATCAGCGTCGGCACGCCGCGCGATTCGATCTCGCGCGCGAGATTCGCGATGGTGCGATGACACGTCTCCGGACATCCGGCGGTCAGCAGCACGAGCTTCGTGCGCGAGCGCTCCACTTTGTCCGCGATGTCGGGAAAGGTCGTCTCGTACAGCTCCTTCAGCTTCGTCGTGAAACCGTAGCTGTAGTGCTTGTCGTTCACCGAGCCGATGAACCCTTCCTTCGCCAGCTCCTGCAGCGTGGCCAGCGGAAACACGATGTTCGGATCGCTGTTGGCCTCGGAGTGATCGTAGTGATGATGCGTGAGCCGGAACTGACTCAAATCGCAATCGCCCGGAATGATGCGGTATGTCGAATCGCCGGGATCTTCCTCGGGGAACGGCTGCTGATCGGGAAGATGCACGCCCGTCGCGGAGCAGATGGTCACGACGGCGGATGCGAGGTCTTTGTCGTACGGAGTGAACGGGACGCACTTACGTGCAATGCTGAGCACTGAAACCTCCGGGGGGCCGTTCGTGGACAACGGCCCTTTCGGAAACCCTAATCGAGCTCGCGGAGGACGTCGAGAATCTGTGCGTTCTCGGGCGCCTCAGAGATGTCGTGCACATCGACATAGCGCACGATGCCCTGCTTGTCGACCACGACGATTGCGCGCTCGCAGATTCCCTTGTCTTCTTTCCAGACGCCGTATTTCTTCGACACTTCGCCTTTGGGATGGAAGTCGGCGAGCAGCGGATAGTTCTGGATGCCGCCTAGGGATTTTGCAAACGCTACGTGACTGGGAACACTGTCGACCGAAATGCCCACGACCTGGGCGTCATACCGTTCAAAGTCGGCCGATTCGGCCTCATATCCCGGCATCTGCACGGTTCAAACAGGTGTCCAGTCAAGTGGATAAAACACGAGGACTACGTTCTTCTTACCGCGGTAGTCGCTGAGCTTGAACTTCTCACCGCCGCGATGTCCCGAAAGCTCGAAATCCGGCGCGGTATCGCCGACCTTGAGCGTCTGGGTTCGATCTGCGGTGGAAGTCCGTCCAACGGTGACTGCCATGGAAGACCTCCTTCACTGACGTTTCGCGCGAGTCCACGTCGCGCGGAGCGGCGCCATTCTATGCCTCACTTATGCGTCGACGTGGTCTCAGTCTTCACTTTCTCTTTGAGCTTCTCCGTCTCCGCTTTCAACTTCTCTCCAGCCTCTTTGGCCTGCACTTTTGCTTTCTCTGCCGCGGCCTTCGCCTGCGGCGTCGGCGCGACGACTTTGTACGTATCCTGCCCCGTCTTCTGCACTTTGCACGCAGCGAGCGCGAGCACGAAGATCGCGATGTACAGCTTCTTCATGTGCGGTGAACCTCCGGCTGGGATGGGAAGCAAATAGCTCGCCGCGTCATGCTCGTCATCCCGAGCGTAGTCGAGGGACCTGGGCGGTTGGTGGCTCGATCACCGCTCCACCTCACACCCAGGTTCCTCGACTACGCTCGGAATGACGGGTTGGTGACACCCCGTTTACGCGATGACCATGCAACGTCCCGATCGATTGATTCAGGGAATGGCGGGCAGCGGCGACTTCCGCATCCTCGCGGCGCAGACGACGAAAACGGTCGAGACCGCACGCGAGCTGCTCGACCTCTCCCCTGTCGCCGCCGACGCGCTCGGCCGCGCGCTCACCGGCTCACTCCTCCTCGCGCGCCTCCTCGACAAAGACGTGCGCAATCAATACGTCACGCTCCGCTTTCAGGGCGACGGGCCGCTCGGCATCGTGATCGCCGAGGGGAACATTCAGGGACATGCGCGCGGGTTTGTAGGCAATCCGATCCCGCAGGATCCGGCGCTCGATGTGCCGCACGCGATCGGCTCGGGCGTGCTCACCGTCGTGCGAGGCACCCCTCCGGAAGGAAAGCCATACACCTCTGCGGTCACGCTCGAAGGAGCCGGCGTCGCGCAGGAGCTGACGCGTTACCTCGCCAAGTCCGAACAGATCGCCTCCGCCGTTCTCCTCGGCGTGTTGAACCGCCGCGAAGGAGTCGCGGCCGCGGGCGGCATCATCATCCAGGCCTTCCCGCATGCGGGCGAAGAAGCGATCGCGGCGCTCGAGTCGCGGATCAAGGAAGCGCCGCCGCTGTCGACGCTGATCGAGAAGATGCCGATCGAGGACGTCGTCGCGCAGGTGCTGCACGGACTCGATTACAAGCAGATCGATTCGAGCTTCAACGTGCCGCTCAGCTACACCTGCACGTGCAGTCCGCAGCGCGCTCTCGCGCCGCTCGCGCTCTTCCCGCCCGACGAGCTGCAGGAGATGATCCGGCAAGGCGGCTCGGACGTGGTCTGTCAGTTTTGCGGCCGCAAGTACAGCTTCACCTCGGAAGACCTTCTTGCGCTGACTGCGAAGCATGACGCATAGTCACGGGGCAAGCTCTCAGCTTGTCCGCGACAAGCTGAGAGCTTGTCGTACACCATGAACACAATCATTACGGGCACTGGGATCGGCATCCCGAAGAACGTCGTGCGCAATGACGTGCTCTCGAAAATCATGGACACGTCGGACGAGTGGATCCGCACGCGGAGCGGCGTGGAGCAGCGTCATTACGTCGATCCGGGCCAAGGGTCGGTCGAGCTCGGGATGATCGCGGCGCAGAACGCGCTGGACGCAGCGAATCGCACGACCGCGGACATCGACGCCGTCATCTTCGCGACGATGACGCCGAACTACTACTTCCCCGGCAATGGTCCGGTGCTGCAGGCGAAGATGGGCTTCCCCGAGATCCCGACGTTCGACATCCGCCAGCAATGTTCCGGCTTCGTCTACGGACTCGATCTCGCCGACTCGCTGATCCGCAGCGGCAAGTACAACCGCATCCTGCTGATCGGCGCCGACGTGCACACGCCGCTGATGCCGTGGCAGAAGGGCTGGGACATCACGATCGGCCGCAGCGAAGAACCGGTGACGCCGGAGGATTACGCGTTCAACACGACGATTCGCGATCGCACCGTGCTGTTCGGCGACGGCGCAGGTGCGGTGGTGGTCGAGCGATCGGAGAACGGGGACCGCGGCTTCATCGGCTTCCGCCTCTTCACCGACGGCTCGAACATCGGCGCGCTCTACATGAAAGGCGGCACGTCGCAGCGTCCCTGGGTCCGCAGCGAGCAGGTCGAGTCAGGCGATCTGATCCCGGTGATGGAAGGACGCGCGGTGTTCAAGGAAGCCGTGTCGCGTATGCCGGAGTCGGTGCGCGCCGTCTGCGCGCAAGCCGGTATCAATGTGCACGACATCGACATCCTCCTGATCCATCAAGCGAACCTGCGAATCATCGAAGGCGTCGCAAAGCAGCTCGCCATGCCGCCGGAGAAAGTGCCGCACAACATCGAGCGCTACGCAAACACGACCGCCGGCACCCTCCCGATCCTCTTCCACGAATGCATGACCGAAGGCCGCATCAAGCCCGGCATGCTCGTCTGCTTCACCGCGCTCGGGTCAGGTCTGCACTGGGGTGCAGCTCTGTATCGTGCATGAGGGGACGACGAGGAGGCCTCCGGCGGGCGGGCGCGGCCCGCTGCGTTTGTTGGCCTAGCCAGGGTGCACGCCTCTCGCGCTGATCGTGTTTTACGCGAACCGAACGCA
>DATEZA010000031.1:0-7261 GCA_035255945.1 Thermoanaerobaculia bacterium
CGCTCGAAGCGCGCCATCGCGTCCTCGTCCTGCTGCAGATGCCGAGGCAGGACCTTGATGGCCACCTCGCGCCCGAGCTTCGTATCTTTGGCGCGATAAATCTCGCCCATTCCGCCCGACCCGATCGGGGCGACAACTTCATAGTGCCCAAGCCGGGTACCAGATTTAATGGATGACACGTTGCGCCTTGAATCCGATGTGGAGAGCCGGGTTGATTATGTTTAGCCCATGCGCAACGTGCAAGCGGGGAGAAGCGGCCGGAGCCATAAGCCCCGGCCGCCGTGGGATGCCGTTAGTCCTGACCGCCCTGGATTTCGCCCTTCGGCGCCTTCCGCTTGCCGCCCTTCTTGGCGGCTTTCTTTGCCGGGGCTTTCTTTGCCGGAGCTTTCTTCGCTGCGGCCTTCTTTGCCGGGGCCTTCTTGGCTGCTGCGGCCTTCTTCGCCGGAGCTTTCTTTGCTGCCTTCTTCGCTGCTTTCTTGGTAGCCATGTTGATTCTCCTTTTGTTTATCAGCGGATGAACAGAAACGAGCCTTCGACTTTGAATTGGGGAGTCGAAATCGAACGCTGCTTGATTCGCGGAAATCTCGTGGCGGAAAACGTCTTCCTCTGTCCGTTCAGTGGTACTGCGATCCCGTCATCGGTCGGCACACCGATGCTCTTCGCGACGCTGTAGAACTGCTTCACGACCGGTTGCGCGGGGATGTATTCGCCGACCGCCACCGCAAGCGCGAGATAGCGCGTGCCGTCCTGCAGCACGAGCCCAGCGTCGATGAGCGGCGCGAGCATCGATGTGATCTGGTCCGCGGTGCGCGTCGCGCCGAGCGACGAGAGCGTCTTCTCGATCTGACGAACGTCCGTCACCGCATCGCACGCGATGTGGAGCAGACGCTCCGCTCCGCTCAACACGGTCAACGCGCGCTTCGCAACCGGACGCAGATCCCAGATCAACAGATGATCGCCGGTGTCGATCGAAAACAGATCGCTGCGACCGTGCAGCTCGCGCCACTCGCGCAACGCGTACGCGACCGGCTTCGCGTACGCAGCGACATCCTGCGGCTGCGCGTATTCGTATTCGAAGTGATAGGCGATGTTGCGCAACGCGTCGGGTGCAACGCCGCGATAGACGTAGCGATACGCGGGGAGCGGCTCGATCTTCGTCAGTCCGAGTTTTTCTCCGTCGAAGTAATTCGGACTGAACCGGTCGAGACGAACCGGCCCGATGTAGCCCGCGGGCGGCAGATGCGATAGCAGCGGCATCACCTTCGCCATCCACGCGTAACCATCCGCGGGCTCGCCCGGAAATCCGACCAGAATGTTCCACAGAGGTTCCACGCCGAGCTCTTTGCACCACTTGAGCAGCTGGATGTTCTGCAGCGCCGACACACCTTTGCGCATCAGCTTGAGCACCGCGTCGTGCAGGCTTTCGATGCCGGGCTGAATGCTGCGGATGCCGGCGTCGCGCAGCATGCGGATCTGTTCTTTGCGCAGATTCGCTTTCGTTTCGTAGAAGAGCCCGAGGTCGATGTTGCGGCGGGCGAGCTCGGGGACGAAGTCCTTGAAGTAGGCGAGGTCGAGGATGTTGTCCGTCATCTCGACGTCGCATCCGGGATAGCGTTCGGTTTGAAACGTCAGCTCCGCGAGCGCCCGCTCCGCCGACTTGCTGCGGAACTGCATCGTCGCGCCGTTCAGACCGCAGAACGTGCAGTGCATCTTCTCGCCCCACCAGCAGCCGCGTGAGGTCTCGAAGAAAATCCGCGGCATCCACTTGCGCTGAAAACGGCTGCGGCGGAATTGCGCGAAGTAATCGTCGTAATCGGGATACGGCAAGGCATCCATCTGCATCACCGTCGGCGCATTGGAGAAGGTTCCGGATGCGAGATCGGCGTCGACGTTCGCTCGCGTGCGAACGCCCGGTAGTCCTTCGACCGATCTCCCGTCGAGCACGCGTTGTACGAGCTCGCTGATGATCAGGTCGCCTTCGCCGGAGACCGCGGCATCGATGAACTCGAATTGCCGCACCGCTTCCGCGCCCATCACCCCTTCGACATTCGCGCCGCCGAACACGATGAACGTTTCGGGACGCAGCTGTTTGATGCGCTTCGCCAGTGCGAGCGACGCGGTCTGTTGCTGGAAGACGCTGGTGAATCCGACGATCGGCGGTTCGTCGCGCAGCACTTCGTCCGCGCATTCATCGACGAACGCGCGCGCCAGGTCGCGTGCGCGAAGAATCCCGGCGACACGTGCGCGTGTCGGACGGCGCAGCGCCACGCTCGTCGCAGGCGGCTGACGAAGAAGAACCGTTTCGACGTACGCCTCTTCATCCTCTTTGCTCATGTCGCTGAGCGCCGCGCTGAAGATCCATTCGCCTGCGAGCTTCGTCATCGACGGACGAATTCCGCCCGCGATGTTGAGATAGAAGCGCGAGCTCACGCGTTCGGCGAAGCGGATCGTAAAGTAGTGGATGCGTGAATCGATGCCGTCGCGGGTGAGAGCCGATTTCAGAAGAGAAAGTGCGATCGACGGCGAAAAGAGCGGCCCGAACGGCATCGAAACCAGGCCCACGCTCCTCACCCGCACTCGCCTCCGAAATTCCAGCTTGCTGTAGCTATGGATCTATTGTGCCATGGTTGAGAGCGCTGTCAATCGCTCAACATCGTTCGATACAACATTTTGCAAGCACATGATTGACGGTGAATAATCATCGCTGCTGCACGCGTTCCGCGATTCAGGAGCCTGCGTCATTCTCACCATCAACCAACTTCCCGACAGCCGGCGCGCGATCCTCGTTGCGCTCAAGCAGCAGGGCTCGGCGACCATCGCGCAGCTTGCTTCGATCCTGCAGCTCACCGGTGAAGCGGTTCGCCAGCAGCTGTTGCAATTGCAGCGCGACGGCTGGATCGAAGCGCGCATCGAGCGCAACACGGCAGGACGCACCGGCAGACCTGCGACCGCGTACAGCCTCACCGCGGCGGGCGATCACCTTTTCCCGAAGCAGTACGACGCGTTGAGTGTCGCGGTGATCGATGCAATCGCCGACGAGCTCGGATCCGATGCGGTCACGCGCGTGCTCTCGCGCGTCGCGGAAGACAAAGCGAACGTCATCGGCCCGATGCTGCGCGAGCTCACGCTCGAACAGCGGATGGAAGCGCTGAAGCACTGGTATCTGCAGGACGATCCGTACATGGATACGGAGAAGACCGCGGACGGATACAAACTCGTCGAGCGCAATTGCCCGTTCTACAACACGGCGATGCAGCGCCCGAATCTCTGCAGCGTCTCCGTCAACGCACTCACGCGCGTGCTCGGCGTGCGCGTGTACCGCGAAGAGAAGTTCCAGGACGGCGACGGCCGCTGCGTCTTTCGCGTGATGAAGGATGAGAAGGTGGATCTCGAGGCGATGAAGTTCGCGCTGGAATCGAACGAGTAGGGACCTCGGGGAAAGCCCCTCACCCGGCCCTTCGACAAGCTCAGGGCCACCCTCTCCCCGCAAGCGGGGCGAGGGTCACGAAGCACACGCGGCGCGAGATTCACCAAGCACACGCAGCGCGAGATTCGCCAAGCACACGCGGCGCGAGATTCGCCAAGCACACGCAGCGCGAGATTCGCCAAGCACACGCGGCGCGAGATTGGCCAAGCACACGCAGCGCGAGATTGGCCAAGCACACGCAGCGCGAGGGTCACCAAGCACACGCGGCGCGAGATCTATTGACCTTCGCCCCGCTCGCGGGGAGAAGGTGGCCGAAGGCCGGATGAGGGCGTCATCCCCGCCATCCACCCATCCGCCACCTCCCGCCCGCGCTCGAAGTCATCGACCACGAGCACCAGGTTGTGATCGTGATCGCTGTATTGCACTTCGATGTTCACGCCCGCATCCGCCATGCGTCGCGCGATTTTCCCGAGCTGTCCCGCTTCGCTCTGACGCAGCCGGGGCATCAGCACGTCATGGATCGCGATCACGCGAATGCCCGCCACTTCGAGCGCCGCACGCGCAGCATCACCATCGACGAACAGAAAGTGCGCGACATCGCCGAACACGCCGCCCCCTTCGATGCTCACGCCTGCGCGGCCGAGCGCTTCGCCCATCTCCGCCAGCGCTCCGGGCCGATTCTCCAGCGCGATGGCCAGATCCTTCACGTGCGCACCTCGGCCTGGTGATGAATCGGTACGCTGCACGACGCGGCGATGAAGCACTGCTCGTGCGCGCGTTCGTGCAGTTTCGTCGCGCGCTCGATCTGCTCCGGATCGGAGATTGTGACGACCGGATGCAGCGTCACACTCACGAACTTCCCGCCGCCCTTGCCGTCCTCCTGCATCACGCCGGTCGCGCGGTCTTCGTACGACAGCACGTTGATGCGGTACTTCGCACACAACGCGAGGTACGACAGCATGTGACACGAGCTGATCGCGGTGAGGAACAGGTCCTCCGGATTGTGCGTGTCCGCGTCGCCGCGGAATGCCGGATCGGCGGTGAGGCGGATCTCCGGCTTCGATTCGATGACGGCGCGATGCGATCGCGAGTAGGTCGTGTAGTCGGTCGTGTTGTCGCCGTCCCAGACGAGATGCGCGGCATAGTGATGCTCTTTCATGCCGCGCATCGTACAGCAGCAATCATTCGACCGGCGTCGAAGTGTGATTGCGCATCCTCGCAATCCACACCGTCTTGATGTTCACGAACTCGCGGATGCCGTAGACGCCGAGCTCGCGTCCGAAACCGGAGTGCTTCACGCCGCCGAACGGCACGCGCGGATCGGACGCCACCATCGCGTTGACGAACACCTGCCCCGATTCGATGCCGTCGATGAAGCGCAGCGCTTCGTCGCGATCGTTCGTCCAGACGCTCGAGCCGAGGCCGAACGGCGTCGCGTTCGCGAGCTCGATCGCTTCGTTTGCATCGCGCACGCGGAACAGCGACGCGACCGGGCCGAACGTCTCTTCCGCGAACGCCGGTGCAGACGGAGGAATGTCGGCGAGGATCGTCGGCGCGTAGTAGTTGCCGCCGAGGCGTTTGCCGCCGGTGACCAGACGCGCGCCGGCGGCGATCGATTGGCGGACCTGCTTGTCGAGATCGTTGACGATCTGCTCCATCGCCAGCGGACCGACATCCGTCGATTCATCCATCGGATCGCCGATCGTCAGCGCTTCCATCGCCGCGCAGAACTTCGACTCGAATTGCTCGAAGATTTCTTCGTGCACGATGAAGCGCTTCGCGGCGATGCACGACTGTCCGTTGTTGACGATGCGCGCCTTCACTGCGACCGACACCGCTTCATCGAGATCCGCGCTCGGCATCACGACGAACGGGTCGCTCCCTCCGAGCTCCAGCACGCTCTTCTTGATGCGATGCGCGGCCGCCGACGCGACGCTCGCGCCGGCCGGCTCGCTCCCGGTCAGCGTCGCCGCTTTGATCCGCTCGTCCTCGAGCAGGTTCGACACCTGTGACGCGGAGATCAGCAACGTTTGAAATTCGCCGTCCGAAAATCCGGCGGCGACGAAGATCTCTTCGATCGCCAGGGCCGATTGCGGCACGTTCGACGCGTGCTTCAGCAATCCGACGTTCCCCGCCATCAGCGCCGGCGCGGCGAACCGGAACACCTGCCAGAACGGAAAGTTCCAGGGCATCACCGCGAGCACGGGACCGAGCGGCTGGAAGCGAATGTACGAATCCGCGGCGTCGGTCTGCACGTACTCGTCTGACAAATGCCTTTCCGCGTTCTCCGCGTAATAGCGGCAGACGAGCGCGCACTTCTGCACCTCGGCGATCGCCGCTTTCACCGGCTTGCCCATCTCGGTGGTGATCATTTTTCCGAGCTCGTTTTTGCGCGCGTCGAGGGCATCGGCGGCGGCGTGCATGCGGGTCGCGCGATCGGCGAACGAGCGTGCGCGATTGATGGCGAATGCATCGATCGATCGCTGCAACTTCGCTTCGATTTCACGCTCCGTGAGCGCATCGAATGTGCGCAGCGTCTGACCATTCGCTGGGTTCACTGTCGAGATCGTCATGGCTCATTTCTCCGTGCTATTCTTCGAGCACTTTTTTCCGTCCAAATCTGTTCAGTACAAACCTTTTTTCTCTGCAAGGAGACCGCATGAAATACGCGAAGTACATTCTTCTCGCGCTTCTGGTCGTGCTCGTGCCGGCCGCGTCGTTCGCGCAAAGCTCGAACGGCTCGATTTCCGGCGTGGTGACCGATGACACCGGCGCTGCAGTTCCGGGTGTCACCGTCACCGCGACGAACACCGCGACCGGCGTGGCGCGCACGACCGTCAGCAACGCGACCGGTCACTATCAAATCGCGCTTCTGCCTCCGGCGACTTACAACGTCGGTGCCGAGCTTTCGGGCTTCCAGCCGATCAAGCGCGACAAGATCGTAGTCAACGTCGGAACCGACGTCACGCTCAACTTCGCAATGAAGGCGGGCGTGTCCGAAACGCTCATCGTGTCGGCCGCAGCGCCGGTGATCGAGACGTCGAAGTCGCAGGTGAGCTCGGTCGTCAATGAGAAGGCGATTCAGAACCTGCCGACGAACGGCCGCAACTTCATCGACTTCGTGCTCACCACGCCCGGCGTCGTGCGCGACGTGCGCCTCGGCGACATCAGCTTCGCCGGCCAGCGCGGCACGCTGAACTCGCTCGTCGTCGACGGCGCGAACAACGACAACACGTTCTTCGGCCAGACCGTCGGCCGCACCGGCTCGGGCCGCGCGCCGTACCAGTTCTCGCAGGACGCGGTCAAAGAGTTCCAGGTCAACAACAATGCGTACTCCGCCGAGTACGGCCGCGCGGGCGGCGCGGTGATCAACGTCGTGACCAAGTCGGGCTCGAACGAGTGGCACGGCTCGATCTTCGACTACTACCGCGACAAGAGCCTCAACGCGAACAACTACATCAACGTCATCAACAACCGCGCGAAGAGCCCGTACCACTTCGATCAGTACGGCTTCAGCCTCGGCGGCCCGATCGTGAAGGACAAGCACTTCTTCTTCGCGAACTGGGATCGCCAGCGCAACTCGACGCCGAACATCGTCGTGCTCGGCGGCGGCCGCATCACGTCATTCCCGACCGACGCGGCGAGCCAGGCGGCGCTCGCGACGCTCTCCGCGATCGGCGGCGAGTACAACCAGCAGCAGAACCAGGACGTCTATCTGTTGAAGACGGATCACGAGCTGATGGTCAACAACCACCTCTCGTTCCGCATCAACCGCCAGCGCTTCCACGGCCTCAACTTCGAGAACAGCGGCATCACCAACGCGTCGCAGCACTC
>DATEZA010000032.1:0-5962 GCA_035255945.1 Thermoanaerobaculia bacterium
GGCCGCGTCTACACGAGCAGCAACGCGCCCGGCAGCGGCAACGCCGCGATGGCGGGAACGAACACGAATGTGAATGCCGTGCCGCAGAGCTCGAAGTCGACGGTGAGCGTGACCGAGACGCCGATCACGACGACCGTAACGAGTCCGACTGTGATCGAGACTCCGGCCGTAACCACGCCTGCGCAGGACACGACCGCCACCACCACGATCACCACTCCGCCGATGACCAGCAGCACGCAGGAAACGACGACCGACACGACGGCGACAACGACCACGACGACGACCCATCGTCGCATGCACAAGGATTAGCCGCGGACTAGCCGCTCACCGAAGGGCCGCTACTCTGTCAGCGGCCCTTCCGCGCGTCCTTCAATGAACTGCTGCACTATTTCATTGTTCGACCGCTGAAACTCCTCGGGCGTCCCCTGCTCGATGATGTGGCCCTTGTGGAGCATCGCCACGCGATCGGCGATCTTGAACGCGACCTTCATGTCGTGCGTGATCGTCACCGTCGTCGTGTTCAGCGTGCGATCCATCTCGCGGATGAGCTCCGCGATGACGTCGCTGATCACCGGATCGAGTCCCGTCGTCGGCTCGTCGAACAGCAGGATCTCCGGCTTGAGCGAGATCGCGCGCGCGAAGCCGACGCGGCGCCGCATGCCGCCCGACAGCTCGCTCGGACGTTTGTCGCCGTTCGACGTCTCGAGATGCACGAGCGACAGACACTCCTCGACGCGATTGCGGATCTCCGCCTCGCTCATCTTCGTGTGACGCCGCAGCGGAAACGCGATGTTCTC
This sequence comes from Thermoanaerobaculia bacterium, assembly GCA_035255945.1. Lineage (GTDB taxonomy): Bacteria > Acidobacteriota > Thermoanaerobaculia > Gp7-AA8 > Gp7-AA8 > JAJPHC01. The sequence continues at coordinate 798 of DATEZA010000032.1, forward strand.
GAACACGGACATCGAATCGAACAGCGCGCCTTCCTGAAACGACATTCCGAAATGCCGGCGGAAGTCATTCAGCTGCCGGCCGTCGAGCGTGCAGATGTCGGTGTCGTCGACGAAGATGTGACCCTTGTCGGGACTCAGCAATCCGATGATGTGCTTCAGCGTGACGCTCTTGCCGGTGCCCGAGCCGCCGACGATCACTACCGATTCGCCTTCGCCGACTTCGAGCGACATGTCGACGAGCACCTGCTTGTCGCCGAACGATTTGTACAAATGTTGGACGGAGATCATCAGAAGAGCATCTTCGTCAAAAAGAAATCGGTGAACAGGATGATCAGCGACGAGCTGACGACCGCGTTCGTCGTCGCGCGCCCGACGCCCTCCGCGCCGCCGCGCGTGTAGTAGCCGCGCACGCAGCCGGTGAGCGTGAGGATCAGGCCGAACACCGCGGCCTTGATCAATCCGCTCCAGATGTCGTTCATCTGGAGGAACTGATACGTGTTCTGTTCGTACAGGACCGGATTCGCATCCATCATCTTCACGGCGACGAGGTAACCGCCGCCGACGCCGAGCGCGTCGCCGAGGATCACCAGAAACGGCAGCATGAAGATGCCGGCGATCACGCGCGGCACGAAGAGGTACTGCACCGGATCGGTGGCCAGTGCTTTGAGCGCATCGATCTGTTCGGTCACCCGCATCGTGCCGATCTCCGCGGCCATCGACGAGCCGACGCGCCCCGTCACCATCAATCCGACGAGCACCGGCGACAGCTCGCGCAGCATCGCCAGCGCCACGACGCTGCCGACGAAGTTCTCCGCGTGCACGCGCTGGAATCCGTTGAAGGTCTGCAGCGCGAGCACCATGCCGGTGAACATCGACGTCAGGAAAACGACCGGAATCGAATCCCATCCGAGGCGGACCATCTGCCGCAGCCATTCGCGGAGCTCGAACGGCGGACGCAACGCGCCGGTGATCGTGCGCCAGAGCATGCGGAACCAGAGTCCCGTCTGCTCGAAGACGTTCACGAAGTAGAGGCCGAGAATCTCGAAGACTGCGGTCATGAGTCGATGTAGCGCCGCGGCACTCGGGCGGTGACGCCGCAGAAAATCTCGTACGAGATTGTATTGGCTTTCGCGGCCAGCTCCGTCGCGCTGATCTCATCGCCGAGGAGCACGACTTCATCGCCGGGATTCGCTTCGATGTCCGTCACGTCGATCGTGACGAGATCCATCGACACGCGGCCGGCCACCGGCACGCGCTTGCCGCGCACGAGCACGTCCGCGTTGTTCGAGAGCACGCGCCGATAGCCGTCGGCGTAGCCCACCGGAATCGTGGCGATGCGGCTTTCGCGCGTGGTGTGAAACGTCGTGCCGTAGCCGATCGCGGAGCCGCGCGGCAGCGTTTTCAAGCGAACGATCTCCGTCCGCCAGCGCATCACCCGGTCGTACAACGCGATGCCGACTCGCGCGAAATCGCCCGGCCGCACCAGTCCGCGCCTCGTCGCCGCGCTGTTCGCGATGTGATGCTGCGGCGCATCGATGCGGTTCGCGCGAAGTGTGTCGAGCATGCGATCGAAGTTCGCGATCTGCGTCGCGCTGTACGAGTCATCGGGCTCGTCCGCGTTCGCGAGATGGGTGTAGATGCCGCCGATTTTCAGCCGCGGCGTATTGCGAATCATCTCGACCGCATCCGGCAATTCGCTCTCGACGATGCCCATCCGTCCCATGCCGCTGTCGAGCTTCAGATGCACGTTCACATCGCGATGTCTCGCCACCTCGCACACCCGCGCGAGCTCCTCGGGGCCGACGACGCCGAGCGTGATGTCGTGGTCGAGCGCGACATCGATCTCCTTCACCGATCCGAACACGAATAACGGCAATGTGATCCCCGCCTGACGCAGCGCGATCGCTTCTTCCAGCAGCGCGACCGCGATCATCGCCACGCGATCCGCATCGCATTTGCGCGCGAGCTCGATCGCACCATGGCCATACGCGTTCGCCTTCAGCACCGCGACGAGCCGCGCGCCTGCCGGAAGCCGCGACACGATCGCATCGATGTTGCGGGAGAAGACGCCGAGGTCGATATCGGCGCGGGTGGGCCTGTCAGACACTCCAGACATTCAGATTCTGTCCGTTCATCGGCCGCGATCGATCGCTCGCCAGAAATGCGATCGCCTCCGCGATCTCGCGCGGCGTCATGTCCGCCGGCGCGTTGTTGCTCACCTCGGCCCACATCTTCGTGTCGACCGAACCGGGGCTGATGCAGTTCACGCGAATGCCGTGCTCCTTCACTTCCACTGCCAGCGATTCCGTCAGCGAGATCAATGCCGCTTTGCTCGCGCAGTACGCCGTGAAACCGGGAAATTTCTGCGGTCCGACGACGCCGGAGATCGACGCGACGTTCACGATCGCACCCGATCGCCGCGCGATCATCGACGGCAGCGCGTATTTGCACATCAGGAACGCGCCGCGGACATTCACCGCGAACGTGCGGTCCCACATGTCGCTCGACATCTCGTGCAGACGCGCGACTTCGATCGCGCCGGCGTTGTTGATGATGATGTCCACCGGCTCCTGCAGCAGGCGCGCGACATCCGCTTCGTTCGACACATCGAAGCCGGTCGAGCGCGAGGCGCGGATCACGCGCGCGCCGCGCTCCTCGAACAGGTCCGCCGTCGCCGTACCGATGCCGCCCGATGCGCCCGTGACTATCGCTACTCGTTGCGCAAATTCCACTTCCATCGATCCCTCATATAATCGCCGAGGCTACCCCGAGAACCCTGAACGCAACAATGTTCAATGAGGAGAGGCAATGCCAAATGAAGTGAATACCGTGCTGCAACTCTTCTTCCGATGGGCCCACATCGTCGCGGGCATCGCGTGGATCGGACACCTTTATTTCTTCAACTTCGTCAACGGACCATTCCAGGGAAAGATCGACGGCCCGACGAAAAAAGCCGTCAACCCCGAGCTTCTGCCGCGCGCGCTCTTCTGGTTCCGCTGGGGCGCGGCGTGGACGTGGATCACCGGCTTCCTGCTGGCCGGTCTCATCTACTACCAGAGCCGGCAGGTGCTGTTCGAGAACGGTGAAGGCAATCCGTGGCTCTGGCTCTTCTTCGTGCTCGTGATGTGGGCGCTCGGATTCGTGCTCTACAACGCGATCATGAAGGCGATGGCGAACAAGACCGTCGCCGCCGGAATCTGCCTCGTGCTCTACGCGCTGGTGTGGGGAGTGCTGGAGTGTCCGAAGCTCGGGCATTACAGCGGCCGCTCGCTTTACATCCACGGCGGTGCGACGTTCGGCACGATCATGGCGCTGAACGTCTGGATGATCATCTGGCCGTATCAGAAGAAGATCATCTCCGCGCTGAAGGCAGGAAATCCGCTGCCGGCCGACTCGCCGGAAGTGAAGATCGCCGGCCTCCGCTCGCGCCACAACACGTACATGTCGGTGCCGCTGATCTACTTCATGATCAGCAACCACTACCCGACGATGTTCAGCAATCCGTATCGCGATGCATGCGCCGCGGGCGTGATCGTCGTCGGCTTCATCGCCGTGCGTCTGATGTACGGCAAAGCAGCGAAAGTCCCGGGAATCTGATTGCGCATCTACACCATTGACGCCTTCACCGGCGAGCCGTTTCGCGGAAATCCGGCCGCCGTCTGCATCCTCGACAAGGTGCGGACGGCGGAGTGGATGCAGCGCGTCGCGGCGGAGATGAATCTCTCCGAGACCGCATTTCTCCTTCGTCGCGACGACGGTTTCGCGCTGCGCTGGTTCACGCCGAAAGTGGAAGTCGATCTCTGCGGACACGCGACGATCGCCTCCGCGCATGCGCTCTGGCTCGAAGGCGAGCCGTCCGCGGTGCTCCTGTTTCACACGAAGAGCGGCATGCTCTCCGCCGCGCGCGACGGCGAGTGGATCAATCTCGACTTCCCCGCCAAACGTGAAGAGCGCGCCGATCCGCCGCCCGAGCTGCTCTCATCGCTCGGCATCAAGGATCCGCTTTACGTCGGACGCAACGAATTCGATTACATCGTCGAGGTCGATTCCGAGGAGACGGTGCGCGCGCTGTCGCCGGACCACGCGGCGCTGCGGCACATTCCGGTTCGCGGCGTGATCGTCACCAGCCGTCCGTCGAACGGCGAATACGATTTCGTCTCGCGCTTCTTCGCGCCCGGCTCCGGCATCGATGAAGATCCGGTCACCGGCTCCGCGCATTGCTGCCTCGGTCCCTACTGGTCCTCGCGCCTCGGCAAGAACGAGCTGCTCGCGTATCAGGCGTCCGAACGCGGCGGCGTCGTGCGCGTGCGCATCGAGGGCGATCGCGTGATGCTCGGCGGCCGCGCCTACACGATCCTGCGCGGCGAGCTCCTTCCATGATCGAGGCGGCGACCGACCTCGCCACCGTTCGCGAGCTCATTCTCGAATACGCGCAGTCGCTCGGCGTCGATCTGTCGTTTCAGCACCTCGATGAAGAGTTGATGGACCTCGGCACGTTCTACGACCTGATCCTCCTCGCGCGCCAGGACGACGGCGTCGCCGGCTGCATCGCGCTGCGCCGCATCGATGCCGACACCTGCGAGATGAAGCGCCTCTACATCCGTCCGCAGTTTCGCGGCCGCGGCATCGGACGGCAACTCGTCGACGCGATCATCGACTCTGCACGCCTGCGCAATTTCAAAAAGATGCGGCTCGACACGCTGCCATCGATGCAGGAAGCGATGCGGCTCTACGAATCGTTCGGCTTCGTCGACATCGAGCCGTATCGCTTCAACCCGATCGAGGGGTCGCGCTACATGGAGCTCGCGCTCTGACGTCATGCCGAGCGTAGTCGAGACACTTGGGCGGAGTGCGGCGCGCCGCCCGCACCCCAGGTCCCTCGACTACGCTCGGGATGACGACGCATAGAATGCCGCTCTGATGACCATTCGCGAGATGCTCGAGAAGATCGAGGACGACACGCTCGCGCCGCGCGCGGCGAAGTCGGCGGAGACGCGCGGCCGCGATCGCGAGGAGCCGGAGGACGACATCCGTCCGTCGTATCAGCGCGACCGCGATCGGATCATCCACTGCAAGGCATTCCGCCGGCTCAAGCACAAGACGCAGGTGTTCCTCGCGCCCGAAGGCGATCACTACCGCACGCGATTGACGCATGTGCTCGAAGT
>DATEZA010000033.1:0-8914 GCA_035255945.1 Thermoanaerobaculia bacterium
GAATGTTCATCAGCTGCGGCAGCTCCGCGATGGAATGCTCGTCGATGTCGCGCTGCAATTCGGCGGCGTCGGCGACGCGCGTTCCCGCCGGCGCGAGTGCGGCGCCGCCCGGAACGGAGAGCTGCTGCCCCGCGATCTGCACGTGCAGGAAATCGCCGGAGACCCACGCATCCGCACCGGCGGGGAGCGCGATGGAACGCGTCGAAACGTCGGTCGATACGAACGTCGCTTCTTCCGGCGCGCTGAGTCCGATCAGATTCACCGTGCTTTCGCGCCGCAGAATCGACCAGAGCACGCCCGCTTCGACCAGCCGTGCGCGCGGCACCGGCCGCATGGACCAGGCGCGTTTGAGATGCGCTTCCGAATCCTCGGCGCGTCCTTTTTGCGCCGCCATCAGCGAGAGGTAGTAGTGCGCGTCGGGTTTGCGCGAGCCGATCTGATCGAGGCGGCGGAGGTAGTCCGCTGCGCGATCGTCGAAGCCGAGACCGAGGAGCGCCTGCGCGGTCTCGAGCCAGAGTCCGTCCCGGCCGGGACCGAGGTTGACCGCGTGTTCGTACGCGACGATCGAGCTGCCTTCATCACCTTTCGTCAGCGCGATGCGTCCGCGCAGGATCTCGGCGAGCGGATATTCGGACGGCGAGGGGAACGCCGCGAGCGTGCGCGACACCTGCTCGTTGCGGCTCTGCTGCAGGTCCCACTGCGCTTTCCAGAGATCGGCGACGCGTCCCGGCTCGCCGGTCTTCGCGGCGCGTGCGTAGAGCGCGTCGACATCCGCCGTGCCGCTGGCAATCGCGCGGCGCAGTGCAAGCAACGAACGGAGCTGCAGCTCATGCTCTTTTGCGACTGTGACTGTCTCCGCGCGATGCGGAAGGAGTTTGTCTAGTGCGAAGCGGTCGTCCTGCGTCATCGCCATGAACGCGCCGCCTGCCGCGACGAGCACCGCGATCAGCACGATTGCTTTCAGCCGCAGCTTCGCGCCGACGAAACCGAGCAGACCGGCGAAGAGTCCGGCGAGCAGCGTCACGATCAACGTCACGCGCGTCGGCTTCGTCGCGGCGGCCGCTTCGGTCGCCGGCAGCGGCGGGAAGACCTGCGGCGTTGTCGATTTCTGCGCGAGCGTGCGGATGTCGGCGACGCGATAGTCCGCGCCTTCTTTCGTCAGCTCGAGCACGATCGTGTCGTCGACTCCGGACGGGTACTCGACGCTGAACGCGGCGGCGCGATCGGCCATCGACGGAACGAGCGTCTGCAGTTCCCACGAGCTGTCGGCGGGCGGTCCGAGGCGCGCTTCGATCTCGTCCACTCCGAGTTTGCGCAGAGGGGAGGTGGCGGCGAGCTGCTCCATGACCGCCTGCGGTCCGCGGGCGAGGTAGTCGGCCACGATGCGCGTCCCGGCGCGCTCTGCTTCTGACAATGGACGCACGTCGGCGTGGATGCCGACGGCAAGAACAGCAGCGACGGCAATGGCCGGCCAGCGGAGTCGGAACATGTTTGTCTCCCGGAGTGCCGCACTCCTGCTTTTTTGCGGAGCGGCGATTATACCGGCTTGACAATCCGGCGGCACCGACCTACTGTATTAGTAACTTAGTACAGTGAGTCTCAGGAGGTCCATTGTTCGACATCAATCCAACTGACGCAGCCCCCATCTGGCGACAGATCGAGGAAGGAATGCGGCGGATGATCACGCTCGGCGCGCTGAAGCCAGGTGACACCGTTCCGTCCGTCCGCGATCTGGCCCAGCAACTCCGCGTCAACCCGAATACCGTCGCCCGCGCATACCAGCGACTGACCGAACACGGCGTGTTCGCCGTGCGGCGCGGGGAGGGAACGTTCGTCGCCGACGAGCCGTCACAGCCGAAACGGTCGGAACGGAACGAGGTGCTTCGCGACGCCTCGAATCGTTACGCCAGCGCGGCGATCTCGGTCGGCGCCACCATCGGCGATGCGGTCGATGAGCTCAACACCAGTTACGACAGGCTCGTTCGCGAGCACAGGAGGAAGGCATGAATCACGCGGAGACGCCCGCAATCCGCATCGACGGCATGACGGTGCGCTACGGACGCCGTGTCGCCGTCGACACCGCGTCGCTCACGGTTCCGCGCGGCTCGGTGTACGCGCTGCTCGGCCGTAATGGCGCCGGCAAGTCGTCGCTCGTCCGCTGCGCCCTCGGGCAGCAGCGCGCAACATCCGGAAACACCGAAGTCCTCGGCGAAGACTCGTGGAAACATCGCACGCGGCTGATGGAGCGCATCGGCGTGGTGGCGGAAGACGCAGATGCGCCGCCCGAGATGCGCGTGCAGCAGCTCGCAGATTTCTGCGCGTCGCTCTACTCGCGCTTCGACACGAAGGCATTCGACGCGCGGCTCGACCGCTTCGGCATCGCCAAGCAGACGCGCTTCGGCGATCTGTCGAAAGGACAGAAGAAGCAGGTCTCGCTCGCGCTGGCACTGGCTACGACGCCGGAGCTGATCGTGCTCGACGATCCGACCCTCGGACTCGATGTCGTCGCGCGCAAATCGCTGTTCGACGAAGTGATCGCCGAGCTCGCCGACCGTGGCACGACGGTCTTTCTCACCACGCACGATCTCACCGGCGTGGAGCACATCGCCGATCGCGTCGCGATCATGAACGACGGACGCATCGTGCTGGAGGAAGAGCTGGAGACGCTGAAGGCGCGCTTCCGCCGCATCCGCTTCGCCGCGCAACCGGTGGCGCTCGACGCGGCCAGCTTCCGCACGGCGCTGGTCCGCAACTGGGGCGCCGGCACCGAAGCAATCGTTTCGAATTACGACGACCTCGCGTTCGAGCGGCTTCGCTCGAATGCCACCATCCAGTCCGCCGATGTATCGGCGATGTCGCTGGAAGAAATCTTCATCGCCGTTGCAGGAGAAAAACAATGAGTCACGTTCTCGCCATCGCGCGCCGCGACCTCGCGGAGCGCACGTCTGTCTTCATCGCCGCGGCGGTGCTCGCGGTGCTCCCGTTCGTCCTGCCGGCCGTGCCGGGCGTCCGCGCGTTCAGCTACACCGACGTCGTCACGACCGTCGGCGCCATCGTCGCCATCGGATTCACACTCGGTCTCGCGCTCGTCCTCGGCGTCACGATGATCGGCCGCGATCTGTCGGAGAAGCGGATGTCGTTCTACTTCTCCAAGCCGCTGTCCGCGTCCGCGATCTGGTTCGGCAAACTGATCGCGGCGATCGTCACGCTGGTCGTTTGCTTCGTGGTGCTCTTCTTCCCGTCATACCTCGCGGGCACCACATCGTGGCAGCGCAGCTGGAATCTCGAGCTGCCGGTCGCATTCGCGATCGTCGGCGGCGCGGCGCTGGTGCTGCTGTTGTTCGGACATGTCTTCGGCACGATGTTCCGTTCGAAGTCGCCGCTGGTTGCGCTCGATGTCGCGCTGATGGCCGGCGCCGCGCTGGCGATCGCGGCGATCATTCGTCCGCTGCTCGAAGGATTCGCGGGCGATCTCATCACGCGCGTGGCGTTCACGCTGTTCGCCGCGCTGATGCTGATCCTGCTCGCGTGCGGCGCGTGGCAGCTCGCGCATGGTCGCGCGGACCGTCGCCAGAATCACTACGCGCTGTCGCGCTTCGTGTGGGTGTCGCTGGCGATCGTGCTCGTGGTCGCGGGACTGTTCACCGCATGGGTGGTGAATGTTTCGCCGAGCGATCTGAAGACGGTCAACGTCTCGCAGCCCGAGGAGGGCTCGTGGAGCTTCGTCTTCGGTCAGGCGAAGCATCGGATGGATTACCACGCGCTGTTTCTCTACGACCTGGCGAGCGGCAAGTCGATGCGTTTGCACGGCATCCGTTCGTGGTTCAGCTCCGGTCTGTCGCGCGACGGCCGCACGGTTGCGTATCTGCAACTGCCCGACTACCGCGCGATGGAAGGGGAGTTGTACACGGTCCAGCCGGGCACGAGTGGAGAGTCCGTCGATACGCAGATCGCGGTATCGCGCTATTCGGAATTCGTGTTGTCGGATGACGGCGCGCGGCTCGCGGTGATCGACGGAAACGGTCTGCTGACCGCGTACGAGCTCGCGTCGAAGAAGGCGCTCGCCTCGGTGCGCGTGCCGAATACGGCACGCACGATGCGCCGGCTCTTCTTCGTCAGTCCCGAGCTGCTGCGTATCTACATTCAGTCGCCGCAGTTCCCGACGATGAAGGTGGCGGAGCACGGTGTCGACATCTACGAGTTCGATGTCCGCGCGCGCTCGCTCGCACACACGGGGCAGCTGCGGACGGACGCGAAGCACCTCGGGCTGGCGGTTTCCGCTGATGGAAAGCGCGCGCTGATGGTTGCAGACCGCGACTCCAGCGCGACTGCACGCATCGTCGATGCGCGTACGGGCCAGCTGATCGCCGAAGCGCCGGCCGAAGGCTTGATGCACACGACGCTGCTCGCCGACGGTTCGATCGCGACTTTGAAAAAAGACGCGTCGATGCAGTGGACGCTCAACACGGGCGGCAAACAGATTCCGGTCGGCAAGTCGACGCAGCTGTTTTTCGCGCGCGAGCTTGCGGGCGGACGGCTGGTGCTGAACGGCGCGTCGAATCTGGTCGTCGTCGATTACGTGCACGGCGCCGTGCTGCGCACCGATTTCGATTCGGCGATGACATCGTTCAGCTATCCGCAGTGGTACGCGGCCGATCCGCGCCGCAGCGTGGCCGATGCGTCGCAGCCGCTCGCGGTACATCAGAAGGGTGTGCTGTACGCGATGCAGCCGCTGAGCGGCGAGAAGAAGGAGATGTTCCGCTTCTAGGTGTCATCCCGAGCGAAGTCGAGGGATCCCCTCCGGCGGCACACGGATCGTGCTTCGGCAGGGGATTCCTCGACCGTCTTCGCGGCTCGGAATGACACGGTAGCCGGTGTACGACAAGCTCTCAGCTTGTCGGGAGCTCTCACGTCGGGACAAGCCGGAGATCACGTCGGGGACAAGCTGAGAGCTTGTCCTACACTCAGAACTGCTGCAGCACGCGGAGATCGTTTTCGAAAAGGGTTCGTATGTTCGGGATGTCGAATTTCAGCATCGCCACGCGATCGATTCCCATCCCGAACGCGAACCCGCTCCACTCTTCCGGATCGATTCCCACGTTGCGCAGCACCTGCGGGTGAATCATTCCGCAGCCGAGGATCTCCATCCAGCCGGTTTGCGAGCAGGTGCCGCAGCCGGCGCCGCGGCAGAAGACGCACGACATGTCGACTTCCGCGGACGGCTCGGTAAACGGGAAGAAGCTCGGACGCATGCGCATCTTCGAGTCCTCGCCGAACAGCTTGCGCACCATGTACTCGAGAGTCGCGCGCAGGTGTCCGATGTGGATTCCCTTGTCGACGATGAAGCCCTCGGCCTGATGGAACATCGGCGAGCGGCGCATGGTGATCTCGTCGCGGCGGAACACGCGGCCCGCGGACAGTACCTTCACCGGCGGTTTCCAGCGCTCCATCGAGCGGATCTGCGTGTTCGACGTGTGCGTGCGGAGCAGCAGCTTCTCGACATCGACGAAGAACGTGTCCTGCGTGTCGCGCGCCGGGTGATCGGGCGTGAAGTTGAGCGCTTCGAAGTTGTACCAGTCACTCTCGATCTCGGGACCGGGATCGATCGTGTACGCCATCTCGCGGAAGATCGCCTCGACTTCGCGGCGGACGATGGTGACCGGGTGGAGGTGCCCGAGGCGGGGCTCGCGCGCGGGGAGGGTGACGTCGATCAGCGAGCGTGCTTCCTTGCGGCGCTGCTCTTCGGCGGCGATGCGCTCGCGCTTCTCGTTGAGCCGCGCCTGAGCGGCCTCGGAGAACGGATTGATCGCCGCGCCGAGCTGCTTCTTTTCGTCAGGCGGGAGATCTTTCAGTTTGCGGAAGAGGTCTTTGACGGCGCCCTTGCTGCCGAAGTAGCGGGTGTGGAGGTCCTGCAGCTCGCGCGATGTGTTGGCGGCATCGAGCTCGCGGTCGAAATCGTGCTGAAGTTGTTCGAGCATAAAAAAACGCGGGCATTGTAGCCCGCGTTCATCATTCATGCGTGATGGAGCCGTTATGCGGTCGCGGGCTTCGCAGCGCGCTTGGTCGCCGTTTCCTTGTCCAGGGCGGCGCGGAGCTGCTGCTTGTTCAGCGCGCCGCGGGCGCTCTCGGCGATGGCGGTGAAGGCAGCGGCGTCCTGGACGGCGATGTCGGCCAGCACCTTGCGGTCGAGCGTGTTGCCGGAGAGCTTCAGTCCGGCGATCAGCTGCGAGTACGACAGTCCGTTCAGGCGGGCGGCGGCGTTGATGCGGGCGATCCAGAGCGTGCGGAACTCACCCTTGCGATCCTTGCGGCCGGTGAAGGCTGCGTTGAGCGCCTTCTCGACCTGCTGCTTCGCGATCCGGTGACCGCGCGACTTCATCCCGTAGTAGCCCTTGGCCAGTTTCAGGATTTTCGAGCGGCGTCTGGCGCGCTTGGGACCTCGTTTGACTCTCGGCATTGTTTCTCCTCGTTTCGTTCGTTAAGAGCGGCCGGGCCAGGAGTGGTGATTGCCTCGGCTCGCTCGGTTGTGATGTGTGTGTGTAGGACAAGCTCTCCAGCTTGTCCCCGGACAACCTGAGAGGTTGTCCTACACGTTTAGTCCCGGACAACCTGAGAGGTTGTCCTACACTTTGAGTACGGACAACCTGAGAGGTTGTCCTACACGTCTAGTACGGAAGCATGCGCTTCACGGTCTTTTCGTTCGCCTTCGACACTTCCGTCTCACCGGAGAGCGCCGCCTTACGACCCGGCGACTTCTTGGTGAGGATGTGCGAATGGAACGCGTGATTCCGCTGCAGCTTTCCGGTTCCCGTCTTCTTGAACCGCTTCGCGGCTCCACGGTGCGTCTTCATTTTCGGCATGACAGTCCTCTCGTGCCTAAGCTGGGGTCGAAACCAGCTCGAACCTTATGTAATTCCAGCTACTTAGTGCTAGTGCCCGGCGGCTTTGACGGGAGCGATGACCATCGTCATGCGGTTCCCTTGGATATCGGGATGCGCATTCTCGGCCGCTCCGACTTCCTTGATCTCGGACAGCAGCCGGTCGAGCACCGCCCGTCCGAGCTCCATGTGCGTCATCTCGCGTCCGCGGAACCGGATCGAGGCCTTCACCTTGTCACCGTGCTGCAGGAAACGAATGATGTTGTTCTTCTTGAAGTCGAAGTCGTGCTCGTCGATGCGGGGGCGGAACTGCACCTCCTTGACGACGATCACTTTTTGCTTCTTCTTCGCTTCGCTCGTCTTCTTCTTCTGCTGGAAGACGTACTTCCCGTAGTCCATGATCTTGCAGACCGGCGGATTCGCCGTCGGCGAGATCTCCACGAGATCGAGCACCTTCTCGCGGGCCATGTCCTGGGCTTGTTGCAGCGGCACGATGCCGACCTGCTTTCCCTCTGCATCGATGAGGCGAACCTCAGGGATGCCTCGGATCATGTCATTGATTCTTGATTCTGGTTCGGCGGGACGGCGATCGAATCTCGAGTTGCGGCGCGGCGGATAAATACGAACTTCCTCCTTTAATTTGAACGCTGAATCTACGGACAAAGGCCTATGAAGTCAACGACCGGGACGCGATCAACTCCTTAGCCTGCTTGATGAATTCCTCGATCGAGACAGTGCTCTGCTCGCCATGCCGGCGTCGCACGGCGACCGATCCGCTCGCCGCTTCCTTCTCCCCGACCACCAGCATGAAGGGCACTTTCTTCAGCTGCGCGTTGCGGATCTTGGCCCCGAGCTTGTCGTTGCTGCGGTCGACTTCGACCCGCAGCTTCTGTGCCTTGAGCTGGCGCGCGACTTCGTCCGCGTAGTCGGTGAACTTCTCCGACAGCGGCAGCACCGTCGCCTGCACCGGCGCCAGCCACAACGGGAACGCGCCGGCAAAGTGCTCGATGATGATGCCGATGAAGCGCTCCAGCGACCCGAGGATCGCTCGGTGGATCATCACCGGACGGTGCTCGTGGTTGTCGGCTCCGATGTACTCGAGCTTGAAGCGCTCGGGGAGCGCGTAGTCGAGCTGGATGGTGCCGAGCTGCCATGGGCGTCCAATCGCGTCGGTCACCTGGAACTCGAGCTTCGGTCCGTAGAACGCACCTTCGCCCGGGTTGATGTGGTACTGCAGTCCGTTCTTCTTCAGTGCGCGCTCGAGGCCACCCTCTGCCGCGTCCCACACCTCGTCGGTGCCGAGGCGTTTCTCGGGGCGGGTGGAGAGGGCGATACGCACTTCCTTGAAGTCGAAGGTGTCGTAGATCTCTTTGATCAGTCGCAGCTCGCGATCGATCTCCTCTTCGATCTGTTCGGGAGTGACGAAGAGATGCGCGTCGTCCTGCGAGAATGCGCGGACGCGAGCGAGGCCGTGAGTCACGCCGGAGCGCTCGTAGCGATGCAGGCGCGCGAAGTCGGCGATGCGGATCGGCAGATCGCGATACGAGCGTCTCTCCATCGCGTAGATCTGCGTGTGCCCCGGGCAGTTCATCGGCTTGAGACCGTACTCCCGCTCGTCGGTCTCGAACATGTACATGTTTTCGCGGTAGTTGTCGTAGTGGCCGGAGATCTTGAACAGCTCGACGTCCCACACCAGCGGCGAGACGACCTCGCTGTAGTTGTCTCGGAAGTAGAACTCGCGCACGAAGTCGATCAGCTCGTTGTAGATCACCGCGCCCTTCGGCAGGAAGTTCGGCATCGCCGGCGCGAACTGCGAGAAGTAGATGAGATCGAGCTCCTTGCCGAGCTTGCGATGGTCGCGCGCCTTCGCTTCCTCGACGCGCTTCAAATGCGCCTCGAGCTGTTCCTTGTCCGCCCACGCGGTGCCGTAGATGCGCTGCAGCATCGCGTTGCGCTCGTCGCCGCGCCAGTACGCGCCGGCGACCGACAGCAGCTTGAACGCGCCGAGGCGGCCGGTGGAGGGGACATGCGGTCCG
>DATEZA010000034.1:0-16312 GCA_035255945.1 Thermoanaerobaculia bacterium
TGGGCGTGAAGAAGGGACAGTTCCTCTCGCCCGAGGAGACGAAGAACATCATCGACAAGGGACATGAGGTCGGAAATGATCGTGTGTTCATCACCGAGCGCGGGACATCCTTCGGTTATCAGAACCTCGTCGTCGACATGCGCTCGTTCCCGATCGTGCGCGGCCTCGGCGCGCCGGTGGTGTACGACATCACGCACTCGATGCAGCGGCCGGGCGGCGAAGGGAAGCAGACCGGCGGCACGCCGCAGTTCGCGCGGCCGCTCGCGCGCGCGGCGGCGGCGGCGGGCGCGGACGGGTTCTTCATGGAAGTGCACGACAATCCGCCCGAGGCGCTGAGCGACAAGACGACGCAGATCCGTCCCGAGGCGGCGCGGGCGATCATTGCGGACGTGTTGGCGATTCGCGCCGCACTGCCGGCGATTTAGTCGGCGGCAGCGAGCTGCCGCACTCCTGCTACGCTTCGTGGGGATGTCACGGCTTCGCGTAATCGTTGCGGCGGCGATCGCTGCATTTTTCCTTCTCACGCTGCTCGATCGTTTCAAAGTCATCGAGATTCTCGCCATCCGCGTGGCGATCCCGTTTTTCCTCGCGTGCGTGGAAGGGATCGCGATCATCGGCACGGGCTTCGCCGTGCGCGGATTGCGCGGACGCGTCTGGCGCGTGCACCGCGAAAGCGGGCTCGATCTGCCGCTCGATTACGTGATCGGCTTGCCGATCTTCGGGACGTTGTGCTTTTTGCTCGCAACGATCGGCGTCGCGAAGGCGACGATGCTGCCGTTGCTGGTGCTCGCGATTTTGTTCGGCGCGTATGCGAGCGCGCGCTGGCGCGAGAGCGGCGGTGTAGGTGTAGGACAAGCTCTCAGCTTGTCGGGGCAACCTGAGAGGTTGCCCTACACTGGGCAACCTGAGAGGTCGCCCTACACTGGGCAACCTGAGAGGTTGCCCTACACTCGGCAACCTGAGAGGTCGCCCTACACCCGGCAACCTGAGAGGTTGCCCTACACCGTCATCTTCATCGTTTTCGCATGCGCATTCATCGCCGCCCAGGCCCCACCCACCAGCCTCGACGAGCTCGCCTATCACCTCGCGATCCCGAAGACCTGGCTGCTCGAAGGGCGCGCGATCGCGCTGCCACTCCTCTCCCATTCGTACTTTCCGTTGGGTGTCGAATCCGCGAGCCTGCCGCTGCTCACGCTCATCGGCGACGAAGGCGGAGTCGCATCGCACTTCATCCATCTCTTCGCCGCGATCGCAACCGCGATGCTCATTCATCGCCGCACGAAAAACGCGCTGATCACTGCGGCGATCGTCACCACGCCCGCGCTCGCGATCACCGCCGGCTGGTCGCTCGTCGACTTCCCGCTCCTCGGCATCTGTGTCGCGTTGTGGCTGGCGGTTGAAAACGATGACGACGCAACGATCGCCGCCGCGATCGGCGCCGGTCTGCTGACGAAGTACACCTTCATCCCATTTGCATTCATCGCCGCGAAACGATGGCGCGCGGCGATTCCGGGCGTGCTGATCGGCTCCGTATTCTTCATCCGCAACCTGATCGTCGCGGGCAATCCGATCGCACCGTTCCTCTCCGCGAGTGCGCCGCATCTGATGCATTACCGCGCGTATCTCTCCGACTACGTCTTCGATCCGCAATTCATCGACGAATCGCTTGGCGCGGCGATGCTGATGCTCGCGCCGCTCGTCACCGGCATCATCCCCATCGCCCTGCTCGCACTCGGCATCGTCTTCTTCTTCCTCGGACCCTCATCGCGTCTGCTGATCCCGTTCTTCGCCATTCCGGCGATGAGTGCGAACGTCGATCGCAGATGGTTCCGCTGGCTGCTCGCACTAGCCGTCGCGGTGCAGACGCTGATGGTCGTCTACCTCACCGATCGAAATGCGGCGTTCGAGCTACTCGCGTCCAATGTCGAAGGCTCGTATCTCGCGCAGCAGCGGCCGTCGATTCCCGCCATCTCGTGGCTCAACCGCACGCTGCCCGACAACTCGCGCACGCTCGTCATCGGCACCGGCGAGAGCTTCTGGTTCTCGCATCGCGTGCGCGCGGGAGGCAACTTCGATTCCGATCGGATGTCGGCGTATCTCGCGACTCCGACCCCCGAGGCGTTGCGCGAGGAGCTGCGTCGCGACGGCATCACGCACGTTGCGATCGTCGCCGTCACCGCGCCGCCGACGCAGGTCGTCCAGAAAATCGAAGAGCGGCAGACGCGTTTGACGCCTGCCGCTCAGAGGATGTTGTCGCAGTTTCTGGATCGTTACGTGGAGAGCGTGGCGTCAGGCAACGGCGCGACGCTCTTCACCATCAAACAGTGACCACTTCGCCGACGCCCGCGGCTGCGCGCAGCGCGTCCGCCTTGTCGGTCTGCTCCCACGTGAACTCCGGCTCGTTGCGGCCGAAGTGTCCGTATGCCGCGGTCTTCTTGAAGATCGGCCGGCGCAGCTTGAGCGAATCGATGATGCCGCGCGGCGTCATCTGGAAGTGCTCGCGCACCAGCTCGGAGATCTTCGACTCTTCGATCTTCGCAGTGCCGAACGTGTCGACGTACACCGACACCGGATCGGCCACGCCGATCGCATACGCCAGCTGCACTTCGACTTCGTCCGCGAGGCCCGCGGCGACGAGATTCTTCGCGATGTAGCGCGCCATGTAGCACGCCGAGCGGTCGACCTTCGTGGGATCTTTCCCCGAGAATGCGCCGCCGCCGTGACGGCCGCGGCCGCCGTACGTATCGACGATGATCTTGCGGCCGGTGAGGCCGGTGTCGCCCTGCGGCCCGCCGACGACGAAGCGGCCGGTCGGATTGATGTGGAAGACGGTGTCTTTGTCGAGGAGCTCGGCCGGCACGGCGGGCTTGATCACCTGATCGATGATCGCCTCGCGCAGGTCGGCGTTGCTGACGTTCGGCGAGTGCTGCGTCGAGATGACGATCGCGCTGGCGCGGATCGGACGCTTGCCGTCGTATTCGATGGTGACCTGCGACTTACCGTCGGGACGGAGGAAGTCGAGCTCGCCCGCTTTGCGCGTTTCGGTGAGGCGCTTGACGAGCTTGTGTGCGAGCGCGATCGGCAGCGGCATCAGCTCGGCGGTCTCGCGGCACGCGAAGCCGAACATCAGGCCCTGGTCGCCGGCGCCGCCGGTGTCGACGCCCTGCGCGATGTCGGGCGACTGCGGGTCGATCGAGGAGATGACCGCGCAGGTCTCGCTGTCGAAACCGTACTTGGCGCGGGTGTAGCCGATCTCGCGGATCGTGTTGCGCACGATCGACGGGAAGTCGACATACGTGCGGGTGGTGATCTCGCCCGAGATCATGGCGAGGCCGGTCGTGACGAGCGTCTCGCACGCGACGCGGCCCACCGGGTCTTCGGCGAGAACGGCGTCGAGAATCGCGTCGGAAATCTGGTCGGCGATCTTGTCCGGATGACCCTCGGTCACCGATTCCGACGTGAACAAATGGCGCTTACTGGACATGAAAGGTGCTCCTTGCGAGTAATCGGGAGATCGTAACACGTGGGACAGCGGACAGCGGACAGCAGGGTGTGGTGTAGGACAAGCTCTCAGCTTGTCCCTAGAATCCCCGACAACCTGAGAGGTTGTCGTACACCCACACACTCCCACATCAACGCAAAAATTCGACCCCTTCGTGTCATCCCGAGCGCAGTCGAGGGATCCCGTGCAGCGCGACGCGGGGATGGCTCGACTGCGCTCGCCCGACACCTGCTGTCCGGCCCGGCAGTCCCTTTGCACAAGCAGCATGTCGAATGCTGCGAACCCGTAACCTCCCCGCTTACCGCGATTTGCTCGTGCTCTTCACAAAGTACGGGAGGAAGGACTTCCACTTAACCCTCGATCCGGATGAAATCATTTCTGCGGACACCTCCGAGGGACCGATGGAGCCCGAGGTCAAAGAGCGCGCGCAGGCGTTCGCGACGGCGCTGAAAGAGCTCGGACCGACCTACGTCAAGTTCGGCCAGCTCCTCTCCACGCGTCCCGACATCGTGCCGCGCGAGTACATCGACGAGCTCGAGCAACTGCAGGACTCGGTCGAGCCGTTCTCGTTCGCCGAAGTCGAGAAAATCATCGAGGAAGAGCTCGGCGTTCGGATCTCGAAAGCATTCCAATCGTTCGATTCCACGCCGCTCGCCGCCGCTTCCCTCGGACAGGTTCACAGCGCCGTGCTCCGAGACGGACGCGAAGTCGTCGTCAAAGTGCAGCGGCCGAACATCCGCGAGCAGGTCAAGCACGATCTCGAAGTCTTCGGCGACATCGCCCAAACAATGGAAGAACACTCCGACATCGGACGGAAGATGAATCTCGTCGCGACGCTCGATCAGGTACGCCTGACGCTCACCAACGAGCTCAATTACCTGCAGGAGGCGCGCAACACCGATCTGCTCCGCCAGAACCTGGCGCAATTTCCGGAGATCTACATCCCCTCGGTCATCCACGACTTCAGCTCATCGCGC
The DNA here is from genome assembly GCA_035255945.1 of Thermoanaerobaculia bacterium. Taxonomy (GTDB): domain Bacteria; phylum Acidobacteriota; class Thermoanaerobaculia; order Gp7-AA8; family Gp7-AA8; genus JAJPHC01. Next base: position 4,480 of record DATEZA010000034.1, read on the forward strand.
GTGCTGACGACGGAGTTGGTGAAGGGCCGCAAAGTCTCGAAGCTCACACCGCTGATGATCATCGATCGCGACTACGCGGAGCTCGCGGCGGTGCTCACGCGCGCGTACCTCAAGCAGATCTGCGTCGACGGCTTCTGGCACAGCGATCCGCATCCGGGCAACGTCTTCCTCCGCGAGGACCAGCTCGTCCTCATCGACTTCGGCATGGTCAGCCGGATCACGGCGGAGATGCAGGACGAGATCATCAAGCTGCTGCTCGCGATCTCGTCGAACAACGGCGTCGAAGTCGCGGAGTCGTGCGTGCGAATGTCCGAGGTTCTGGAGCGTTTCGACATCACGAAGTTCCATCGCGACATCTCCTCGCTCGTCGCGAACTTCCACGACGCCGATCCGCAGGCGGTGAACACGGGACAGGTGCTGTTCCACATCATCGCGATGGCGAACAACAACGAGCTGAAAGTGCCGGCCGAGATGGCGATGCTGGCCAAGACGCTGCTGAACCTCGACGGGATCACGAAGAAGCTCGATCCGAATTACGACCCGCAGCGCGTGATCCGTGAATACGCGCAGGAGCTGATGACGCAGAAGCTGAAGCAGAAGTTCGATCCGCAGAACTTCTATCCGGCGCTGCTCGATCTCAATCAGCTCGTGCACGACCTGCCGCACCGTTCGCGCGAGATCCTCGACCTCACCGCCGGCGGCAAGCTGACGTTCGGCGTCAAGCTCACGCAGGCCGAGGAGTTCCTCGGCGGCATTCACAAGGTGGCGAATCGGATCACGGTCGGCCTGGTGATCGCCGCGCTGCTCGTCGCATCGTCGTTGATGATGCGCGTGGAGACGGTGCATCGATTGTTCGGCTATCCGATCATCGCGATCATCGGATATCTGCTCGCCGCGATCGCCGGGGTTTATCTCGTCGCATCGATCCTGTTGCGTGATCGGAAGGACAAGGAACGGGCCCGCGTGAAGGTCTGATTCGGGGCGCTGCGGATGACCCCGAGAGGACTCGAACCTCCGACCAAGAGTTTAGGAAACTCCTGCTCTATCCTGCTGAGCTACGGGGTCTTAGCGCTTCGGCAGCGTAGCATTCTGGCGTTGATTTCGCAATTTAGGAGAGTGTGAAAACCGCCATCCTGCTAGCGATTTTGACACTCTCTCCAACGCTCTTCGCTCAATCAACTCCGTGCCGCTGGTACCAGCTGCGATGCAGCGATCAGAACGACACGAACATCGAAGGACTTCCGCCCGAGGCACCGCGGAGCGGGACCATCATCACCATCGACGTGAAAAAAAATACCGCCTACCTGTTCCGGGACGGACAGCTCGTCCGGAAATCAAAAGCGGCCACCGGTAGCGAAAAAACATTGGTCAAAGGCGACGACGAGTGGGTCTTCCACACGCCGCGCGGACATCTGAAAGTGCTGCGCAAGATCGATGATCCGGTCTGGCGCAAACCCGACTGGGCGTTCATCGAAGCGGGTGAACGAGTTCCGCCGCCTGATTCACCGAAGCGTATGGTCAAAGGACACCTCGGCAAGTACGCTCTCGACCTCGGCGACGGCATCCTCATCCACGGCACCGACGACATCGACTCGATCGGCCGCAGCGTCTCGCACGGTTGCATCCGGTTGCCGGACGAGATGCTGGAAACGGTTTATGGAGCCGCGCGGGTGGGGACGGATGTGTTCATTTTTGATAGTGAACAGTGAGACAAAGAGACTGAGAGACAAAGAGACGGAGAGACGGAGAGACAAAGAGACGGAGAGACGCGCGGGGTCCTCAGTCTCTCAGCTTCTCAGTCTCTCAGTTTCTCAGTCTGAGAGACAAAGAGACGGAGAGACAAAGAGACTGAGAGACGCCGCAGGGATCCCCTCAGTCTCTCAGTCTCTCAGCTTCTCAGTCTCTTGCACCCGAACGCGTGACACCACGGCCAGCAACTCATCGATGTCATACGGCTTCATGATCGACGGCACGTTCCGATGCCGCGCCTCGCCCAGAGCGCGCGCATCGGCGTGACCGGTGGAGAAGATCACCGGCAGTCGCGGCCAGAGCCGTTCGAGCTCTTCGTAAACCTGAAAGCCGCTCATGTCGGGCAGGTTCACATCGAGCAGCACGAGCTCCGGTTGGAACGCGCGCACCGCATCGATGGCGGCCGCGCCCGTCGTCACGAGGTGCACCTCGTAACCTTCATCCGCCAGCAGCGCGCGGATCCCTTCGCCGACCGACTCATCATCTTCGACAAGGACGATTCGACGCGGCCCGAAGCGTCGCTGCTCCTCCACCGCCGGCGCGGGTGCGGCAGCGGACGGAAGCGCGATGGTGAACGTGCTCCCCTCGCCCACCTTGCTCGACACGCGCAGCGAGCCTTCCTGCTGCACCATGGCCTGATGCGCGATGGAGAGGCCGAGGCCGGTGCCGGAGCGCTTCGTGGTGAAGAGCGGCTCGAAGATGCGATCGAGCAGATTCTCCGGAATGCCCGGACCTGAATCGCCGATCGCAATCTCGATCTGTCCGTTCTCCGCGCGTGACGCCGAGATCACCAACTGGCCGCCGTTCGGCATTGCATCGCGCGCGTTGACGATGAGATTCGTCGCTACCTGTTTGAGCAGCGACTCATCCGCACGCGCGAACAGATCCGCGCTTTTGATCTTCGTGTCGATCTGATACGCCAGCCCGAGGCTGGCTCGTGTTTCGCGCGCGACCTCCGCGGCCCAGTGCGCGACATCGATCGTCACGATTGACAGCGACGACACTGGACGCGCCAGCCGCTGGATCTCCTGCGACACCTGCCGTCCGCGTTTGATGGCCTGGAAGATGTGCTTCGTCGCGATGTCGACCTTCGGATCGTCCGGCGCACGGCGCTTCAGCAATTCGGCGAACGGCAGGATGCTCATCAGCACGTTGTTGAAGGTGTGCGCGGCGGACGCGGCGAGTTGTCCGAGGCTGGCCAGACGCTTTTCCTTTTCGCGCTCCAGCTCGTCGTGACGGCGCTTCGTCACGTTGCGCGCGATGGCCAGCGTGCCGAGCACTTCGTCATCGATGCGCAGCGCCTGCAACGAGAGCTCGAGCACGACTTCGCTGCCGTCCTTCGCCCGCAGACGGCCGATCGATTCGTCCGCCGGATCGGGCTCGATCAACTCCGAGACGGGCCGGCCGATCCATTCATCCGCGCTCCATTTCGTGAACTGCTCGAACGCTTTGTTGATCGTGGTGAAGCGGCCTTCCGCGTCGGTCGTGTAGATGATCACGCCCGCCTGTTCGAAGAGCGCGCGGTACCGCGCCTCGGAGCGCGCCAGCTCGTCCGCCGCGCGACGGCGCTCCGTCACGTCGGAGATCACGCCGAACGCATGCAGCTGTCCGTCGATCTCCTTGATCTCCGCGCGGTTGTGAATCCAGATCCACTTTCCGTCGCGGCGCAGGAATCGATATTCGACGTCGTACTTCGTGCCGTCGCGGAAGAGCGCTTCGTACGCGGCGAGCGCGCGGTCGCGATCGGCGGGATGGACGTGCCGCGCCCAGATCTCGAGCTCGTTGTCGCGAAGCTCCTCGGGCGTGTAGCCCCACACGTCGACGATGTTCTCGCTGAGGTACGACGACTTGCCGGCGAGGTCGTCGCGCCAGATCACTTCGGGGATGTTCGCCAGGGTCGTGCGATAACGCTCCTCGCTCTCCTGCAGCGCGAACTCGTTCGCCTTGCGCGCCGTGATGTCCTGCGCCATGCCGATCATCCGGCGCGGACGCGCGTCCTTCACCAGCTGTCCGCGCGCATGCACGACGAGCCGCTTGCCGTCGAGGCTCACGGTGAGCTCGCGATCGAACATCGAGCCGTCGGCCGCCGCGCGGTGCAGATCGGCGAGCACCGCCGGGCGCTCGTCCGCCTCGACCAGCGCCAGCGCCTCGTGCAATTTCATCGAGGCCGCCAGGCCGCTGCCGATCACGCGACGCAGCTCGCGCGACATCGTGACGACATCACTCTCCACGTCCCACTGCCAGCTCCCGACCTGCGCGAGCTGCTGCGCCATCGACAGCTGCATCTCCCGGCCGCGCAGCTCTTCTTCCATCCGGCGGCCCGCCGTGATGTCGCTGACCAGCGCCACGACGATCAACTCGTCGCCTTCGTGCACGCTGCTCAACGAGACCAGCGCCCAGAACGACGTGCCGTCGCGGCGCTGGAACCGCAGCTCGTGCGGCTCCGCCGCTCCATCGCGCACGCCCTGCACTTTCGTCAACGCGACCGCGCGCTGCGCCGGATCGATGAACTCGAAAAACGACGTGCGCCGCAGCACGTGCATCGATGTGTTGAGGAGCCGCGCCATCTGCTGATTGGCGAAGGTCGTGTTTCCTTCGCGATCGAACATCCAGACGCCTTCGTGTGCGTTCTCGAGCAGATCGTGATAGCGGCGCTCGCTCTCGCGCAGCGCGGCTTCGATGCGCTGCAGGCGCAGCTCGCGATCCATCATCGAGGGAAGCTGATGCAGCTCGGAATGCGCGAGCACGAGGAAGTCCGTGGCGGCGGGCGGAACGTCGTCGTTTCGATCGATCAGCAGGACGGCGGGAGTTGGGCCGAGTTTCTCGCGCAGCTTCTTCAGCACCGCGCGGCGTTTCACCGCCGCCGATCCGATCACCGCGAAATTACACGCTGCGTCGGAGCCGTCATCGGCGTACAGCGCGACGGTCGCCGACTGCGGCAAATGACGCCGCACGCTGGCCAGCTCATCCTCCGAGCAATAGAAGAGGCCAACGGCAGTCGCTGTGCGCATCTGGATCGGCTGTGATTGGAACAAGCGGCATGCCAGCCGCCGGGGCTACTGTAACTGGAAGAGCGGGAAACACTTACCTGCTACGACGAGCCTTGAGAATCCGTTCGGGTTCCGGATTTCGTTCGGTTTTCGAACGCTTTATAGCAGTAATTCTTGACAAAGTCTCCAGCAATTGTTCCGCCTCGAAGGGCTTCCGTAAGAAACCAATGTGAGGCTGCCGCAGGAATCGCGCAACTGCCGTGTCGTCGAGCTCGGCGGTGATGAAGACGACCGGCAATCGCGGCCAGCGCGTCGCGATCTCGTTGTAGACATCGACGCCGCTCACGTCGGGCAGACCGATGTCGAGCATGACCACGTCCGGCGTCTGCTTCGCAAGCGAGCCGATCGCGCTGCGGCCGTTCGTCGCGGTGCGCACGTCGATCCCCTCGTTTTCGAGAGTCGCGTGCAGCGCGAGCGTGACCGCCGGATCGTCTTCCACCAGCAGCACGCTCGCGACGCGAGGCTCCTCGTGCGGATCGACGTCGCCCGCGAACAGTGGGAAACGCAGATGGAACTCCGTGCCGCGGCCGATCTCGCTCTCCACGTGGATCGTCCCGCCCTGCGCGCTCACGACCTGGTGCACGACCGCGAGTCCGAGTCCCGTGCCGCTGCGCTTCGTCGTGAAGAGCGGCTCGAAAATGCGCTCGCGAATTTCGGGTGCGATGCCGGTGCCGCGATCGGCGACCATCAGATCGAGGCGTTCGTCGCCGGTCGCGCGCGCGACGATACGAATCCCTCCCTCGGGCGCCGCGTCGCGTGCGTTGATGATGAGGTTCGCGAGCGCCTGGTTCAGCAGCGCGATGTCGCCACGGATGAACAGGTCATGACCGACTTCCAGCTGTGCGCGCGCGCCGGTGAGCGCCGCGGCCTCGGGGAAAAAGTCGGACAACCAGCGCGCTACGTCGATCGTCGACATCGACGGCGCCGGCTCGCGCGTGAAGCGCAGGATCTCGTCCGTGATGCGCCGTCCGCGGCCGAGCGACTGCTGAATCTGCGCGACGGCACTCTGCACGTGCACCTCGCCCGCCGTCCGCCGCCGCAGCACCTCGGTGAACGTGCTGATGCCCATCAGCACGTTGTTGAACTCGTGCGCCATCGTCGCGGCGAGCCTGCCGAGGCTCGAGAGGCGGCGCGTTTCTCCGAGCTGGCGCTGCAGCTCGACGCGCTCGCGCGCCGCGGCTTCTTCCTCCGTGATGTCCTGCACGTTGCCGATCACGCGCAGCTCGCGCACTTTCGCGTTCACGCGGAGGAAGCGGATCTCGCCGTCGTCGCAGCGGATGCGCAGCTTGACTTCGAGCGAGCCGCGCTGGCGGGCGAGCTCGATCGCGCCGCGCAATCGATCGCGATCGCCGGCCATCGTGTGGCGGAAGAAGTAGTGCAGCGTGAGCGGCCGCGATTGCGGCGCCAGTCCGAAGATCCGATAGAGGCCGTCGGACGCGCGCACGACGCGGCCCGGCCCCATCTCGAACACGCCGCTCTCCGACAGCTCCTGCGCTTCGGTAAACATGCGCGACACGAATCGCTCCGCGGTTGCGGCGATACGTGCGACATCGTCGGCGACACTCTCCGTTCCGCCGAACAGTTCCAGCACGAACGCGACACTGGTGCGATCGATGATCGGAAACAACATCGCATCGCCGCTGATGGCGCGCTCGCCGCTGCGCCGCACGCGGTCGACGAGTCCGCTCTCGCGCACCGCGCCGCCGGTCGCGCTCCACCAAACCGTGCGCTGCGGCGTTTCTTCGTCGGTGGCCCAGATCGCCACTGCCTCGAATCCGAGCGCGTGGCCGATCGACTCGGCGACGCGCGGCGCGGCGGCAGCGAAGCTCGCGTGCTGCGAGACGATGTCGACGAAATCGGCGAAGAGCGTCGCGCGCGATTCGTCGCGGACGCTGATCGAGATCAGCGAGTCGAACGGCTCGACGACGATGCCGGCGCGGAACGACTGCCCGTTTTTGCGCGTCGCGTCGATGCGGAACGAGCCACCGGTTTTCAGCCGCGGCAGACGGAGGATCGCCGACAGAGGCTTCCCCACCATCTCGCGGGCCGAATAACCGAATGTCTGCTGCGCACCCCGACTCCAGAAAACGATCTCTCCGGACGGCGCAGCAGTAATCACCGGGTCTGTGACAGGAGGGCGTCGCACAGTAAAACGATGGAATTATATCCTTCCGGATCGTCCGAAAGCAACCGAACGGCCGTTAGGTGAGCTGTGTGAGGAATCCCCTGCCGACGGATCGCGTCGCCGATCTTGCGGTAGTCGTTGTGTCGGTTGCAGGAGCGCGGGCGTCCCGCCCGCAGTCGGCGGCCGTCCCGGCCGGCGACCGATTCCCCGCGATCGGGCGAGACGCCCGATCGCTGCGGCCGGGACGGCCGCGCTCCTGGGGTCTTCAAGGCTGTCCAGGAGCAGCCCGGCGCAGCTCGGCTCGGTCGTTGGGCGTGAGCTCTGAGGCTCGTTCGTAAAGATCGCGAATCACCTGGTTCATGATCACCACCTGCAATTCACACTTTCGTCTTCATCCTCGAATACAGCGTCGACGGACTGATCTTCAGCTGCCGCGCCGCTTTGCGCACGTTGCCGCCGGTCGCGTTCACCGAGGCGGTCACGTAGTCCGCGACCACCTCGTCGAGCGGACGGATCTCCCACTCCTCCGCCGGCATTCCGCCTGAGGCCGATGCGAGCGAGGGAGTTGCACCGGACTCGAGCAAGAGATCCTCGCTGCGTATCTCGTCGCCCGGGAGCGTCAGCAGCGCGCGCTCGAGCACGTTGCGCAGCTCGCGTACATTGCCGGGCCACGCGTAGCTCGCGAGCTTCTTCATCGCGCGGCCGCTCACCTTCGGCAGGGAACGCCCGATCTCCTTTGCCAGCGCGGGCAGCATCGCCTGAATCAGGATCGGCACATCTTCGAGCCGCTCGCGCAGCGGCGGCATGCGGATGCGCACGACGTTCAATCGATAGTAGAGATCGCCGCGAAAGCGCCCTTCGCTCACCTCGGCCAGCAGATCGCGATTCGTCGCCGCGACCAGGCGGAAGTCGGCGCGCAGATCGCGAATGCCGCCGACGCGCCGGAAGCGTTTCTCTTCCAGCGCCTTGAGCAAGCGAGCCTGCACCGTCAGCTCCATCTCGCCGATCTCGTCGAGGAAGAGCGTCCCATCGCCGGCGATCTCGAACAGTCCCGGCTTCGTCTGCATCGCGTTCGTGAACGCGCCGCGCTCGTGTCCGAACAGCTCCGATTCGAGCAGCTCCTTCGACAAGCCGGCGCAATTCAGATCGACGAACGGCGCGCGCGACCGCGGCGAGCGGTTGTGAATCATCCGCGCGAGCACCCCTTTGCCGGTGCCCGATTCGCCTTCGATCAGCACCGGCGACGGCGCGCGCGCGATCTGTCCGATGATCTGGTTGAGCTGCACGATCGACGGCGACACGCCCGGAAAGCGCTCCACATCTTTCGCCTCGGTGCGCCGCAGCGCGAGCAGCTCGCGTTGCGTGGCGAGCATCCGCTTCACCTGCTGCAGCGTGAGCTGGAGCGTCTCGTATTCGAACGGCTTGGTGAGGAAGGTCTCGGCGCCGAGGCGCATCGATTCGACGACGCGCTCAAATGTGCCGTGCGCGGACATCATGATGACCGCGGTCGTCTCCGCGTACATCTTGAACTCGTGCAGCAGATCGATGCCGTTGACGTCGGGCAGCTGCACGTCGAGCAGCACGACGTCGGGCGAGAACTCCGCGAAGACGCGGCGGCCTTCGCGGCCGTCGCCCGCGGTGCGCACGTCCCAGTCTTCGGAGAGGAGCGCTTCGAGTCCGGCCACGATCGACGGTTCGTCATCGATGATGAGGATGCGGTCGCGAAGTTCATCAGCCATTTCACGGAAATCATACGCCCGTCCAGTTTCTGAACGCCAGCGCAAAGCCATCAAAAATTCTAAGTTGATGATGTGAAGCCACTTACACGATTTCGGACAGGTGGTCCAGCACTTGACCTAAGGGAGCGGCAGGAGAAACGACATGCTGCTCACCATCCTCACCGCCGCCGCCCTCAGCATCAAGATCGATCTGGTCGGACTGATTCAACAGCGCTACCACCCGGCGCCGCAGGTGAAGAGCCTGACCTGCCACATCGACACCGTGTCGTACCGCTTCGTCGGCGATCCGGGCACCGAGTTCCGCTACGACGGCGACACATATCGCGTTCCGGCGAACGGCTCGATCGAGCTCGTGTCGACGCGCGCGAAGGAGTACGAAGTGAACGGCCGCGCTCTCCCGCTCAACCTCTGGCCCAAAGACAACTTCGGAATGCGCACCATCCCTCTGCCGAAGCAGCAATAAATTAAGGAGACGATCATGACCCAGTTTCTCGTCAGCACTGTTTCAGACATCCGCGGCGGCCGTCAGAGCTGGCGCGTCATCGTGACGATGTCGCTTCCCGCGTTCGTCGCCGCCGTCGTACTCGCGCAGTTGCACTTCTGAGGAGATCGCCATGCACGACCAGAGGCGAATCACGCTGGTGAATCGAAATCCGGCGATCACGTCACGCGACTGGGACTGCTCGCCCGATGCATCGACGCGGGTCATCTTCGTGCGCGCCGTGGCGATGCTCGAGTACGCGCTGAAGAACGCGGTGACGGAGCTCGATCGCGACGTGGAGCGCGTGGTGATCGATCGCAGCGCCTCCGCCGGCGATTGCCTCGAGCTCCTCGCCCGCCTGCCGCAGGAGTTCCAGGGCGACGTATTGATCGTGCGCGGCGACGGCACCGGCTACCTCAGCGCCACTGCGCGTGGAGACGGCCGCGTGCTCTACCCGTTATCGATGGATGACATCGAGTTTTATCTGCTCACGCATGAATTGGTGGCGGACGAGCCGGTACGCCTGACGGCGTGAGCAAAGGCTGAAACCTGAAATCTGAAACCTGAAACCTGAAACCTGAAATAAGAACGCCCCAACGGAAACCTGAAACCTGAAACCTGAAATAAGAACGCCCCGATCACCGGCGTAGAAGATCGATCCCAGGCTTGGACCCCGAGGGATCGGCACGCCGGTGATCGGGCGTAGCTGTTTCAAGTTTCACTGCTTTCTTCAGGTTTCAGCTTTCAGGTTTCAGCTTTTAAGAACGCCCCGATCATCGGCGTAGAAGATCGATCCCAGGCTTGGACCCCGAGGGATCGGCACGCCGGTGATCGGGCGTAGCTGTTTCAAGTTTCACTGCTTTCTTCAGGTTTCAGGTTTCAGGTTTTAATTCAGGTTTCAGGTTTCAGGTTTCAGGTTTTCGTATACGCTCCTTCCGTGCAGCTTTGGACGGCGTTTCTGCATACGGGGGTGGTGGGGAAGACCGTCCTGACCATCCTCCTTCTCTTCTCGGTGATGTCATGGGCGACGATGATCGTCGTCGGGCAGCGGTTCCGAAAATCGGACAGCGCATCGCGTCGCTTCACCTTCGCGTTTCGAAAAGCGAAGCGTCTCGCCGACGTGCAGGCGGCGACGAAAGAGCTCGTGCATTCGTCGCTCGTCGGGCTGTTCAAAGCGGGCTATGCGGAGATCGAAGCGCAGATCGCGCACGGCGACACCAAAGTGCGCTCGCTCGATTCGGTCGAGCGCTCGCTGATTCGCGCCACGCGGATCGAATCGGCGCGGTTGCAGCGCTTCGTCCCGTTTCTTGCCACCACCGCCGCGGCCACTCCGTTCATCGGACTCTTCGGCACGGTGTGGGGAATCATGGAAGCGTTCACCACCATCGGCACGATGGGAACGACGTCGATCACCGCCGTCGCGCCGGGAATCAGTGAGGCGCTGATCAATACAGCCGCCGGCCTCTTCGCCGCAGTTCCCGCGCTTCTTGCATACAACCATTTCGTGCAGCGCATGCGTCAGGCACGGGGCCAGATGGAAGACTTCACGCTCGAGTTTCTCAATCTGACAGAACGCAATTTCACCTGAGCGCGTCTAATAACAGGAATGTTTCGCCCAACCGACAGCGACGACATGTCCGATCTCGCGGAGATCAACGTCACCCCGCTCGTCGACGTCATGCTCGTGCTCCTCGTGATCTTCATGATCACGGCGCCGATGCTCACGCAGGGACTGACCGTCGCGCTGCCCACCGCGGAAGGCCGCAGTCTCGAGCTGGCGTCGAACAATCCGACGAAGATCACGATCGCGATGAGCGGCGCGGTCTATGTCGACGACACGCCTGTCGGCTCGACGAATCTCGAGCAGACCCTCGGCACGATGCTCCGCGCGCGCCGCGTGAAGCGTGCGCTGCTCGAAGCGGACAAAGGCGTGCCGTACGGACGCGTGGTGACAGTGCTCGACGTAATGAATCGGGCCGGGGTTGAGCAGCTCGGGATGGTGACTCAACCAGGGGAGCGGGATGGACGATCGCGTCGGTGACATCCTCGCTGCGCGTGCGCGCCTCGACACCGGCTGGATGCCGGCCATCTTCATCCTCTCTCTCGTGATGCACGGCGGCATCGCCGCATTCGGAGTCTGGACCGCGATGCACACGAAGAGTGCGATGCCGGTGTCGGTGCTCAACATCAAATTCGCACCGATGCGCGACCTACGAAAGACGCCTGCGCCTGTCACGCCGGTCGTACGGCAGCCGGCGGCACCTGTCGCTCCGCCGGAGAAGCCGCGCATCGAAGCGCCGAAGCCGAAAGCCGAAGACGTCAAGCCGTCCGTCGCGAAGCCGGTTGCGAACGCTGTCCCGCTTTCGCCCTTCGGCAAATCGACGAAAAAAGGGGCGGAGAATCCAGTCGTCACACCGCCCGCCGGTCCGCCGCCCGTTCCGCAGGGAGGCAGCGGTATCACCGGTCTCGAAGGCGGCGACTTCCCCTATCCGATCTACATCGATCGCATGCACACGCTGGTCGGACAGAAGTGGCTGCGGCCGCAGATCACCAACGCGACGACCACGATTTACTTCGTCATCGACCGCGACGGCACGGTCCGTGATGCAAAGGTCGAGACGACGAGCCTCAACTCGACATTCGACCGTGCCGCGTTGCGCGCCGTCATCGAATCATCCCCGCTGCCGCC
>DATEZA010000035.1:0-13835 GCA_035255945.1 Thermoanaerobaculia bacterium
CTGCACGTCCGCCTGTCCGCCGAGCTTCCCTTCGCTGCCGACCTCGCGCGCCACGCGCGTCACTTCCGATGCGAACGATCGCAGCTGATCGACCATCGTGTTGATCGTTTCCTTGAGCTCGAGGATCTCGCCGCGTGCATCGACGGTGATCTGTTTGGAGAGGTCGCCGTTCGCGACCGCGGTCGTAACACCTGCGATGTTGCGCACCTGGTTCGTCAGGTTCGCGGCCATGTAGTTGACGGAGTCGGTGAGATCGCGCCACGTGCCGCTCACGCCCTGCACATCCGCCTGTCCGCCGAGTTTTCCTTCGCTGCCCACTTCGCGTGCGACGCGGGTGACTTCGGATGCGAACGACCGCAGCTGATCGACCATCGTGTTGATCGTGTTCTTGAGCTCGAGGATTTCGCCGCGCACTTCGACGGTGATCTTGCGGGAGAGGTCGCCGGTGGCGACGGCGGTCGTCACTTCGGCAATGTTGCGCACCTGCGCGGTGAGGTTGCCGGCCATGAAGTTGACAGAGTCGGTCAGGTCCTTCCACGTGCCGGCGACGCCTTTCACATCGGCCTGTCCGCCGAGCTTTCCTTCCGTGCCGACCTCGCGCGCCACGCGCGTGACCTCGGATGCAAACGATCCGAGCTGGTCGACCATCGTGTTCACGGTCTTCGCGGTGCGGAGGAATTCGCCCTTCAGCGGGCGGCCGTCGAACTCCGTCGCCATCGAGCGGGAGAGATCGCCGCGTGCAACGGCGCCGATGACGCGCGCGATCTCGTTCGTCGGTTGCACCAGGTCGCCGATCAGGTTGTTGACCGAATCCGCGATCACGCCCCACTGGCCGCCGGCCGCCGGCACCTGCGCGCGCTGATTGAGTTTTCCTTCCTTGCCGACGACATTTGCGATGCGCTCGACTTCATTTACGGAACGCTCGTTCAACTCGAGGATGTCGTTCAGCGTGTCGGCAATTTTTCCCTGAACGCCGGTGAACTCGACCGGCATCCGCACCCTGAAGTCGCCCTTCTTCATGGCGGTGAGGGTGCGAAGCAGCAAACGGTCGAAATCCTTCGGCGACAATTCCGTGGCTTTGTCGAGACCGATGGTCATGAAGCTCTCCCTGGTGTGAAAGGTGTGCAGCTACGTGATGCCCCACGTGTGCAAACCCAAAGCCATGGAAGAGTGCGGCAGCTTGCTGCCGCCCCCGGAGTGCGGCGGCTTGCTGCCGCACTCCTACCTTTGGATTGCGTACGACACTTTCAGGAAGAACGAGCGGTCCAGTTTCTCCAGGCGGTTGAAGGGTGTCAGCTCGCGGTCATCGCCGTAGCCGAGGAAGAGCACCGTCTGCCAATTGAGCTTGTAGCTGTAGAGCACGGAGCCGGTGAACGAGCCGCTGAGCGACGCGCTGTCGGTCTTCACGTATTGGCCGATCACGCGCACGAGCGATTTCGCGGAGAAGCTGTACACCGTCTTCAGCCGCTCGACCGTCGCGGTGTATTGCCGCTGTCCATTCACGTCGAGCCATTCGCGGCTGACGAGCGGATCGAACGTCAGGTTGTCGATGGGACGCAGCGTCGCCGACAGTTGCAGCGATGCGCCGCGGCCTTCGCGGGCGTTCGTGAAATCGATCGCCGGCCCCGCCGTCCCGTTGAACACGATGCGCGGGAAGCGGCGCGACGGATCGAATTGCGTCTGCCAGACGAGATACGTCTGCTGAAGGAGGCGTGAGCCGACGCGAATGTCTTCGTGGCGCACTGCGGCGAACGCCTGCAGATTCTTCACACCTTGCACGTTGATACCGGGCGAGATGCGGCGGAAGATCGTGTTGCCGTCGGTGTCGTACTGCTGATCGACGAAGATCGACGGCCGCACGAAGCTGAAGTACTTGCTGTGCTCCGGAAAATATCGGCGCCCGATCGAGCCGTCGATCTCGCGATAGCCGACCTGCGGCACGAATCCGAGATCGGCGCGGAAGCCGTCGCCGAGGTCGCGCGCTTCGAGCGCTGCGTCGTAGTTGCGCTTCACGCGATTCCAGGTCAGCACCGCCGCGTGCGAGGTCGCACTCGCGCCGCCGTACACATCAGGATCGGTGTTGTCGCTGTAGAGCACCTCGCCGGTCACCGCATCGCTGTCGTTCGGACGCCACTGGAAATCGGGACCGATGACGCGATTGTGTCCGCCGCCGCGGATCTCGCGGTCGGTGAACACGCCGCCGATGAAGGACGCGCCGAGATCGTGGCGGATGCGGGCGATGGCATCGGTCGACTTGAAATCCTGAGGTGCGAACGACGAGCCTTGCGGACCGGGGATGATGGTCAGTCCGCCGCCGTCGTCGCCGGTCACGAGCAGCGTGTACGCCGATCCGAGAATGCGGCCGGTGCTGCGCGCGCCCCATCGCGGCTCGTTGATCGTGCGGGTGTACGCGACCTGCACCGGCGTGTCGAAGAGATCGAAGCCTTCCAGGAAAAACGGCCGTTTTTCGGGGAAAAACACGGCAAAACGCTGATTGACCGTGATCTGCGCGACGTCCGACTCGACCTGCGAGAAGTCGGGATTGAGCGTGAGGTCGACCGCCTGATTCTGCGACGGCGTCCACTTCACATCGATGCCGGCGTCGCTCTTCGTCTCGTCGTTTGCGGGCGTCGAGAGACTCTGTCCCGTGACGTACGGCGCGGCGATGAGGTGTCCCGACTTCGGCAGATTCTCCAGCCCGACGAGCGGATGCGCGTGGCAGATCGAACAGTTCGAATCGCGCGCGATCGGCGCGCTCTGAAATGCGTAGCGGAACTCGCGCGGGTAGTTGCGCCAGATCAGGATGTTCCACGTCTGCGACGGCGCATCGTCGTAGCGGAGCGACGAGAACGGGATGCGGTACTCCGCGCTCCAGCCGCGATCGTCGATCTTCGCGCCGGTGTCGTAGAAGAAATCGGGAGAGAAGTCTTCGCTGCCGTTCGCGTCGTTGAAGATGCCGTCGGCCTGGATGCCGCGCGGATTCACGCGCAACTCGAGCGCGGTGCGTCTGTCGTTGCGTGTGTCGAGGAAGATGGCGATGTTGTCGTCGGTGCCGATGACGTTGTCGCGCTCGACGTACGGCGCGCGGATTTTCTCGGGATGCGGATCATCGCAGCGCACGCCGATGTAGAAGTAGCGATCGTCGTACGTGATCCAGGCGGTCGTCTGCACTTTCGGCGGCGTGTTGTCGCCGGGCGAGGTCTCGTAGAACTGATCGATCTTCGCCGCGTCCTTCCAGCCTGCGTCGGAGAGATCGCCGTCGACGGAGATCGGCCCCGCGGCGCGATGCACCGTGAGCGGCGGAGGGGGCGGCGGTGTGGCGGCGAAGAGACGAACGGCGAGCAGAGCGACAGCAAGACGCGACAAAAAGCGCATTCAATGTTCTCCGTACGAAGAATTACGTAGATTGAACGCCGGAAGTTGCAGGATGGTTAACGATTGATGAATCTCGTGCGATTGTTGGCGATCTGCTGCATCTCCGCGTCGCTCAGCGGGACCTTGCTCCGGAAGATCTCCCAACCTTTGTTGATGCTGCCGCCGGGCGGGTTGAGATCCGATCCGTACAGCACGCGATTCGCGCCGACCTGCCGGATGCGTCGCGCCACGAGCCCGGCATCGGCCGCCGTGCTTTCCTCGGTCACAATCGTCGCAACGTCGAAGTAGAGGTTGCGCATCTTCGGATCCTTGCGCTCCGCGGCGGCCGCGAAGACAGCCATCACTTCATCCGACTGAGCCGGGTATCCCGGCCCTGCGCCGCCGAAATGAGCGACAACCACTTCGCTGTCCGGTGCCAGCGGCACGACCTTGTTCAGAAAAATCTCCGCATCCTCCGCTCCGTAACTGGCGCCGCCGCGCGCGCGCATGTGCACGAGAACCGGCGCGCGTTTTCGCTGCGCGAGCGCGAACACCTCCTGCACTCGGGCGAGCTGCGCCGGATTTCGCAGACTGATCCCGCTATTGCCGAGGTGCAGCTTGATCCCGACCATGCCGGGCAACTGCAGACAGCGCTCGAGCTCCTGCAGCGCCGCATCGCGCAGCGGATTCGCGCTGCAGAAGCCGATGAGTCGCGGCGCGTTCGTCACCACCTGCGCCGAGGTCCAGTCGTTTTCTTCGCGCGTCAGCCGGTCCGGATCGGTCAGCTTCTTCCGCTCATCCGCGAACGTGTAGCCGACGGAGAGCACGACCGCGCGCTCGATCCCGGCCGCGTCGAGCTCCCGAACCAGCGCCGCGCCGTCGCGCTCCGGCATTTTCGCGATCGGCGCGAACGCAGGACTGACCAGGTGCTGGTGGTAATCGGCGAATGGCGCAGACCTCGATGGAGGAGAAACGGTTGCGCAGCCGGCGAGGAGCGTCGCGAGCAGGAAGCAGGTTTTCATATGCATCATCAGCGCCGCGAAAACCTATTGCAGCAGCTCCCGTAACTTTGCCGGCTCGACCGGTTTCAGCAAATGCTCGTCGAACGGCGTTTCCTGCGACAACGTGCCGTAACCCGTCAGCGCGATGAGGCGCGCGTCGGACATCGTGCGCAGCTCGCGCGCGACTGCGTAGCCGTCGAGTCCCGGCAGGCCGATGTCGAGCAGCACGATGTCGGGATCGAAAGCCTTCGCCTCGACGATCGCCTGCGGGCCGTCGGCGGCGCCGCGAACCTGATGCCCTTCGCGCTCGACGAGCAGCATCAGCATCTGACGCGTGTCGGCGTGATCTTCGACGATGAGCACGCGGCGCGACCGCGGAACGACGACGCGCTCCGGCTCCGGCGCCGGGACATGCTCGGGCGCGGCGACGGTCGCGACGCGAATCGTGAATGCACTCCCCTGCCCGATTCCGTCACTCTTCGCCTCCACCGTTCCGTCATGCAGCTCGACGAGCCGCCGCACGAGCGTGAGGCCGAGTCCGAGGCCGCCGCGCGGGCGATCGAGCGCCGGCCGTCCCTGCACGAAGAGATCGAATGCGTGATCGAGCGTGTCCGCATCCATGCCCTCGCCGTCGTCGCGCACGCAAAGCACGCACGTGCCGTGATCGTTCGCCGCCACGATCGCGATCCGCCCCTCGGACGGCGTGAACTTGATCGCGTTATGCAGGAGGTTCGCGATGACCTGCGTGAAGCGCATCGGGTCGACGCCGATCCACATCGAGCGATCGTCGATCTCGATCGACAGGCGCAGATGTTTTTGCGCGGCGAGATGCCGCCAGGTGTCGACCCCCGCACCCACCACCTCTTCGATGTTCACCGGACGCCGCTCGAGGTGAATCGCGCCGCGCTCGATGCGCGAGATGTCGAGCAGGTCGTCGACCAGTCGTGTGAGGTGCGCGGCCTGCCGGCGGATGATCTCGCGCGCCTGCTCCGCGACGGCGGGATCGCGTTTGCCGAGGAGCTCGACGGCGTGCACGATCGGCGCGAGCGGATTG
Source organism: Thermoanaerobaculia bacterium (assembly GCA_035255945.1). Taxonomy (GTDB): domain Bacteria; phylum Acidobacteriota; class Thermoanaerobaculia; order Gp7-AA8; family Gp7-AA8; genus JAJPHC01. The sequence goes on from DATEZA010000035.1 coordinate 5,410, forward strand.
CGCAGCTCGTGTCCGAGCATGGCCAGGAATTCGTCTTTGCGTTGTTGCGCAAGCCGGTTCTGCGCGGCGACTGCACCGAGGAGCAGACCGGTCGTCACGACGACGGCCATGAAGACCTGCAGCAGCACGAGGCCCTGCTCCGGACCGGCGCCGGCGAATGGCCCGCGGCCGAGGTGCGTGCCCCAGATCGCGATCGCGTTGCTGATGACCGCGACGGTTGCGGTGCCGAGCGGACCAAATCGCAGCGCGGCCCAGATGATGAAGGGGAAGACGGCGTACTCGATGGCCTGGACGTGGCGAAGCGTGATGAAGGATGTGATGCAAACCGCAGTGAGGAGAACGATGCCGGTGAGGCCTTCGATGTGTGGTGCCGCCGACGCGAATGCAAACCGCCGCCGGGTCGGCGGCGCCACACTCCAGACGAGGAGGAACGGGGCGACGATCAGCGCGCCGAGAGCGTCGCCCATCCACCAGAGCCACCAGAGGCCCGGCAACTCGTGCATCGGATGCACGCCGCCGAGGCCGAGCGATGCGACGCCGATGGTCGCGGCAACGATCGGGCTGATCGCGCTGGCGCCGCAGAACACGAGCACGTCGCGCACCCGTGCGAGTGCGCCGTCGAATTGGAAGCGTCTGAGAATCGAGACGGCGAGCAATGCTTCGAGCGTGTTGCCGATCGCGATTCCGGTCGCCACCGTGAGCGGCTCATCCGCAGTGGCGTTGGCGAGCAACGCGCCGAGGAAGACGCCGAATGCGCTGCGGCGTCCGAGGCGGAGCACGGCGGCGATGGCGAAACCGGTCGGAGGCCAGACGGCCGTCACCTGATGCGTGCGAATCGCCAGCGCGAGACCGAGTTTCGCGAAGGCGACATACAACGCTGCGACCGCAAGGACCTGCAGGAGCTCGACTGCACGCGATTTTTTGATGATTGTCAGTCTACGATACGGAAAGCATGCGCACTGTGATCGCGGGCACCGGGAGCGTCATTCCCGAACAGGTCATCACGAAAGAGCACTTCCTGCAGCACGAGTTCCTCGCACCCAACGGCAGCAGGATCGATAAGACGAATGAGGAGATCCTGCAACAGTTCGAAGGGATCACCGGCATCCGCGAGCGTCGCTACGCCCGGCCCGACCAGGTCACCTCGGACCTCGGACTCGCCGCGGCGCAGACGGCGCTGTCGTCGTCGAACATCGATCCCGAATCGCTCGACCTGATCATCTTCGCGCACAACTTCGGCGACGTGCGTCCCGGCGATTCGCGATCGGATCTGGTGCCCGCACTCGCCGCGCGGGTGAAGTCGAATCTGAAGATCCGCAATCCGTTCTCGGCCGCGTTCGACGTGGTGTTCGGATGTCCCGGCTGGCTGCAGAGCGTGATCATCGCCGACTCGATGATCCGCGCCGGCGACGTGCGGCGCGCGATGATTATCGGCGCCGACACGCTGTCACGCATCTCCGATCCGCACGATCGCGACAGCCTCATTTACGCAGACGGCGCCGGCGCGACGATCCTCGAAGCGCGTGACACGGATGACGGCATCCTCGCGCACGCGGTGCGCTCCGACACGCTCGAGCACGCGACGATGCTGCGCATGGGGAAGTCGTACAACGAGGAGGTGTTCCTCGAATCGCTCTTCCTGAAGATGGAAGGACGCAAGCTGTACCGGTACGCGCTGAACAATGTCGCGGGCGCGATGAAGACGGCGCTCGATCGCGCACAGATTCCGCTGAGCGATGTGGACAAAATCCTCATCCATCAGGCGAACGGCAAGATGGACGAGGCGATCCTCGCGGCGCTGTACGAGCTCGAAGGCAGCACGCCGCCGCCCGACGTGATGCCGATGACGATCGCGACGCTCGGCAACAGCAGCGTGGCGACGGTACCTACACTGCTCGATCTGATTTTGAAGAAGCAGCTGCCGGGACATGCAATCGATGCGGGCGATGTGGTGCTGTTCGCGTCGGTCGGCGCCGGGATGAACATCAACGCGGTGGTGTATCGGGCGACGGGGGACTAGAAACGGAGCGCGGGCGTCCTCGCCCGCAGTCGCCGGCCGTCCCGGCCGGCGACCGAGTCCCCCGCGATCGGGCGAGACGCCCGATCGCTGCGGCCGGGACGGCCGCGCTCCTGGGGTCACCGCCCGACCCCACGGTCAACATTGAACCCTCATTCAGTGCCGTATTTGGCACCGAATCCGACCCACATCAAGCGTAACTCATTGAAAATACGTGTGGCACTCCCATTGCCATCCTCCCAACCACACATCAGGAGGAATGGAAGTGATGAAAAGAATCGTCGTCGCACTCGCTCTCCTTCTTATTACTGCACTCGCGGCCGAGGGGAAGACCGGGGTGGTCTTCATCCACGGCAAAGGAGGGGCGAGCCTCGCCACACCCAGCGTCGCCCGCGCCTACTGGACGGACGACATGATCCGCGCCACCACCAAGGGCTACACCATCCCCTACCTCATCTGCTCGTACGACGGCACGCAGTACATGTGGGTCGCCGCGGGTCAGGTTGCGGGCGAGATCACCACCTGGATGAACGCGAATGCGATCGACGACATCGTGATCGAGACCCATTCGTTCGGCGGCGTCGTCATCCGCTGGATGCTCTCCAATCCGACTTACGACTCGCGCTACCAGCCGATCATCAACCGCATCCGCTGGGTGAACTCGATTGCGCCGCCGAACAAAGGCTCCGAGGCGGCGGACCTGGCGGGCACGCTGTCGGGCTCGTGGCTCACCGGCTGGCTCGTCGACCTCGTCGGCCAGAAGAACAACTCGACGACGAACTGCACGACGGCGTCGATGGCCTACTACAACCAGTACTACCTCAAGGGGACGAGCGGACGGCCGTCGCTGCCGAAGACGATCTACAACATCGCCGGCTACGGACTGTGGAACGACTTCGCGCACTCCGAGGACTACGGACTGGCGACGTTGTCGGGGATTGCGGGATTGCCGGGCGAGGACGACGGCATGGTCGCGCAGTACAGCGCGCAGGCGGTCGGCGTCGTCTGGTTCACCACCGAAGCGAACCATCATCACAACCGGCACAACGACTACCGCAAGATCGGCGACTCGCTCGCCACCGATTTCTGAGGAGGACACCCATGAAAAAACTGATCTGCACGCTCCTCTTCGCCACGCCGCTCTTCGCGCAGACCGTCACCGGCCGTTTCGCGCCGGGCGAGCAGTACGTCGAGCCGGAGCGCAACGCGCCCGCCGCGACTTCACGCATGTTCGTCCGCACCGTCAATGGTCAAGGTATTGACCTTCCCGCGACGGGCCAGGGCGGCATCATCGTCGTGGTCAACGATCGCGAACAGAAATCGGGCGCGAAGCTGCGCACGCCGTCCGGCGACAGCACCTCGCCGAACATCCAGCGCTTCACCGTCGACGCCGAAGGACACGAAGTGCTCCACATCGACAAGCCGATCGCCGGCCGCTATCACGTGAACGGCGTTCACAGCGGCGCGACCGTGATCGCCGCGGAGCCGGACAGCAAGCTGACGATGACGACGACCGTCGGTCCGCTGTCGCGCAATGCCGGCGATTCGATCACGCTGCACGCAAGTCTGCGCGACGGCGAAGAAGCCGTCGCAAACGCACAGGTCATCGCGCACCTCACCTCGCCCGATGGCAAAGAATTCGACACGATCGCACTCCGCGACAAAGGGAACGGCGAGTACGAAGCGGTGATCGACGACGTGCCGTCAAAGGCGACCGGCTTCTGGTCGGTTCGTTATGACGCGGACGGCGTGAGCAATCACGGCATCGAGTTCGCCCGCACCGGCTCGAATCAGTTTATGAACGAGCGCCCCACCGCCCGCCTCGGCATGATCCACTCGAAGCGCGACGGCGACACGCTGCACGTGTCAGTCAACGCACACGTCCTCGAGTCCGGCCGCTACCGCCTAGACGTGATCGTCGCGAAGCGCAGTGGTGTAGGGCAAGCTCTCAGCTTGCCTATGCAAGCTCTCAGCTTGCCGGGACAGGCTGAGAGCCTGTCCTACACCAGACAGGCTGAGAGCCTGTCCTACACCGGCATCGCGTGGGGCGAGTCGGAGCTCTCCCTCGATGCCGGCGCGAAGACGCTTTCGATCGACATCCCGGGCGTGCAGGAGAACGATCTCTTCCTCGACGTGCGCCTGCTCGATCTCGATTCGATGGGTGTCGCGGGACGCGTGACGAGCGAATCCGCGGCGAGATGAGCGCCGTAGTTTCAGCATGAGCTCAAAGCAATTGCCTCCCGGCAGCGAGGGTCTCCCGCTCCTCGGCGAGACCCTCGCGTTCGCAAAGAATCCGTTCGCCTTCATCGATCAACGCCTCGCGCGCCACGGCCGCGTGTTCCGCTCGCGCGTTCTCGGACGCAACGCGATCGTCGTGGCCGGCCCCGAGGCCGCGGGCAAATTCATCGACTCCGACGTCGTGCAGCGCGAAGGCTCCATGCCGCCGCACGTGCAGGAGATCTTCGGCGGTCGCAGCCTGCCGCTGCTCGACGGCGACGTCCATCGCGGACGGAAAGGCGTCGTGGTTCAGGCGTTCACGCGCGCGGCGATGACCTCGTATCTGCCGGCGATGCAGGCAAGCGTGGAGCGCTGCTTCGAAACGTGGGCGAAGTCGGGCGAGATCCGCTGGCTCGACGAGATGAAGCGCCTCTCCATCGAAGTGATCTGCACGAATGTTCTCGGCATGCAGCCGGGCGCGGAGATGGATCGGCTGCGCGACGATTACGACACGCTGACGCGCGGCTTCGCCACGCTGCCGATCAATCTGCCCGGCACGACGTATCGCAAGGCGCTGCAGGCGCGCGACCGCATCTTCACCGTGCTGCGAGCGAAGGTGCGCGAGCGCCGCGCGCAGGCGACCGAGGACGGCCTGTCGCGCATTCTCGCGGCGATGGCGGAAGGCGGCGGCCATGCGGGAACGGCGATGATGACCGATGACGATGTCGTGCTCGAGCTGCATCACATCGTGATCGCCGGCTTCATCGTGTTCGCGGAATTCGGCGGCATCGTGCAGCAGCTCGATGCACATCCATCGGTCCGCGAGAAGCTGACGAATGAGATCAAATCGAAATCGCCGTCGGGCGCGATCACGCTCGAGTCGCTGATGGCGATGCCGTACCTGCTGCAGGTGGTGAACGAGGTGAAGCGCCTCACGCCGATCGTGCCCGCGGTCTTCGGCCGCACGAAGAAGGATTTCGAAGTCGACGGCGTCGCGGTGCCGGCGGGATGGATGGTGATGTGGGCACTGACGCCGAGCCATGTCGCGCACGGCGTGTACGACGATCCGCAGCGATTCGATCCCGATCGTTTCTCGCCGGAGCGCGCGGAGGAGAAGCGTCACGAGCATGCATTCGCGCCGCAGGGTGCCGGTCCGGCGATGGGCCATCGCTGTCCCGGACTCGATTACGCGACGTACTTCATGGAGGTGTTCGCGATCGTGCTGCTGCGCGGCTACACGTGGACCCTGCCGAAGCAAAGTTACGAAGTTGATTACAGTAAGACGCCGCCGGTGGCGAAGGATGGATTGCGGGCTATCATCCGATCATGAAGCGTGTCCTTCTCGGACTCTTCCTCGTCCTCCTCGGCATCGTCACTTACGCCGCGCTTTTCGTTCGCTGGCCGGTCACGCGCGATGTGCCGTGGACGGCGTTCGCGCTGTTCGTCATCGCGCTCGTGCTGATGATCGGCGGCCTGCGCAACGCGCCGCGAAAAGTGTGGCCGTCGATCGTGACGGCGATCGGCGTCGCGTTGATGGCATTCTTCACCGTCGGCGTGACCGTGTTCACGCTCAATCTGCCGGCGTCGCAGGGATCGCCTGCGATCGGCGCGAAGGCGCCCGACTTCACGCTGCCCGACACGAATCACAAGAGCGTGACGCTGTCGCAGCTGACCGCATCGAGTAACGTGCTCCTCATCTTCTATCGCGGCTACTGGTGACCGTTCTGCAACTCCGAGTTACGGGGTATCGAACAGCACCTCAGTGAGTTCAAAGCCGCGGGCGTGCAGCCGATTGCGATCAGCGTCGACACACCGGAGCAGTCGCGCGACCTGTGCAACAAGGCGGGCTACACGTTCCCGATTCTGTCCGACGGCAATGCGAGCGTGATCCGCCAGTACGACCTGCTGCACAAAGGGGCGGGCGAAAACGGCCACGACATCGCGCGGCCCGCGGAGTTTCTCGTCGATCGCAACGGCGTGGTGCGCTGGCGCAATCTGACCGAGGACTTTCGCGTGCGGGCGACGCCGGAGCAGATGCTTGCGGCGACGCGCTCACTGCACTGACACGGCGCGGTTGCCCTCTGGTGTGGCGCCGCCGACCCGGCGGCGGATTCCGCGAAACGCCGCCGGGTCGGCGGCGCCACACACCACAGAACGTGACGCGCATCGATGCCTGCGAGGACTAATGTCTTCGATCATCAGGACGGCGCCGGTCTTGCAAATGCTCTCGGGACATTCATGAACGTCATCGGTAAAGCGTTGCTCGTTGTACTGCTCGCGCTGCCGGCGCTCGGCGACACGCCCGATCCGTGCTCGAATGCGCTGCTGCTGCGCACGCTTGCCACCGATGACGTGCAACTGATCAAGGAAGCGATCGTCGATCTCGGCAAACAGCACGACGAAGCCGCGCTGCCGCTCATCGAAAAGACGCTCGACCGCTTCCCGAAAGAATCGACGCTCGCGTTCTCGCTCTTTTACTTCCGCAGTGACGCAGCTGATGCGGTCGCGGCGCGCCATCTCTCGGCGCTCGACTTCGCGGACTATAAACAGGCGCAGGGGTACGGCCTCCAATAACGGCGACGAAACCAGCGATCGGGCGGGACGCCCGCTCGCTGCGGACGGGACGTCCGCGCTCCAATAAAACGCTACACTGGTAGCGTTCATCATGAGTGCGCTTTCTCAGGTCGGTAAGTACCGGCTCGTCGATCAGATTGGGCGCGGTGCGATGGGCGAAGTCTTCCGCGCGCACGATCCCATCCTCGACCGCTTCGTCGCTCTCAAAATCATCGAAGCGCATGGCGACGAGGAGAAGCGCCTCCGCTTCCGCCGCGAAGCGCAATCGGCCGCGCGGCTCACGCATCCGAACATCGTCGTCGTTCACGATTTCGGCGAAGACTCCGGCCGCTTCTTCATGGCGATGGAGCTGCTCGACGGCGCGGACCTCAAGCGCCTCATCCGCGAGAACGCGTTCTCCGATCTCCGCTCGCGGCTCGATGTGATGGAGCAGATCTGCGACGCCGTCGCATTCGCGCACGCGACGAACATCATTCATCGCGACCTCAAGCCGGCAAACATCTTCGTGCTCCCCAGCGGCACGGTGAAGATCGTCGACTTCGGCCTCGCCCGCATCGGCGAATCGAGTGTCACCGGCACCGGCACGATCCTCGGCACGCCGAATTACATGTCGCCGGAGCAGGTCCGCGGCCGCGGCATCGACGCACGCGCCGACATCTTCTCCCTCGGCGCGGTCTTCTACGAATTGCTCTCCGGCCGCCGCGCATTCGACGGCGACTCCGTGCACGCCGTGCTCTACGCGGTGATGCAACGCGAGCCCGAACCGCTGCAGCTCGTCGCGCCGTCGATTCCCACAGCAGTCTCCGAGATCGTGATGCGCGCGCTGCAGAAAGATCCGTCGCGGCGGTTTCGATCGGCGGAAGAGATGCGCAATGTCGTGCGTGCATTGCGCGCGCGAAGCTCGGTGCCGCAGAACATCGCACTGGCCGAGGTGATGCGGGAGCTGACCAGCGAGACGATTCACACGAACCGGCCGCCAACGCGCGGCTCGGCACCGCACACGAGCCACACCGCGGTCGTGCGCGAATCGCAGGAGCCGCCCGAGGTGACGTTCGTCGGCGAGCCGGGCGGCGATGTGAAGATCGACGCGGGCAGCGGACGCACGCTGCTGCAGAGCGCACTGGAAGCAGGCATTCCGCACACGCACGAATGCGGCGGCAACGCGCGTTGCTCGACATGCCGCGTCGCGGTGCTCAGCGGATCGATCAATCTCTCGCCGCGCGATTCCGCGGAGCTGAAGCTCGCGCAGCGATTCGGATTCGGCGAGGACATCCGCCTCGCGTGTCAGACGAAAGTCAAAGGACCGGCGAAGGTGCGGCGCCTGATCGTCGACACGATGGACGTGCAGATCATGCGCGGCTCGGAGAAGCCGGCGCTCGGCGCGGAGCTGCCGCTCGCGATTCTGTCCGCACGCGCGCGCGAGCTCCCCGCCCTGCTGCGCCGCGGATTGCCATACGACGTGATCCACATCCTCAATCGTTACTACCTGCAGATCGGCGAGGTCGTGCTCGCGAACGGCGGCACGCTCGAGCCGCCGGCGGGCGCGAGCATCGTCGCGTACTTCGGCCTCGGCGGCGATGACGCGCGCACGAAATGCACGAACGCGATCCGCTCCGCG
>DATEZA010000036.1:0-2355 GCA_035255945.1 Thermoanaerobaculia bacterium
ATCAGCCGGCGTTGATGCGCCAGGACTGGCATCACCTCCTCTTTCTGCATTGGGAAATCGCGCCGCAGGAGTTGCAGGCGCTCGTTCCGCCCGAGCTGACCGTCGATACGTTCGACGGCATCGCGTACGTCGGCGTCGTTCCGTTCACGCTCACCGGCGTTCGTCCGGTGGGTGTGCCGCCGCTGCCGTGGGTGTCGTCGTTCCACGAGATCAACGTGCGCACATACGTGCATCGCAACGGGTGCGATCCGGGCGTCTGGTTCTTCAGTCTCGATGCGTCGAGCGCGATCGCGGTCGCCGCGGCGCGCGCCGCATACAAGCTGCCGTACTTTCACGCACACATGGAGTTTCAGCCGACGCAGGAAGCGGTTCCCGAGATCGATTTCAGCTCGCAGCGCGACGATCCGCTCGGCATGAAGCCGGCCAACGCGCGCATCCGCTACAAAGCGATGGAAGGGATCGTCACGCCGGCGGCGCCGGGATCGCTCGAGCATTTTCTGATCGAGCGCTACATCCTCTACGCCGCCGATGACGAGCATCAGCTTTACCGCGCCCGCGTTCATCATCAGCCGTATCCGGTGCAGCGCGCGGATTTGCTGGATCTCGATGAGACGCTGATCTGGGCTGCCGGGATCCGCCGTTCCGAGGCCCATCCGCTGCGGCACTACGCCCGCGAAGTGAACGTGAAGATCTACCCGATTGAGAAGCTATGATGCTGCCTTCGGGAGATCTGATTGTCCGCGCTGAATGCTGACGAAGGGCGCCCTGACGCCACGAAGACGCAGCAACTGCTGGAGCACCGCCTTGCCTTCGAGCAGCTGATCTCCGCAATTTCCACGAACTTCATCAACGTCGCTGCCGCGGACGTCGACCGCGAGATCGCCACCGCTCTCGAAAACGTGGCGCGATTCGTTGGTGCCGATCGCGCCTACATCTACATGGTCGACGACGGTCGTGAGTCGGTGACGCTGACGCACGAATGGAATGCTGATCCGAACGCGCGGCGAGGCATCGGCGAACACGTTCCAGTGTCCGCGTTTCCGTGGACCGGCGAACAGCTCGTGGCGTTGCAGCAGGTCACGATCTCGATCGACGATCTTCCACCCGAGGCTGCCGCGGAGCGCGAAGCATTCAGGCGTGCCGGCAATCATTCGATCGTCGTAGTCCCGATGATTTACAACCGCGAATTTCTCGGCGCGCTCGGTGCCGCGTGCGGCGTCCCACACACGTGGACGGACGAGGCAACATCGCTGCTGCGCATCAGCGGCGAGATTTTCGTCAACGCCATCCAGCGTCATCGCGCCGAGGCGGCGTTGCGTGGAAGCGAGCAGCGTCATCGCGTGCTTTTCGAACGCAACCTGGCGGGCGTTTACCGCAACACGATCGACGGCCGCATCCTCGATTGCAACGAGGCCATGGCCCGCATCCTCGGCTTCTCGTCGCGCGAGGAGCTGATGCAGCACTCCGCCGCCGACCTTTACCAGGATCCGTCGCAGCGCCGCGATTTCATCGCCGAGCTTCGCCGCGAACGGATGCTGACCAGCCGCGAAATCTCGCTGCGGCGCAAAGACGGCACACCGTGCTGGCTGATCGAAAGCGTCCATCTGCTCGACGGCGATCCCGAAATTCTCGAGGGCACGGTCATCGACATCACCGGCCGCAAGCTGGCCGAAAACGCGCTGCGCGAAAGCGAGGAGCGCTACCGGCTGCTCGTCGAACGCATGCGCGAAGGACTCGTACAATCCGGCACCGACGGTGTGCTGCGATACGTCAACGACCGTTTCTGCGAAATGGTCGGCTACTCGCGTGAGGAGCTGATCGGGCTGCAGGGCGATCTCCTGCTCGCCTATCCCGAGGACATCGAGTTGATGCGCGAGAAGACGCGCCTGCGCATGCGCCACATCGCCGACCAATACGAGGTTCGCGTGCGGCGCAAGGACGGAATGGTGGTTTGGTTCGAGATCGGCGGCGCGCCTGTCGTCGACGCCGCCGGTAACGTGGTCGGCTCGATCGGCGTACACAACGACGTCACCGAGCGGCGCATGGCCGAGGAAGCGTTGCGCGAGAGCGAGGCGCGGTATCGGTTGATGGCCGAAAACTCGACCGACATGATCTCGCGCACGTCGAACCGCGGCATCATCCTCTACGCCTCCGACGCGTCGCGCCGCCTTCTGGGCTACGAGCCGTCGGAACTGGTCGGCCGATCGTTCTACGACTTCATCTTCGAAGTAGATCGCGAGGAGGTTCGCTATCTGTCATCGCTGATCCACGAGTCCGGCCCGACCACGTTCGCGTATCGCGTCGAGAAAAAGGACGGATCGTTAGTCTGGTTCGAGACCACGAGCCGCAGCGTCC
>DATEZA010000037.1:0-7803 GCA_035255945.1 Thermoanaerobaculia bacterium
ATCGCGAAGCAGTCGGGATCGGAAGAGGCGCAAACGCAGACCGGCATGTTCGTCGGCAAGTGGAAGTACTGCTCGCCCGAGCACCTCGGCATGATGCCGGAGGGGGAGCGGATCGACGGGCGCGCCGACCTCTATTCGTTCGGCATCGTGCTGTACGAGATGCTCACCGGCGTGCCGCCGTTCCAGGCCGACACGCCGCATGCGTACGTGATGCTGCACGCGTCGGAGCGGCCGAAGGCGCTGCGCGAAGTGAATCCGGACGTGACGGCGTCGCCGCAGCTCGAACAGATCATTTTCAAAGCGCTGGAGAAAGATCGGCGCATGCGATTCGCGAATGCGCGCGAGTTTGCGCAGGCGATTGAACAGGTGCTGCCGTCGCTCGACGATCGCGCAGGCGCGCCGCCGCCGCTGCCGCTGGCGATGGAGGCAACCGAGGAGGCTACGAAGATCGTGCGTCCGACGCCGGCGCAGGCGGAAGTCGCGACGATCGTGACGAAGAGCGTGATGGGCGATGTCGGGCACGTGACGCTCGATCGCGTGCATCCGCCGGCGACGATCGAGCAGCGGCGGCCGAAGTCGCGGGTGGGGATGGTTGTTGTTTTGATGTTGCTGGTTGTGGGAGGGGTTGCGGCGTGGATGCTGATGCGGCCGGCCCCTCACCCCTGGCCCCTCTCCCCGCAAGCGGGGCGAGGGGAAATGAAGAAGCAGCAGCAACCGGCGCTGCCTGCGGCGCATCTCGGCATCAACGCGTTTCCCTGGGCGACGGTCACGCGCATTCGCAACATCGACAGCGGCGCGGATGTCCCGATGAGCGAATCGCTCGTCACGCCCGCGCTGCGCGAGCTCGCGCCGGGACGGTACGAGATCACGTTGTCGAATCCGCAGTTCAAGGATCCGATCAAGCAGACGGTGGAGATCGCGGCAGGGGAGGAGCGGACGATCGAGATCCATTTCGCCGATCCGTCGCAGGCGCCGTTGCCGAGTTTCGGAGGCGCGGAGTGAAGCGCGTCCTGCTGCTGCTCGCGCTTACCTGGCCGATTTTCGCGGCGGCGCCGGAGAAATGGTACGAATCGTACGATCGTGGCGTCGCTGCGGTGCGCGCACGCAATTACGCGGCGGCGGCCGATGCATTGCAGCGCGCGATCAACGAGCAGGCAACGGAGAACGGCTCGATTCGCGCGGGGAACGCGATCATCACCTACGTCCCGCACTTCTGGCTCGGCATCGCGAAGTACAACCTCGGCGACATCGATGCGTCGATGCGCGAATTCAAGACCTCCGAGGATCAGGGCGTGGTGCAGTCGACGCAGTACTACGCGCAATTGCGGGAGTGGGTGGCGCGCGCGCAGGCGCAGAAGAAGCGCGATGCGGAGGCGTCGGCGGCGGACAGCAAGAAAGCGGCGGACGCGGCGATCAGTCACGCGCTGTCGGGACAGATGGAAGCAGTCGCCGCGGGCGGCGATCGCAACGAGACGTATCGCGGCGCGAAGCAGAAGCTGCAGGAAGCGCTCGAGCAGTTCAATCACGCAGGGACGAACATCGCGCAGTTCAAGCGCGCGACGGACATCGCGGCGCAGGCGCACGAGCTGTTCATCGCGGCGGCCGAGGAAGCGAAGAAGGCGAAGGCGGCGCGGCCGGTTCCGCCGCCGGTCGTCGTCAAGAAGGAGCCGCCCCCTCCGCCGGTCGTCGTTCCGACTGCGACCGTTGCGCCGCCGCCACCGGCCGCCCCGGTGGAGAGCGAGGCGCTGGTCAGTGTGCGCATTTCGCTGCAGCAGTACAGGCGGAAGCTGCTCGAATCGGGAAGTGCGTCGTCCAGTCCTGCCCTCCAGACGTACCTGCACAACTCGCTGCAGGAGACGTATCGGCTCGACCATCAGCTGAGCGGGAAGCCGTCCGACGCCGACATCCAGCGGGTGACCGATCAGGTTGCGATCAAGAGCAAGGAGCTGCTCGCGGAGATCGAGAAGGCGCAGAAACCGAAAGTGGTGGCGGCGATCGTGACACCGCCCGCGCCGGTGCGCGACACGCGCCCCGACCTCGAGCTCGCGTATCGCGCATTCGCCACCGGCGACTTCGACACCGCCGAGTCGCTGCTGACGAAGGTGCTCGGCGCGAAGCCGGAAGCGCAGGCGTACGCGCTCCGCGGCTGCTCGCGCTACACGCGCGGGATGCTGTCGCGCAAACCGGACGCGTTGCTAGCATCGGCAGCCGCGGATTTCCGCGCGGCGCTGAAGCTGAAGCACGACCTGCAGCTCGACAAGATCGTCTTCTCGCCGAAGCTCGTGGCGTACTTCGAGCAGCAGCGCTGACAGGCAAGAGTGCCTGTCCCTGACAAGCAAGAGTGCTTGTCCTACACCTACTTGTTCGCGGTCAGCTCGACGCCGCTGGCGATGAACGTCACCTGCGTGGCGGTGCCATCCGGATTGCGATTCAGCTTCGCGCCTTCTCCGGCGAGGTGATCGGCTTCATCCTTCGACAGCTTCTCGATGCTGGTCACGCCTTCGGCGCGCGCGGCGTAGCCCTTCGCGTTCTTCGGCACGAAGAAGCCGTAGTCCTTGAAGGTGACGTGCATGCCTTCGAGCTCCATCCAGCAACCCTTTTGCGCGCAGACGTTGTTGACCGTCCCTTCGACCAGCACTGACTTCGCGGTGAAGTTCTCGGGCGACTTGACCACGTCGGCGATCGGCGTCGGTTTGGCGTCGGAGAGCGGCGCGCCGCGCTTGATGGTGCCGGCGGCGAACGCGAGAACGGGGACGAGGAGGGCGAGCGCAAATGCGAGGCGTTTCATCGATTGACTCCTGTCTGATTTTCGGACGGAAGGGTGTCTTCTGGACGCTCCTGCTCCCTCTCCGAAATTGATAACCGTAAACGTATCTGTCGTTTAGCGATTCGGGCCATGTTGGCCGTCACCTTGCCCAGTGAGGACGACATGATGACCCAGTCCAGTCCCGCTCTTCGTTGCCAGAATTGCTACAAAGCGATCGAGTTCGATGCCGTCACCTGGTGCTCCTGCAACGGCCCGACGCGCACGATCGTCTGTCCGTCGTGCGAGCGCTGCTTCTGCTCGGCGCCGCTGCCGTACAAGAGCCGATTCTGGGCCGCCTCGCCGCGACAGATCCGCGAGCACGGCGAGCGCTTCCGCGCGCTGGCGCCGATGAGCGAACGAGGCGAAGGACTCGCGCTCGTCGTCGACGATCAGGAGCTGAACCGCTCGATGGTCGCATCGGTGATGGAGTCGTGGGGCTATCGCGTGCGCACCGCGGCTGATGGCATCGAAGGCCTCGCCATCGCAGTGCGCGATCGCGTCGACATCGTGATCACCGACGCGCTGATGCCGAAGATGGACGGCCGCGAGCTCGCGCTGCAACTGAAGCAGCGCAACCATCCGGCGAAAGTGATCCTGATGACGTCGCTCTACACGAAGCTGCAGCATCGCGCCGAGGCGTTCAAGACATTTCGCATCGACGACTTCCTGGTGAAGCCGATCAAGTTCGCGGAGCTCGACGCGGCACTCAAGCGCGTGCGCGGCACGGCGGAGGTGGCGGCATGAGCATCCTTTCGATCGGAAGCATCATCGCGACCTTCGTCCGTGAATCCGACGAGCGCCTCGCGGAAGCGGAGCAGTTCCTCGGAAAGCTCGATCGCAATCCGGCGGACGCCGACTCGCTGCGCGAAGTGATGCGGCGCTTTCACGGTTTCGCCGGCGTCGGCGGCATCGACGGATTCGAACTGATCAACTCCGCGGGACAACGCGGCGAAGCGGAATGCCGCAAGCAGTTGAAGGCGAGCGAGTCCGTCGAACCGGACCAGATCCGCCGCTGGCGATCGCTGTTCGCGTTCATCGAGGCCGAGGCCTGCGCGATGCATCGCGCGGCATTCACGCTGACGCTCGTCGAACCGGAGGAAGAGCAGGAGACCGAAGAAGGGCGCACGATGCGCAAGGTCTACAACGTCCTGCTCGTCGAGGACGACGTCGAGATCCACGCATGCCTTGGCCGTCGTCTGAGCGAAGAAGGCTTCAACGTGCGCTCAGCGTTCACGCGCGACGAAGCGCTGACTTCGATGGCGATCGCGCTGCCGCACGCCATGATCATCGGCGATGCGTCGGGCTACGACCTCGTCTCGAAACTGCGCGAGGAGCGGGAGAACGCGCCGGTGTTCATCGTCAGCGGACGCGAGGAGTTCTGCGACAAAGTCGAAGCGATCCGCTGCGGCGCCGACGCCTGGTTCGGCAAGCCGCTGAATGTCGATGCGGTGATCCGCAAATTGCGCTCGCTCGTCGAATCGCGGGACGACACGGTCGCGCGCGTGCTCTCCGTCGAAGACGATGTCGCACAATCGCAGTACCTGAAGTCGGTGCTCGAAAGCGCGGGCTACGAAGTGCGCTCCTGTCTCGATCCGTCATCGTTCGAGCACGACCTCGCGACGTTCGCACCGAATCTGATCCTGATGGACATCCTGCTGCCCGGCGTCAGCGGCTACGAGCTCGCGCGATTCGTGCGGCAGCTCGACGAGCATCACGCCACACCGATCCTGTTCCTCACCAGCGAGCGCGAGATGCACACGCGCATCGAGGCGATGCGCTCCGGCGGCGACGACCACATCGAGAAGCCGGTCGCCCCGAATCTGCTGCTCGCCGCGGTCGAAGCACGCGTGCAGCGCGCGCGGCAGATCCGCCATTTCCTCGATCGCGACAGCCTCACCGGCCTGCTCAATCGCGGCGCGTTCCAGCGTCGTGTGGAGACGGCGCTGCGCTACGCGAACGGCGCGCTGATCCTGCTCGATGTCGATTACTTCAAGCGGCTGAACGACACGTACGGACACGCGTTCGGCGATCAGGTGCTGGCGCGGCTCGCGTCGTTCCTGCACGTGCACGTGCGGGTGTCCGACGCGATCAGCCGTTACGGCGGCGAAGAGTTCGCGATGTTCATCGAAGATGTGACCGATGACGAAGCGATGCGGCTCGCGGAGCGCTTGCGCGACGAGTTCGCGTCGCTCGGACACACGGCGCCCGACGGATCGACGATTTATTGCTCGTTCTCCGCGGGCGTGAACGGCTCGATCCGGCGATCGGGCTCCTATCACGCGGCGATGTTGTCTGCGGATGAAGCGCTGTACCGGGCGAAGGCGGAGGGGAGGAATCGTGTGGGGCGGGCTTATGAACCCGCCCCACGTGCGGTTGCTTAGTGTGCGGTGGCCGGCTTGGCCTTCGCTTCGGTCTCCGGCTCGACCTGAATGCGCATGCCGTAGAACGAGCGGTAGACGAAGAACATCGAGATCACGAAGAACACCAGCGAGAGGATGCGCGTCAGTTGTGCCTGGCCCGACTTCGTCATCTCGACCGCGAGCTCGACAGCGAGGAGGCCGAAGAGCGTCGTGAACTTGATGACCGGGTTCATCGCGACCGACGAGGTGTCCTTGAACGGATCGCCGACTGTGTCGCCGACGACGGTTGCCGCATGCAGCGCCGTGCCTTTTTCCTTCAGCTCGACTTCGACGATCTTCTTTGCGTTGTCCCACGCGCCGCCGGCGTTGGCCATGAAGATCGCCTGGTAGAGACCGAAGAGCGCGATGGAGATCAGGTAGCCGATGAAGAAGAACGGCTCGAAGCACGCGAACGCGAGGGTCGAGAAGAAGACGGTGAGGAAGATGTTGAACATGCCCTTCTGCGCGTATTGCGTGCAGATGGCGACGACCTTCTTCGAATCTTCGACCGAGGCCTTCGTCACGCTGGCGTCGAGCTTCATGTTCGCTTTGATGAACTCGACTGCGCGGTAGGCGCCCGTGGAGACCGCCTGCGTCGATGCGCCGGTGAACCAGTAGATCACCGCGCCGCCGACGACCAGTCCGAGCAGGAACTGCGGATGGAGGAGCGAGAGCTTGTCCATATCGACCGTGAGGCCGTTGGTCAGCATGACGATGATGGAGAAGATCATCGTCGTCGCGCCGACGACCGCGGTGCCGATGAGCACCGGCTTCGCCGTCGCTTTGAACGTGTTGCCCGCGCCGTCGTTCGCCTCGAGGAACTCCTTGCCCTTCTCGAATGCCGGACGGAAGCCGAAGTCGCGATTGACTTCGTCCTCGATGCCCTGGATCGATTCGATGGTGGAGAGCTCGAAGACGGACTGCGCGTTGTCGGTGACCGGGCCGTACGAGTCGACCGCGATGGTCACCGGACCCATGCCGAGGAACCCGAAGGCGATGAGGCCGAAGGCGAAGATCGCGGGAGCGATCATCAGCGCGCCTGCGCCGGTGGGGAACATGCTGCTGATCCAGGCGCCGACGCCCATCAAGCCGGCGATGGTGATGCCCATCCAGTAGGCGCTGAAGTTGCCGGCGATGAGACCGGCGAGGATGTTGAGCGACGCTCCGCCCTCACGCGACGCCGTGACGACTTCCCGCACGTGACGCGATTCGGTCGAGGTGAAGACCTTGACCAGCTCGGGGATGATCGCGCCGGCGAGCGTGCCGCAGGTGATGATCGCGGAGAGCTTCCACCACATCGTCGTGTCGCCGCCGAGGTTCGGAATGAGGAGCTTGGAAACGATGAACGTCACCGCGACCGAGAGAATCGAGGTGATCCAGACGAGCGAGGTGAGCGGATGCTCGAAGTTGAAGTGGTCGGCGTTCTTGTACTTGGCAGAGGCGATCGCGCTGTTGATCCAGTACGAGAAGGCGGAGGTGATGATCATCAGCACGCGCATGACGAAGATCCAAACCAGGAGCTGCGTCTGAACCGTGCCATTGCTCACGGCGAGAAGAATGAAGGTGATGAGCGCGACGCCGGTGACGCCGTAGGTCTCGAAGCCGTCGGCGGTGGGGCCGACCGAGTCGCCTGCGTTGTCGCCGGTGCAGTCCGCGATGACGCCCGGGTTGCGCGCGTCGTCTTCCTTGATGTTGAAGACGATCTTCATGAGATCGGAGCCGATGTCGGCGATCTTGGTGAAGATGCCGCCCGCGATGCGGAGCGCGGCCGCGCCGAGCGATTCGCCGATGGCGAAGCCGATGAAGCACGGACCGGCGTAGGCGCGCGGCACGAAGAGCAGGATGCAGAGCATCAGCACGAGCTCGGTGGAGATGAGCAGCATGCCGATCGACATGCCGGCTTTCAGCGGGATGTCGTAGGTCGGATACGGCTTGCCGCGCAGCGATGCGAATGCGGCGCGCGAGTTGGCGAAGGTGTTGACGCGGATGCCGAACCACGCGACGCCGTAGCTGCCGGCGATTCCGATCAGCGAGAAGATGATGATGATCGCCGTGCGGCCGAAGCCGTAGCTCCGCAGCACGCCGAAGTAAAACACCATGATCACGCCGATGAAGATCTCGAGGATGAGAATGAACTTGCCCTGCGTCTGCAGGTAGGTCTTGCAGGTCTCGTAGATCAGCTCCGAGATTTCTCTCATCGAGCGATGCACGGGCAGGTTCTTGAGCTGCACGTAGATGACGGCGCCGAAGACGAGGCCGAGCAGGCAGATGATCAGGCCGAACATCAGCAGCTTGTTGCCGGCGATGCCGAGGAAGCTGACCGCACTGAGATCCGGCAGCACGAGGTTGGCCTCCGTGCGTGCCTCGGCCGGCTGACCGGCGAGATTCGATTCCTGTGGCGCGACGCTCGGATTGCTTGACGGATGCGATTCCTGCGCAACCGCGAGGCCGGCGACACAGACCAGCATCGCCGCGAGGACCAGCACGCGCATGATCCAGGACTTCATAGTTCCTCCAATAAGTTGTGTTTGAGGTGATCCCGCCCTACACGAATATCCAGAGGACGGGCTGCTTAGGGCGGCGCGGATTCTAGCATGG
>DATEZA010000038.1:0-2873 GCA_035255945.1 Thermoanaerobaculia bacterium
CCGATCGGCATCGGCAAATCGATCGCCGGATTGCAGTTCCTCACCCGCGGACTGGAGCACGAAGAGCCTGGCGTGCTCATCACCGACCAGAAACCGGCGAACATCCTGGCCCAGGCACGCGCCATCGGCTTCCAGCTCGAAGAAGCGGTCAAGCGCAACCAGCTCGCGATTCTCAACCCCTCGTCGCGCTACTTCGAGCTGGTCGAAAGTCCCGCCGACATCCTCGCCATCGTCGAAGAGCTCGGCGACTACATCCGGCAGAGCGGCGCGAAGCGGCTCGTCGTCGACCCCGTCTTCACGCTCATCAACACCGCGTACTCGAGCCACTTCGCGCTCACATTGACGCAGTCGCTGATGAACGCGCTCGAAGCGCTGCCGGTGACGACGCTCCTCATCGCGGGCGACGAAGAAGATGCCGAGCGCAACCCGATTCTGCGCACGCTCGAGCAGACGTCGTTCGGCGTGGTCGAGCTCTCGCACGACCGGGCGACCAACGGACGCCTGATGCGCCTCTCGAAGCTGCGTTACGCGAACAGCGACAACCTTTCCGCGCATTACCGCATCCTCAATGGCCGTGGACTGATCAACTACCGCGGCGACGGCGAACAGGTCACCGACGTCACGAAGCCGTGGGAAGAGACGTCGCAGATCAACCGCAGCGTCCTGCTGATCGGCGCGCAGCCCGATACCATCCGCCGGGTCACCGAAGCGCTCGGCACGCAGTACACGATCCACGCGGAGAGCGACGTGCAGGCCGGCGTGGAGCGCGCGAAACGCGACCAGCCGGGACTGGTGCTCGTGTCGCCGTCGCGCAGCGCGGCCGCCATCAGCGCGATTCTCGATCTCGCCCAGACCTCGGGCTCATCACTCGCGCTGATCTCGCCGTACGCGAACCGGCAATCGGACAAAGTCCTCTACCTCCGCGCCGGCGCCGACGACTTCATCGCCGAGCCGTTCCATCCGGGCGAGTTCCGCGCGCGCGTCGACGCACTGATCCGCCGCAGCGGACGCCGCCTCAACACGCGCTCCAGCGCGATGAAGGCGGTCAGCACGGACGAGATCATGCTGCTGATGAAGTCCGGCGAAAGCGCCTCGCAGCCGAAGAACCGCGCGCTCCTGACGCCGAACGGCAGCGACATCAACTTCGATCCGGAGTTCAACGACAAGCTGCAGCGCAACATCGACACCGTCTCCAAATTCGATTCGCCGTTCGCCGTCTACTGGATCAAGGCGAGCGACGATGATCCCGATCTGCATCGCGAGATGGTCAAGCTCTGCCGCCAGGAAGACGTCGTCTGCCACAACTGCAGCGGTGAATTCGTGGCCATCCTCACCGGCGCCGATCAGAACGGCGTGAACGGATTCGAGAAGCGGCTCGCGGAAAAACTGGGCAATCGTTTCGACGCCGAGAAAGTGCATCGCGGCTACAAGTTGTACGAAGGAGGCGCATGACCGTTGCTGCAGTCGAGGCGCAAACGTTCGAGCAACCTCGTGTGAGAAGTCGCTCGCCACGGCGCATCGTCCTCATCGACGATAACGCCAACGACGTCGCCGTCACGCGCCGCTTCCTCGAGCGGCGCGGGTACGACGTCGTCCCGGCGCATTCGGGCGAAGAAGGTTTGCGCCTCGCCATGCAGGTCGTCCCCGACGCGATCGTCGTCGATTACCGGATGCCGGTGATGGACGGCTACGAAGTCACGCGGCGGGTGAAGTCGGATGAACAGCTGCGCACCATTCCGGTGCTGATGCTCACCGGCGCCGACACGCCGCAGCACGTCGTCGACGGCCTCGGTGCCGGCGCCGACGATTTCGTCACCAAAGGCTCCGACGCCGAGGTGCTGTTCGCCCGCCTCGGCGCACTGCTGCGGGTGAAGGAGTATCAGGACGAGCTGCGGCGCGTGAACCAGCAGATGTCGCGCGACCTGCAGATCGCGCGTCGCGTACAGGAAGCGCTCGTGCCGTCGTCGAGCTTCACCGCGCCGCGCATCGAAGTGCGCTCGGCGTACATCCCGAGCGAAACGCTCTCCGGCGATTTCTACGACTACTTCATGCAGGACGATCGGATGTACCTGTTCGTCGCGGACGTGTCGGGACACGGTCTGCCCGCGGCGATCCTCGTGTCGCTGCTGAAAAGCTATCTGCACACCGAGGCCAGCGAGCAGGAATCGCTGGCGGCGTTCATGGCACAGCTGAATGACTTTCTGTTCACCGTGTCGCTGCCCGCGCAGTTCGCCACCGCGCAGCTGTTGCGCATCGATAGTGACGGCAGTCTGGTTTACGCGAATGCCGCGCATCCGCCGTTCCTCCTCCACCGCAGTCAGGAACGCCGGACCGATGTCGTGGAGCAGCCGGGCCACCTCCTCGGCGCGATGCCGAACATGAAATACGAGGAGTGCCGGACCACGATCGGTCCCGGCGACACGCTCTTCGTCTACACCGACGGACTCACCGATCGCCGCACGGAATCAGGCGAGTTTTATTCGATCGACCGCGTGTCGCGGCTGCTCGAAACGGCGCGCAACACGGACGTCGGCGAGCTCTACGATCGGATCTACGACGACATCTGCTCGTTCTCATCGTCGGAAGAATTCAAAGATGACATCGCTTTTGTCGTAACGCGCTTTCACTGACGCGCGTATACAGACGGATGCGAAACGCTGTCATCGTTGCTCTTGCCTTGTCCGCCGCCCTGCCCCTCCTGGCGCAGACCTCGTCCCGCCCGAGCTTCCCCGACGATTACACGCCGAGTCCCTGCGCGCCCGAGGGAACGTGCAA
This sequence comes from Thermoanaerobaculia bacterium, assembly GCA_035255945.1. Classification (GTDB taxonomy): domain Bacteria; phylum Acidobacteriota; class Thermoanaerobaculia; order Gp7-AA8; family Gp7-AA8; genus JAJPHC01. The sequence continues at coordinate 2,776 of DATEZA010000038.1, forward strand.
GAGCTACGACCGCAGTCAGCTGACGAGTGCGGCGTTCACGATGCTCGGACTCACTCCCGACGGGAAGTGGTTCGATTCGCACTACGACCAGATGATGC
>DATEZA010000039.1:0-7107 GCA_035255945.1 Thermoanaerobaculia bacterium
CCGCATCAAGCAAACCGTTCCGATCTGGAAAAAAGAGAAAGGACCGGGCGGTGAGGAATGGGTCGGGTGGCAGTCATGCTAGAGCCCTCGTCAGAGCCACGTCCTGCTGCGAGTCTGATCCTGCTGCGCGAGTCGCCGCTCGAAGTGCTGATGCTGCGCCGCAATCCGAACGCGAGCTTCGCGCCCGATTTCTGGGTCTTTCCCGGCGGCATCGCCGAAGAAAAAGACGGCGGCGATTTTCGTGTGACCGCAGTCCGCGAAACGCTGGAAGAAACCAACATCGCGATCGACGATGTCAATCAACTCGTCTGGACCTCGCGCTGGATCACGCCGATCGGCTCGCCGAAGCGCTTCGACACGTACTTCTTTCTCGCCAAGGCTCCGAACACAGATGTCACCGTCGATGGCAGCGAGATCGTCGATCACATCTGGATCCGTCCCGCCGCCGCGCTCGAGCAACTGAAGATGATCTTCCCTACGATCAAGAACCTCGAAGCACTCCTCGGATTCGATTCCGCGGATGCGCTGATGGACTCTCGCCGCGGCGCAGTCATCGAGCCGGTGCAGCCGGTGCTCGTGAACGGAAAGCCGGCGTTGTTGTGAAGATCCGATCGATTACCGCGCCGAACCCCGGTCCGTTCACGCTCGACGGCACGCGCACCTACTTCGTCGACGATTCGATCGTGATCGATCCTGGTCCGGACATCGAGTCGCACGTCGCCGCAATCGTCGACGCGATGCCGCACCTGAAGACGATCTTCATCACGCATCGCCACGCCGATCACGCGCCGGCCGCGGTGCCGCTGAAGTTCCACACCGGCGCGCGGATCGTCGCGCCTGACGGCGTGCTCGACGAAACCGATCAGGTCGTGCGCGGCGGCGAAGTCGTCGAAGGACTGGAAGTCATCGCGACACCGGGCCACACCTCCGAGCACGTCTGCTATCTCACCTCCGACGGTGACCTCTTCACCGGCGACACGATCCTCGGCTACGGCTCGACGGCGATCTTTCCGCCCGACGGCAACATGCGCGACTACATCGCGTCGCTGCATGTTCTCCGCACGCGCGAGCCGAAACGCATCTTCCCCGCGCACGGACCGACGCGCGATGACGCACTCGCGCTGATCGACGAGTACATCGTGCATCGCCTGCAACGCGAACAGCAGGTGATCGAGGCGCTGCGCGCCGGCGCGACGACCACCGCGGAGATCCGCCAGATGATTTATCCCGATCTCGATCCGCGTCTCGCACGCGCGGCGGAGATTCAGATCACCGCACACCTGGAGAAATTGAAGGAAGAAGAACACCCGTCATCCCGAGCGTAGTCGAGGGACCTGGGGAAGGGCGGCGCGCCTCCACCCGCCCAGGTCCCTCGACTACGCTCGGGATGACGGAAGGAGCGAACGCATGATCACCACCGTTGCCGAAACGAGCAATTACCTCTCGACCTCACGCTACGACGACGTGATGGCGTTCCTCTCCGCGATCCAGCAGCTGGATCCCGACATCCGCGTCGAGACGTTCGGCACGACGAACGAAGGACGCGCGCTGCCGCTGGTCATCGCCGGACCTCCGGGCGTCGTCAATCCGTTCTCCGCGCACACCACCGGACTGCCGATCGTCTTCGTGATGGCGAACATCCACGCGGGCGAAGTCGAAGGAAAAGAAGCCGCGCAGATGTTCCTGCGCGATCTCGTGACGACGCATCGGAAGCTGCGCGACGAAGTCATCTTCTTCATCGCGCCGATCTACAACGCGGACGGAAACGAGCGGATGGCGGCCGATCATCGCCCGACGCAACTGGGTCCGCTCAACGGCTACGGCACGCGCGAGAATGCGCAGGGCCTCGATCTCAATCGCGATGCGATGAAGCTCGATTCACCCGAGGCGCAGGGGCTGGTGGCGAATGTGTTCGCGCGATGGGATCCGCTCGTCTTCGTCGATCTGCACACCACGAACGGCTCGTATCACGGCTATCACCTGACGTACTCGCCGTCGCTCAATCCGAATGTCGACGACGACATCACCGACTTCGCGCGCGGCACGCTGCTGCCGGAAATCCGCGAGCGGATGCAGAAGAAGCACGGCAAGGAGACGTACTACTACGGCAACTTCGTCGATCAGCTGACGCCGGAGAAGGGCTGGTCCACGTTCGATCACCGGCCGCGCTTCGGCACGAACTACGGCAGCCTGCGCAATCGCTTCACGATTCTTTCCGAGGCGTACAGCTACATCGATTTCAAGGCGCGGGTCGAAGTTACGTATCAGTTCGTGCACGAGATCGCGAATGCGGTCGCGCGGTCCGGCTCGAAGATGTGGCGCATCGCGACGAAAGCGGACGAGCGCATTCGTCGCGGCAAAGTGCGCAAGCAGGGCGTGCGCTTCGAGCTCGCGAAGTTCAAAGACGCCGAGGTTCTGTGGGAGCGCTGCGTGCCTGCGGAGCCGGGATCGGGCGCGCCCGATCCGGAGACGGGCAAAGGGATGATCACGCGGATGGGGGAGATCGTGCCGGTGAAGATGACCGACTTCGGCATCTTCAAAGTGACGGAGCGCGCCGACGTCCCGTTCGCATATCTGATCGATCCGAATGCATCGAAGGCAATCGAGAACCTGCAACTGCACGGCGTGATCGTGGAGCGGCTCAATCGCGAGACGAAGATCGATGTCGAACGGTTCGCCGTCTCCGAGGTTCAGCAGGCCGACGAAGAGTTCCAGCAGCATCGCGAGCTCACGCTCAGCGGGAAGTGGAAGAGCGGCGACGAGACGTTCGAGGCGGGCACGTTCGTGGTTCGGATGAATCAGCCGCTCGCACGGCTCGCGTTCTACCTGATCGATCCGCGCAGCGACGACGGTCTGTTCAACTGGAACTTTTTCGAGGTGGAGAAGATCGCGCCGGTGCGTCGGGTGATGAAGCCGGTGGGCCTCGACGCGACCGTGCTCGCGAGGGTGTCATCCTGAGCGCCGCAGAGCGCGAAGGACCCGTAATTCGAGCTCGATGAACGGTTCCTTCGCCGTCTTCGCGGCTCAGGATGACACCCCCATCGTCACCTCGGGATCACCAACCGAATGAACCTCTTGTTGACGTAGTACGTGTCGGCGTCGTCATCGATGCGGATGAATGCCTCGCTGAGGTCGTTCAGCACGTCGGAGATGCGCGAGTACTCCAGCGGCCGGCTGATCGGCACGATCCCTTCGACGCGCGTGCCGTCCGTCAATTGCAGGATCGTCAGCTTTTCGACGATCGTGCCGTCGTCGTCGACGGGCGGCAGTTTTTCGTAGCGCACCCAGACGATCTCGTCGCGGTTGACCATCCGCGCAACGCCGGCCGCGATCATCGGAAAGAAGCGCCGTCCGCTGTTGAGGTAATCGGACATCGTCTCCGGACCATCGCGCCGGTCCGAGTGCGGCGAGAGATAAACGAAGTGCTCCTCGGGATCGGCGCCCGACAGCGCCACCTCCACGGCAAGCTCGTTCATCGGGATCTGATACATGGAAGTAAGGAAGATAGCAGATCACAGATAGCAGATAGCAGGAGGACCGGCTCTCCTGCTAACTGCTGTCTGCTGTCTGCTATCTTTCCCCCGCATGCGACACAAAGACTTCATCGAGATTCACGACTATTCGGCCGCCGAAGTGCAGCAGATCTTCGAGATCGCGCGCGACATGAAGGCCGACCCGAAAAAGTTCAACAACGCGCTGCAGGGACAGACCCTGGCCATGATCTTCGAGAAATCGTCGACGCGCACCCGCGTGTCGTTCGAAGCCGGGATGTTCCAATTGGGCGGACACGCGCTCTTTCTCTCGTCGCGCGACATCCAGCTCGGCCGCGGCGAGCCGATTTACGACACGGCGAAAGTGTTGTCGCGCTACGTCGACGGCATCATGGCCCGCACCTTCGCGCACAGGACGGTCACCGATCTCGCGGAGTACGCGAGCGTCCCGGTCATCAACGGCCTCACCGATCTCTCGCATCCATGTCAGTCGATGACCGATTACTTCACCGCGTGGGAAAAGCTCGGCGACCTCAAAGGCCGCAAGCTCGCGTACATCGGCGACGGCAACAACATGGCCCACTCGCTGATGTTCGGCGGACCGAAGCTCGGCATGCACGTCGCGATCGCAACGCCTGCGGCGTACGCGCCCGATCCAGCCGTCATCGCCCAGGCGCAGGCGGACGCCGATCACGCCGGCACGAAGATGATCGTCACGAGCTCGATCGATGAGGCGGTGAAGGACGCGGACATCGTCGAAACGGACGTCTGGGCATCGATGGGACAGGAAGCCGAGACGGAGAAGCGCCGCAAGGATTTCGCGGGCTGGATCGTCGATCAGCGCGTGATGTCGCTGGCGAAAAAAGACGCGATCTTCATGCACTGCCTCCCCGCGCATCGCGGCGAAGAGGTCGCGGCTGAAGTGATCGATTCGCCCTGCTCGGTGATTTATGACGAGGCCGAGAACCGGCTTCACGTGCAGAAGGCGATCATGTACGTGCTGATGAAGAAATGACCGCCGACGCGCGGACGCGCCACAATCGCGGCCTTCTGGTCGTCATCCTCCTCGGCGTGATTTTCTTCGCCATCCTCGGGGCGATCATCCTCACGCCGCGGCACGCGAGCTCGCAGACGCAAGCGGTCGCCGAGACCTACACCGTGCTGCCGCTGCGCATTCGTCTGCGCACGGAACCGAATGCGAAAGCGCCCGTGGTTGCGACCGCAACGAGTGGCGAAAAACTCACGCTGATCGAAGACCGCGGCGCTTGGGTGCGCGTGCAGAACGACGACGGACTCACCGGCTGGGCCGAGCGCAGCGCGCTCGAGCGCACGAACGAGCGCGAAGCGCGACTGGCGCGTTACGGCGCGATCCGCAAACTTCCTCCGCTCGCCGGCATCGTCAGCGAACACACCACTCTCTACGCCGGGCCCGGCATCTTCTATCCAATCGTCGGCGACCTGCCGTCGAACACGCAGGTGCACGTCTTCACGCGCGACCACGATTTCTACGCGATCGATTACCAGGACCAGGTCGGATACGCCGACATCGACACGATCGACGTGAGCGCCGCCGGCACGAAGCAAGTTGATGTCGCGACGACGTCCGCCGCGCCGACGGCGACCGATACGACCGCGACCACCGCATCGACCGACACGACGGCAACAGAAGAGCCACCGGAACAACCTGCGCCATCGGTCGCGCCGGAGATGAGCGCCGATCGCGCCGGCGTCTACGCAGCAGTGCCGGCCGGCGGTACGCAACCCGAGGAGACGAATCGCGTGATTCCGCGCTATCCGGCGATGGCGCGCCGTTCGGGCGTGGCTGGTGCAGTGGTGATCCGCGGCATCGTGCGCAAGGACGGAACGATCGACAACGTCGAGATCATCAAAGACCTGCCGTACGGCCTCGGCGACGCAGCGCGTGAAGCAGTCGAGCAGTGGCGATTCCGCCCGGCGACGTATCGCGGCGAGCCGATCGACGTCTATTACACGGTGACGGTGAACTTCAAATTGCAATGACCCCAAACGTCATCCCGAGCGTAGTCGAGGGATGACGGAGAGCCCATGACCCGCTTCGCGTTCCCCGATGCTCCCGGCGACCTCCTCGGTGCTCACATTTCCACGCAGGGCGGACTGCACACCGTCTTCGAGCGCGCGAAAGCGATCAAAGCGACCGCGCTCGCGATGTTCGCGAAGAACTCGAATCAGTGGAACGGCAAGACGCTCACCGACGACGCGATCGCGCTGTTCAACGAGCTGCGCAACGTGCAGCCGATCGTCACGCATGCGTCGTATCTGATCAACCTGGCGACGACGAACCCGCTCTTTCACACGAAGTCGATCGCCGCGATGATCGACGAGCTCGATCGCGCGGAGAAGCTCGGCATTCACGCCGTCGTCCTCCATCCCGGCGCACACCTCGGCGCCGGTCCCGATGCCGGACTCGATCAGATCGCGCGCTCTCTCGATCGGATCCACGCCGCGATTCCCGATCATCGCGTCGTCACGCTGCTCGAGACCGCCGCGGGCCAGGGCTCCTGCCTCGGCTGCACGTTCGAAGAGCTCGGCCGCGTGATCTCGCTCGTCGATGACAAACGGCGCGTCGGCATCTGCATCGACACCTGCCACGTCTTCGCCGCCGGCTACGACATCCGCACGCGCGACGGTTACGAGCGGATGATGGAAGAAGTCGAGCGGCATGCCGGAGTCGAGAACGTCGGCGCGTTCCACATCAACGATTCGAAGCGCGAGCTCGGATCGCGCGTCGATCGTCACGAGCACATCGGCAAGGGTCAGCTCGGCCTCGATGCATTCGCGTTCGTGCTCAACGATCCGCGATTCAAGCGAATCCCGAAGATGATCGAGACGCCGAAGACGAAAGAGACGACGAGCGACCGGAAGAACCTGCGATTGTTGCGGTCGCTCATGTCCTCCGTGTCATCCTGAGCCGCATAGACGGCGAAGGATCCGTACGTCGAGCTCGATGAACGGTTCCTTCGGCGTCTTCGCGCCTCAGGATGACAGGCAGTTCCGCTAGAATTCGCGCCCTATGGCGAACCGCATTGCTGCACCGGCTTCCGGCACGCGTATCGGCTACGAGAACAACCAGATCGTGGTTCCCGACGACCCGATCATTCCGTACATCGAGGGCGACGGCACCGGTCCGGACATCTGGAAAGCGACGCAGTTCGTGCTCGACGGCGTGGTGCGCAAGGTCTACGGCGGCAAGCGCCAGTTCCACTGGCACGAAGTGTTCGCCGGCGACAAAGCGAATGAGAAGTTCGGCGAGTACCTGCCGCAGGAGACGATCGACGCGCTGCAGCACTTCCGCGTCTCGATCAAAGGGCCGCTCGCGACGCCGGTCGGCGGCGGCATCCGCTCGCTGAACGTGACGCTGCGCCAGGTGCTCGATCTCTATGCGTGTGTACGTCCGGTTCGCTATTTCGATGGAGTTCCTTCCCCGGTCCGCGAGCCGGAGAGAGTCAACATGACGATCTTCCGCGAGAACACGGAAGACGTTTACGCCGGCATCGAATGGCCCGCCGGCAGCGACGGCGCGAACCGGCTCATCAGCTGCATCAACGACATTGAGCGCCGCTCGTCGGGCAAGATCCGC
>DATEZA010000040.1:0-5471 GCA_035255945.1 Thermoanaerobaculia bacterium
ATGTCGATAATGCTGCCGGTCTCGCTTATCGCGCCGCGCCGCAACGCGATGACGTTGTGCGCGTCGCCCGTGTCGACGAACGTTTCATCCATCCCTTCGACGAGTGCCATCACCGCGACGAACACCGCGACGCTGACGGCGATCCCGAACGCCGTGAGGAGCGTGGCGGTGCGGCGGACGGCGAGGTTGCGGAGGTTGTATTTGAGGGGGATGAACATGGTGCCCGGTACTTCGAGTGTATCGAAGTGGCGGCGCATCTCCCCAATGCGCCGCCAGGCGGGACGTTGCTACGTCGACGTTGTTGGGAGCGCTACCGCGTCAGGATTCGCGCAGCGTGTTCGCGATCGACGCGCGTGCCGCCGTCACCGCGGGCACGAGCGAGCTCACGATCGCCATCACCAGCGCGAGGAGCGCGGCGAGCGCCATCGTCGGCTCGGTGACGTTGAACTGCTGCACGATGGTGTTCGTCAGGTCGTAGATGTCGAACACGCGGAAGAAGAGACGCGCGCCGCCGATGCCGATGATCGCGCCGGCCGTCGAGATGGCGAGCGACTCGCCCGCGACGAGCAGCACGACGTGCGCAGGCCGGAAGCCGAGCGTCTTCATCACCGCGATCTCGTGCCGCCGTTCGCGCACCGCCATCGACATCGTGTTCGTCGTCACCAGCACAATCGCGAAGACCACCGCTGCGGCGATGGCGGAGATGAAGAGCGTCACATTGCCCAGCATCGCGGTGAAGCCGAGGACGAAGTTGTGCTCCGATTCGCTGCGGGTGGGGACGATGGAGTTCGTGAACATCGCATCGATCGTCGTCGCGACGGCGGGCGTCTCGCCGGCGCTGCGGGTCAGCTCGACGAATGCCATCGATTTGTCCGCGCGATCGGGGATCGCTCGGCGAACGAGCTCGTTGAAGTAGGCGTACCAGCAGAAGATCGCGTTCTGCGACGGACCGGTGAAGGTCGCGCGGATCGTCCCTTCGACATCGAACGGAAAAACCGAGCCGCGCAGCGTGATCTTCTGTCCGACGCGCCAGCGGTACTTTTTCATCATCTTTTCGGGGACGATCAGGCCGGTGCGATCGGCGCGGTACGCCGGGAGCTCAGCGGGCGGAATCGCGTACTGCGGGTCGGTGCCCATGAACATCGGATCGCAGGCGATGATCATGAGCGGGATGTTCGGCTCGCGATACCACGACGGAATCCATTGATACTCCGACACGCGCTCGACGCCCGGCACGCGCGCGAGCTTCTCCTTGTACGCGATCGGCAGCGGCACCTGCAGTGACACGGCGCTGCGCGTGATCAGGCGGCGGCCCGACTGCACGGTCATGAGCGTGTCGCCCTTCATCTCGGTGATGAGCGTGCGCAGGCTGACCAGAAGGAAGAGGGAGACGGCGACACTCAGAGTGGTCAGCAGAGTCCGGCGCCGATTTCGCAATGCGTTCTTCAGGATGAGACGGACGAACGCCACGGTTCCGAAGTATGAGGGCAGGAGTGATAGAGGGGAAGAGTAGGCGGACTTACGACGAGTGTGGCGCCGCCGACTCGGCGGCGCCTCCACACCGTTATTTGACATCAGAACCGAACCGGCTTACCGTTCCTAGACTCGTTCAAATTCATTAAAGAAACCCCGAAGTAACCGGGTGTGAGAGGAGGGGAAGATGACCGTACGGTTTTTCCCCGGCAGTAAACGACAGAAAACGAGCCTGATCGCAGGCTTCCTGTCGCGGTATCACGTGGATCACGAGCTCGTTCGCGCGGAGGACATCAGGTCCAGCACCGTGCACCTCGGAACCGATCCGGCAGTCGAAGTGGACGGCCGGTTGTTCGTCGATCCGAATGTGGATGCGCTGAAGAAGATTCTGCACGTCCACTAGTTGACGGTTACCGGTTGCCCGCTACGGCGTGGCAACCGGCAACTGAAAACCGGCAACCATCATCCGAACATCGCGGCCGCTTCGCGCTCGATCGTGCTCTTGATCCGGGACTCGAACGGCCGCGCCATCAGCGGCAGCTTGCCGTCGAGGATCACCTCGGAATCGGTGATCTCCAGCGATCCGCTCCCGGTCATTCCGCGCGCTTTCACGGAAAAGGTCAGGCGATCGCCGTCCCACTGCTTGTCGATGTCGGTCGCGTAGTGGCCGTACTGCTTTTCGAGGTTGCTCATGCGCTCCTCGACTTTCCGCTTCGCTTCTTCGCGCGTGGTGTGATGGGGAACGGTGACTTTCATGGGCGGCCTTTTACCACAGCGGTGCGAGCGTCGTCGTCAACGTGTGCTGATGAGCTTCTTCGTCAGGTACGGCCGGCCGCCGTCCGAATTGAGGAACACGCTGCCGTTGTAGGCCGCCTCGCCGCATGACGGCAACTTCGCTTTCTCCACCTCCATCAGTTCGAACGTCGTGTCGGTCACGTGGACGACGGAGAACCCACCGACGTTTCCGCCTGCATCGCCGGAGCAGAAGCCCGATGCGACGCTGAATGCATCGACAGGCGGTGCGGTGAGGGCGGTCGCGGTCAGGAGACAGGCGACCGTGCCGTTCGAAGAATCGCTCCCGTAGACGCGGCAGTAGTCGGAGCGGCCGTCTCCGTTCACGTCGACCCACGTCCGGCCGCCGTAATAACCGGGATCGATGCGGCGCGAGCTGTTCGAGACTCTGCCGAAGTTTGCGCAGGCCACGCGGCCCTCGGCCTTGCTGTCGGCCTCGATGACGCGGCAATAGTTGAGCTCCTTGCCGGCGCCCTCGAAGTTCGTCCAGGCGCGTCCGCCCGAGTAGCCGAGGTCGAGTCCGCGCGCCAGTGCGCCGCCGGGATAGGTCTCGACGGCCGACACGCGATCGCCGGAGAACGCGCTGCCGGTCGAGAGCGTGCAGCGGATCGCGCCGATGGAGTTGTGGACGTACACGTAATCGGTGGTGCGGCAGAAGTCGGCCTTTTTGTCGCCGTCAATGTCGACGAAGCGCATGCCGTCCGTGTCGCCGAGGTCGATCGGGCTGGCCGAGGTGACGAGGCGATCGCTGAACGAATTCGTGTTCGAATCGAACAGGTTGCAGCGCGGATAGCCTTTGTTCCCGGTATGGATTGTCTCGTAGCAGTAATCGAGAAACCCGTCGCCGTTCGCGTCGGCGAACATCACCGGCGATGCGCGGTGCACGATTTTCGCTGCCGGCGCCTCGACGAATCCCTCCGATTTCGAGAGCACGCATCCGGCCTGGTTCGATCCCAGCGTGCGGCAGTAGTCGACGCGGCCGTCGTTGTTCACATCGACCCACGCGCGGGGGCTTTTCCATCCGGTGTCGAGCGAGCCCGATTCCATCGCGCCGCTGAACGCGGTGCCGGTCGACAGCTCGCAACGAAGCTTGTTGCCCTTGAGAAATTGATAAGTGACGCGGCAGAAGTCTGCCTTGCCGTCTCCGTTGACGTCGACCCACGCGCGTCCATCCACTTCTCCCGTGTTGTCGAGCTTGCCCGACTCGATGTCGCTGCCGAATTTCATGCCGTCGAACTTCGTGCAGCGCGCGATCGTGTTGCCGTCCTTCTCCACGAGGCGGCAGAACGATTTCTTGCCGTCTCCGGTGACGTCCGCCCATCCGCGAGTGTTGTTGTAGCCGACGTCGAGCGTCGTCGAGAGGTCATCGCCGAAGATCGCGGCCGACGACTTGGTGACGGGATCGGGATGCGGCGTGTGCGTGTGCGCGTGAACGATGGCCACGACGTTGTAGCCTTTGATGATCGAGGCGAGGCGCTCGCGCATGTCGGGATGCCACCAGAAGCCGCGCCAGCCGTCGCCGGTGTTGGAGGTGCCGATGTCGTCGTAGCCGTAGTGCTGAACGATGATGACCGGGGCTTTCGTGTTGCCGCCGTTCGCCGCGACGAAGTTCTTGAGCGTCGTCTCGAGCCAGCCCGCGGCGTTGCACTCGCTGCTGTCGGGCGCGGCGTAGTTGCCGAGATGCAGACCGACGCCCGTCAGCTGGCGGCACGGCTCGGCGAGCGACGGGCTGAGTACGACCACGAGCAGCTTGCCGCCGCCGAGCGTCACCGCGTAGTGCGGCGGGGCGACACCGAACGAGCTTTCGAAAACGGAGAAGCGGTTCGACTTCGACGACTGCAGGACGAGCTCGCGGATCTTGTTGCCATTGTCTTTCGCGTTGTAGGTGAATGCGCTGCTGTGAAACGCGAAGTCGTGGTTGCCGGCGCCGAGATAGGCGTGCGCCTTCAGTTTCGGCCGCTCCTTGTCCGTGCCGAGGTAGAGCGACTGCAGCAGAGCGACGGCGTCTTTGTCCGAGGCGGCGAGGCCATTCAGGAGGTCGCCTGCGATGAAGACGGCGTCCGGCTGCGCAATCGGGCCGCTGCTGAACGCGCCGGCCGGCCAGGCGAGCCGCTTGCCGTCGGGCCCGAGCATTTCGTTCAGTGCCGTGACGTGATTCGTGGCGATGATGTCGGTCATACCGTAACCGGTATCGCGAATGTGGGTGTCGCCGCCGACGACGAAGGTGACATCGAGCGACTGCGCGCCGGCGACAGCGGCGGCGAGCACTGCGAGGGCGAGGACGAGGAAACGGAAGTGCGATCTCATGGTGGATCTCCTTTCGCTTCCTTGTCGGCATCGCCCGGGCGGTTTTCCATTTTCATGGTCAGGGAATTCCGAAATAGCGGCGGTCGAGAGCCCGATACTGAATCGCCTCCGCGATATGTCCGGACTCGATGCGCTCGACACCGGCGAGATCGGCGATCGTCCGCGCCACCGGAGCCGTATGCATTCGTTTGCAGGCGAGTAGGAGATCAAGTCCGCCGCCGCACACAGCACTTGGTCAGGTCATCACTCGTTCAGCGAGAACAGAACGTGTGCAGTTGAGGAAGGATGTGCATCCCGTATCGGTCAGCACGGATGGATCTCCGGGAACAACCAAACGCGATACTCTTTGCTGTGAGGTGTCATCATGCCTAGCGTCTTCATTAGCCACCGAAGCACCGATGCCCACTTGGCTGAAAAGCTCGCTACAGACTTGAGGAACGCAGGCCATGTAGTGTGGCTTGATGCCTGGGAAATCTCAGTTGGCGACGACATTGTCGAGCGAATCAGCGATGGCTTGGAACGCTCTGCCTACTTGGTTACTTGTTTTTCAGCCGCGGGCATGGCTCCATGGATGGATAAAGAATGGATGTCCGCGCTCGCGCGTCAGATGAATGGCGCTCACGTCAAGATTCTTCCGGTTCGGCTCACGGGAACGGAAGCTCCGGCCATTCTTGCAGGAACGAAGTACGCCGATCTCATCAAGGATTGGGACCAAGGTGTAGCTGATCTTCTCAGGGCAATGAGGTGACCAGCGCCAAAGCGATTCCCGTCGTTTTGCTTCACGCGGCTGATGAGGCAGCCGAGGCGAGAAATTTGGCTGAATCGATCCGTGAGTTTGGTTACGAGGTATGGCATACCGGAGAGGTGTTGGTGGGCAATGTAGTCGTAAAAGAGTTGTC
>DATEZA010000041.1:0-5240 GCA_035255945.1 Thermoanaerobaculia bacterium
CATTGATCCCGCGCGCGTGGCTGAAACAGGGGTGTTGGATGAATGCAGAATTCAGAATGAAGAATGAAAAATTGAGGTGGCGCTTCGCGCGCGTTATTTAGTCGAACGCGTCACCGCGTCAGCCGCCACCACAACCGCATCGCCTGCCAGAAGCAGAGCGGCGAGAGCAGCGCGCATGGAATCGCGACGCTCCATCCGAGCTCGAGAAAAAACGAGGCGATGGCGAAGGCGCCGAGAAGGCCGCCGGCGGCGAGCAGGAGCCACATGAACGCGACCTGCAGCAGCGGCCCCTCGGGCATCTCGTCGCGCTCGTAGCGCGGACCGCGGCGGCGGCGCCGGAAGAAGTCGCCGATGACGAACGCGAACATGAGCGGCACTAAAATAGCGCGCGGAGGTTGTTCTATGCGTCGTCTGATGATCGTTTTGCTGATGGTCGTTCCCGCGCTGGCGTTCGCCCAGGAGCGCCGATGGGAGCGCGGAAGCGAGGGCTGGAAAACCTACAGCCGCGGAGAACAGTGCATCGGCGGCTCGCAGTGCCGGCAGAACGGCAACCGCATCTCCATCGCACTCGACGATCGTCCGGTCCTCGGCGTCCGCTTCTACGCGCATGACAACGTCGGCTCCCGCGCCGACGGCAAGCTGAACGTGCGCATCGACGATCACAACATCGCCTCCTACGTCGAGGTCAAACGCGACGGCAAGCGGCACGAGTTCGACGTCGATCACATCGGCGGCTCCAAGCTCGTGATCAGCACCGCGACCGACGACGAAGTGGTGATCAGCGACATCGCCGTACTCTACGGCCGCGACGACGACCGCCGCCGCGATCACGACCGCGACCACGACCGCTATCACGCCGATCACTACGGCGCCGAGCGCGAGAAGAGCGACAACGGCGGCTGCATCGGCGGCAACGAATGCGGCGGCTCCCGCAACAAGATCCGCATCCCGATCCACGGCGGCAGCGTGAGCTCGGTGCGCTTCTACGCACACGACAACGTCGGCGCGAAGGCCGGCGGCGAGCTGCGCGTGCGCGTCGACAACGAGATCCTCCGCGACTACATCGACATCCCGCGCGACGGCCGCACGTTCACCATCGACGGCCACCACGTCGCCGGCGACTGGGTGATCATCGAGACCGCGTCGGATGATGAGGTCGTGGTGAAGGACGTGCGGATCACGTACCGGGAGCCGTAGCCAGCAGCCCTTCTCCCTGTTCCCGGCACACGCCGCGCTCCCTCGGGGCCAGCGCTTTCTGATCGCGCTGCGCCTCGAGGAGGTCCTTCAGCGTCTCCTCGATCGCCAGGCCGGTGCCGGCGAGGTTCACCGCTTCGATCGGATCCTTCGACAGGTCGTACATCTCGAACTGCTCGGCGACATCGGCGCGAGCGGTCGCGTAATCGAGCATCTCCTGATTGTTGATGTACTCGACCAGCGGCGATTCGTCCTGGTGATAGCGCGTGTACTTCCAGACCGTCCCGTCGAGATTCACCACGATCGTCTCGACCTGATTCGGCGTGATGACGGAATCCCAATTTCTGCGGCCGGTGATCTGTTCGAGTCCTGCGCTCACGTCGTCCTTGGTCATGAAGTAGACCGGCTCGTCCTGCGGGACGTTGCCCGTGCCCATCACCAGCGATGACAGATCGCGGCCGGCGAGCGGACGCGTTTCGGTGTGCGTTTCTTCGAGCTGCCGTTGCGCGGCCTCGACATCGATGCCGGCGAGGCCGAGGATCGTGGGGATCAGGTCAATATGCGAGGTGATCGTGCTGACGGCGCGATTCGGATCCGGAATGAGCGGTCCGCTGAAATAGAGCGGGACGTGAATCGCCTCCTCGTACGCCTGGTACCACTTCTGATGCATGCCGCCGTGCGCGCCGAGCATGTCGCCGTGATCGGAGGTGAAGATGACAATACTGTTGTCGAAGAAGCGCGACTGGCGGAAGCGCTCGTAGACGCGATGCACGTGCTGCTCCGCGGTTTTCTGCAGGAGGTAGTAGAACTTGCGGTAGACCTCGTCCGGCGTCTGCGGCAGGAACATCTTCGGATAGGTATCGACGTAGCTCTTCTGCGCGCCCGGCTTCGTCGACAGTTCTTCGTTCTGCGTCGGCGGCTCCGGAATGGCGATCGCATCGAGCGACGGATCGGAGAACGGCAATCCCCAGTGCTTCCAGAGAATCCCGTACAGCACGATGTCGTGCGGATTGACGAACGAGTTGACGAGCAGCAGCGGCTTGTCATTCGTGCGCGCTTCGAGGCGATCGATGAGGTCGATCATCTCGTCCGCGAAGAGCGGATCGCGGCGCCAGCCTGAATTCGCCTGCGCGGATCCGTGCGGCTCGGGACCAATCCAGCCGTCGAAGCCGTACTCCTCGAGGCGATTGCCGGCGGCGTACTTCTCCGTTGCGATGGGGTACGGCCCGCCGCCGTCGCCGTTGCTCTGCACCGAATTGTGCGTGCCGGGCGTGACGATGTCGGCGAACGAGACGTGCCACTTGCCTTTGTAGTACGTGTCGTAGCCGGCGGCGCGCATCCAGTCGCCGAGGGTCGGGACGGTGTCGGGATCGAGCCAGAACATCCCCGGATCCCACGCGTGCTTGCCGATGCCGTCGGTCTGCGTGACGCCGTGCAGCGACGGATATTGCCCGGTGAAGATCGACGTGCGGCTCGGCGCGCATGCCGTCGACGCGGTGTAGTGCCGCTGAAACTCGACGCCGGTGCGTTGAAAGACGTCCTGGGCGATCAGGTTGTCGTTCATCCACGTGCGCAGCTCGGGCGTGTCGTAGACGGTCGGGTAGCGAAGCTCGTCGACCATGAAGAGGAAGATGTTGGGATTGGTGGTCATCGATAAGAGGAGTGACGGAGGGAGGGAAATCCCTACCTGTGATAGAGAGATAGAGGAGGCGGAGAGACGGAGAGACCGGAGTGGGTGCGGCGCCGTATACTCGACGCATGCGAAGCCGGCTTGCCGAGCAGCTCAAACAGGAACAGCGCGAGCGCGTTCTGGCGATGACGCCTGCGGAGCGGCTCGCGCTGACGGAGCGGCTCGGACGCGACGGACTGGCCGAATTCATGTCCGCAAACCGGCTCGATCGGGCGTCGGCGATCCGGGCCATCAAACAGTCGCGCCGCGCCGGCCGCCGACCGTCCCGCTGCTTCGATGAACGCGATTGAGGCGATACGTCAGCACCGCGACGATCGCGACCTGCGTGTCGATGCCGGCCGGCGAGTCAGCGCGTCGGATTCCGCTTCGCCCGTGTCGAAGCGCGCCGCCGTCCGATCAGCTCAGCGGAAGACTCCGCAACCTTCGGGTTGCGCTGTTCCCACGACTTGAGAATCTTTTCGGGTTTTGGGTTGCACGCACGCCTGCTGCGGCGGTACTTCGACGCAGAGGCTGTGCGGAACATACGGGAGGACCTCTTCGAGATTCGACTTGGCGGCGAGGTACGCCTGCCAGATCAGAAACGCGACGCGTGTCCCGACGAACGCGAATCCGGCGCCGGTCGACGCTTCGTCCGAGGCCGCGAGCAGGAGCATCGCCGCATCCCACCAGGCTTCGCTCGCCGCGTCGGATGCATCCGGAGTGCGGCGGCCATGCCGCCGCTCGAATCGACCGCGGCCATGCCGCGGTCGCGCGACGGCATGGCCGTCGCGCAGGAAAGCAGCGGTGGCATGGCCACCGCACTCCATGACATCACCGATCCCGCGCATCCACGACTCGCGAACAGCATCGGACGGCCATGTCGCATGTTTCGAGCGTGCTCCACGCATTCTGCAATTCGTCGCTGATGATTCCTTCCGCATACTCGCGTCCGATCGTACGCACAGTCGCCGAAACCGCAGAGATAACGCGTCCGCGCGTAACATCCGGAGATCGTGGCAAGCGTGGGGGCGTCGTCAGCGTGCACGCCGCTGCAGCCCGATCGCGACCGGAATCCCGGTCAGCGTCGGGAGCCAGAACGAGATCAGGCGATAGGTCAGCACGGCCACGATGGCGACTTGCGTGTCGATGCCGAGGCCGGCGAAGACGGCGGACATGCCGACTTCGATCACGGCGATGCCGCCCGGCAGGAAGCTCGAACGGCCGAGGAGGATGGGGACGCCGTAGCCGGCGAGGAGCACCGAGAGATGCAGCGGCTGGCGGGCGGCGAGGAAGGCGAAGTAGAGCGTGAGCATGTCGAATGCGATGGTGAGAATCGAGCGGATCGCGACATGCATCCAGGCGCCGCGGCGCAGTTTCATCCACGCGCTGCGCACGGCGTCGGGATCGACCTCCAGGCGGAATCGTTTCGCCACGGCGACGAGTGCGCGCGGTCTCGCCACGAGGAAAAACGCGCCGACGATCACCACGGTCAGCACCGAGATCACGCCGATCAGCGCGATCTCCGTCGCGCGCGAGAGCTGGTGCACGTGCAGGAGCTCGAACGCGCTGATCATCGCGGCGGCGATGAGCGCGGACGTGTCGAACACGCCGGGAAGCCACGCGGCGAGTGCGGCCGATTCGACGGTCGTGATCCTGCTCACCCAGCGATAAATCGCGGCGCCGAATCCGACCGGGCCCGCGGCGACGAGGCTGATCGTCGCGGCGCCGACTTCGATCACCGCCGCGCGTTTGAGCGGAAGCTTTCCGCCCGCGATGCTGACCACGCATTGCAACACCGCGCCGTTGGAGACGTAGCTGAGCACCTGCGCGGCGAGCGCGGCGAGCAGCCACCACGGATTCATCGTCGGAACGATCGACGCGGAGTGCTCGATCTGCCCAATCCGCGGAAGGATGAAGTGCACGAGCAGCGCGAGGAAGAGGATCAGGACGATCGCGCGGCGGACATGCAGCTTGAGTTGTGGCATTACTGCGTCGACGTCGTGCTCGGCGGCGGCTGCGTCGATGTGGTCGTCGTCGTGCTCGACGTGTCGGTCTCCGGCGGCGGCGGTTGCGGTTGCGGCGGCTGCAGAGGCGGCGGTGGCGGCAGCTGCGTGCCGGTCGTATCGGTTGGCATCGAAGGCAGTTCGCTCGTCGTCGTCACGCCGCTCGTATCGAGGGCGATCGGATTTCCGAACTGATCGACGGCGGGCGGCGGCGGCGCCTGCGGCTGGTGGAGCGGACATGGCTGCGTCGGCGCGGTGCCCGTTTTGAACGCAGCGTTGGCGATGGTGATCGGCGGACATTGCGGCGTCATGAGGCCGCCGGTCGTCTTGTCGATCTCCGCCATCTCGATGCCCGACGGCGCGGACCAGTCGAC
>DATEZA010000042.1:0-3954 GCA_035255945.1 Thermoanaerobaculia bacterium
GGCCTGCAGCTCGGCCGATTTTTCTTCAAAGGTCCGGATCAGGAGCATCGTTTCGAGCGCCTGCGTCACGGATCGATCGACTACGGGTTCGACTGTGGTCACGTGTTTCTCCTTCCGCAGCGAATGTACGGCCGGGAGAAAAACGGGATTGCTAAGAGATTCTTATCGGATGCGAAATGTTCATGCGGGGAGTGAGGGGGATCACTTAGCGTGCTGTGTCCGTGTCATCCCGAGCCGCGTAGACGGTCGAGGGATCCCCTGCAACTTGCGACAGTCGCGCAAGTCGGCAGGGGATGGCTCGACTTCGCTCGCCATGACACGCGTCACTTCTCCACCAACTGGCACGTCACTTAGCGTGCTGTGTCCGTGTCATCCTGAGCCGCGTAGACGGCGAAGGACCCGTAACTTTCGCACGACGCGCGCACGAGCTACGGGTCCTTCGGCGTCTACGCGCCTCAGGATGACACCGCTGCTTTAGCGTTCCACTAGCTCCACCCTCTATCGACCTGCAACGCGAACCTGCCCCGCGTTGTCGGCACGTCACTTAGCGTGCTGTGTCCGTGTCATCCTGAGCCGCGTAGACGGCGAAGGACCCGTAACTTTCGCACGACGGCGCGCACGAGCTACGGGTCCTTCGGCGTCTACGCGCCTCAGGATGACACCGCTGCGTTAGCGTTCCACCAGCTCCACCCCCCCATCCACCTGCAACGCGAACCTGCCCCGCGCTGTCGGCACGATGCGCACCTCGGGGCACTTCTCGGTCAATCGCTTCCTCAACAAAATCAGGCGCGATTCGAGGTTGTCCTTGATCGCGGGCAATCCCAGCGACTCATCGACGCGCAGCTCGCGATTGGAGAACTCCGTCCGTCCGTCGCTCCGGAACTCGCGCAGGAGCTTCCACAGGATCCGGCCCGGCACATTGCGGATCAAATATTCGTCATCGACGAAGACGCAGTCGTCGTTCGCGTAGAAGGTGAACGTGCGGCGATTCGGCACGACGGCGACGGCCGCGGGCGTCGGCGCGATCACGCCCGGCTCGTCGTCGTCGCGCTCGAGCATGCGGTCGACACCGAGGGCGATCTGGTTCGCGATCACATGGAGGTACGTCTCGTCCCACTCGCCGAACCGCATCGGATCGCGATCCTCGGCTGCGATCACACCGAGGAGTCGGTCGCCGACCACGAGGGGGATCACGAGCGCGCTCTGCGCATCGGGAAGGCCGGGGAGCGGCACTTCGGGAGTCATGCCGCCGTGTTCGCGGCGGATCGTGCGGCCGTACGTCAGCTCGAGATGCAGTCCGCTGATGCGCAGCAGGTGTCGCGTACGCGCGACCATGCCGATCAGACCATCGCCGATCGCCACTTCCGC
The DNA here is from genome assembly GCA_035255945.1 of Thermoanaerobaculia bacterium. Taxonomy (GTDB): domain Bacteria; phylum Acidobacteriota; class Thermoanaerobaculia; order Gp7-AA8; family Gp7-AA8; genus JAJPHC01. The sequence continues at coordinate 1,369 of DATEZA010000042.1, forward strand.
GCCCACGCCGCTCACGCCGTAGCCGCGGCTCGCCATCGTCACCAGGCGCTTCGTCGATTCGTCCTGCAGCAGGATCATGGTGTGCTCGAAGCCGAAGTACTTGTCGAGCGATTCGAGCACCGCTTCGAGCAGCGCTTCGAGACACGCCGCGCGGTTGATCGATTCGGAGACGTACTGCAGTCCGCGCACTTCGTGCCGCAAACCTTCGACCGACACCTGCTCGCTGTCGTCCGGCATGACTTCGGTCAGAAATCCTTCATTCTTCTCGACGCTCTCGACCGCGAACACGTCCGCGGCGATGAGGCGGAAGACGCCGCACATCCCGGTGTGCGAGGCGATCGCCTGAATGCGCACCGACATCGAATCGAACAGCGGGCCGCTCTTTTCGGAACGGAGGAAGCGGATGCGCATGCGGAACGTCTGCAGCGTCACCGGATCGTGCACCTCGATCCAGGCGCGCGGGTTTTCATCGAGATTGCGCCGCGTCTTGTTGAAGAACTGGCAGGAGAGGGCGACGTGCTTGTCGTCGACCTGATGGACCTGGCTGACGAACGTCACGTTCGGCGTACCGTTCGCGTCGCTGGTGACGACGATGCTCGGCACGACGCCCTGGAAACAGCGGGAGATTTCGGAGAGCTGGAGAGTCATCGCAGCGACACTCCCGCATTCGGTCCGGGAGTCTGATCGAAGACTTCCTCGACCTTCATCTCCACCGCGAACGCCGGCCAGTGATTGATCGCCTTCGCCACGCGGCGGGGGATCCCGATGGCGTGGAGGATGTCGCCGAAGCGCTCGACGCGATAGGTGAGGAACTCGCGCTCGTCGTCGGTGGCGAGACGGACGGCGGTGGTCGTCCCCTTCAGCTGCATCGCGCTGTGATCGGGCGGATAGGTGCCGACGATGGCGAGCTTTTTCGTCGAGGCGATGTTCGATACGACATCGCGGCTGGTGGCCATCGGCAGATAGATGGTGATGGTCTTCAACTGGTCGGGAGAGGTCGCGGCGATGGCGCGGCAACCGGCCGGCAGACCGTCGGGACTGACGGTGCCGACGAAAAGCGACATCCCTTCGTCGATCGGTGTGCGTCGCATAAGCGCTGATTATACAAAGGTGTTTAGGATTCTTTTAGTGAACGCGCGTTCGATTAATGAATTCTTCAGATGGAGATAGCAACGCTTAGTTTTCCGCGGACCGAAGTTGCTGCGCGGAGGACGAACGCATCATGAAACGCACACTCATCACCATTGTTCTCGTCACCGTCGTGGCGGTCCTGGCCACACTGTCCGTTACGGCGAAGAGCACGAATGTTCCGACCAAACAGCAACAGATCGCACGCGGCGAGTACCTCGTCACGGTCGGCGGCTGCAACGATTGCCACACGCCGCTGAAGATGGGTCCGAAGGGACCGCAGCCCGATATGTCGCGCATGCTGAGCGGACATCCGGAGAATTTCGCGATGCCGCCCGCGCCGAAAGGAAATGGCGCGTGGATGTGGAGCGGCGCCGCGACGAACACGGCGTTCGCCGGACCGTGGGGCGTGTCGTTCGCGCGCAACCTGACGCCCGACGATCACACCGGCATCGGCATCTGGAGCGAAGAGATGTTCGTGAACACGATCCGCAGCGGCAAGCACTGGGGCGTGTCGCGCCCGATCCTGCCGCCGATGCCATGGGCCAACTACGCGAAGATGAACGACGAGGACCTGCGCTCGGTGTACACGTACCTGCGCTCGATCAAGCCTGTTAAGAATCAGGTACCAGACGCGGTCCTCGCGCCGCAGCACTGACACCGGAAGCGGGCGAGCGGCGTAGACTCGGATTTGCACATGCGCCGCTCGCTCCTGTTCCTCGCGCTGCTTTTGACCGTCGGGTTCAAACAGACGCCGCCGCGCAGCGCGATCATCCTGCCGGACCACAGCTCCAACGCAACGCGCGGCGGCTTCGCGCGATGGGCCGCGACGGAGGCAGGGCAGAAGATCATCCGCCATCTCGATCCGAGCGAGTTTCAAATCGTTGTGGCGGAAGATCCAAATGAGGATGGCGCGGGGCGCGCGCCGCAGCCGGGGATCGCGACGCTCGTCGCGGCAAACAATCACGCGAAGCTGAAGAGCTACACGCTGATCCTCAATCCGACGTACGGACTCGATCGCGGCAAGCGCGTTGTCGCGCTGCCCGGAAATCCGGCCACACCGGAGGATCTGATGGCGATCGCGTGGGCGGGCGAGATGCTGCACATCGAGTTCTACGCGCGCGGCATCAGCCTGCCGCATCACAACCGTCCCGATTTTCAGGACGAATGGCACGCGGTCGCCGCGGAGCTCGGATATCCGTCGGTGCCGCACGCCGATCGCAGCAGCGAGGACGAGGGCCCGATGCGGCGGCCGCGTGTGGTGATCTGGCGCCGTTAACGGACCGCGGACCGCTGACGCGGCAGCGGCGGGTGCTTGAGCGAGAGCACGAGAAACATGCCGTCGGGCGCGGTGAGGATCATCGGCCGGCGATCGTGATCGATCGCAGCGAGCCGGGCCGTGGCGACCGCGGAGCCGTCGAAGGTCTCGATCTGATACGGATCGGAGCCGTCGTCGAT
>DATEZA010000043.1:0-22407 GCA_035255945.1 Thermoanaerobaculia bacterium
CTGCGCCGTCCGCTGATCAGCTACTGGGCCACGCGCTACGGCGGCGATCTGAAGACGCCGCTCGCGTCGATCCAGGGACCGAAGGTGATGATCATCGACGAGAACGCGGGCTCCGGCGGCGACCTCCTGCCGTGGATGTTCCGCAAGCTCGACATGGGCACGATCATCGGCCGCCGCACCTGGGGCGGTCTCGTCGGCATTCTCGGATTTCCCGACCTGATGGACGGCGGCACGATCACCGCGCCGAATCTCGCGATCTGGACGCCGGACGGCGGCTGGGTGGTGGAGAACGAAGGCGTGCCGCCGGATATCGATGTCGACGACACGCCGGCGGACATCATCGCCGGACGCGATCCGCAGCTCGACAAAGCGATCGAGGTGGTGATGAAGCAGCTCGCGGAGCATCCGGTGCAGAAACCGGTCAGGCCGGCTTATCCGGTGAGAGTGCGGAAGTAGTGCTTCGCCGCTCAAGCTACGAGCGGGAGGAGGACAAGCTGAGAGCTTGTCCTACACTGCTTCGCGGCGCACCGGTGGTGTAGGACAAGCTCTCAGCTTGTCGAGTGTGGGGAGAATGAGGGGCTATCCCTGTTGCTTCGCGCTCACGAAGTTCCGCAGCAGCGAGTCGAGCTTCGCGGGATCGAACGGCTTCGAGATGACGCCGCTGATGACGTCCTGATCGACGGTACTCAGGCGCTGTTCGCCGGCGGCGACGACATACGTCTTCGTCCCGTGATGCTCGGCGTGGCTGCGGATGAAGTCGATCACCGCCCAGCCGTCGACGCGCGGCATGATCAGATCGATGAAGGCGAGCGCGTACTTGCGCCGCTTCAGGTGCTGAATGGCCTCGGAGCCGTTCACCGCCTCGTCGTATTCGAGCCGGTGCTGCGCGAGGGCCGTGCCGAGTTGCCTCCGCACTTCCGGATCGTCATCTGCGACGAGCACCTGCGCGTCGGGACGGACCGCTTTCCACTTCGCGCTGCTCTTCGCTTTTGGTTTCGGCGTGGGCGTGAGCGGCATCGTGGGCGTATCGCCCGGCTTCACAGCGGGGAAGAACGCCGACGAGTTGGCGGGATAGACCTTGTTCAGTGCCGACGCCATCTGCTTCGCGACTTCGTACCGATCCTCAGGCTTCTTCTGCATCGACTTCCGCACGATTTCGGCGAGGCGCGGCGAGACGTCGGGAAGAAGCGCCACCATCGCCGGCGCTTCGCGCGTGACGATGTTGATGAGCGTCTCGGTGATGGAGCTGCCGGCAAACGGATGGCGTCCGGTGAGCGCTTCGAAGAGGACTACGCCGAGGGAGAAGATGTCGGAGCGGTGATCGATGGGGCGGCCGAGGGCTTGCTCGGGTGACATGTACTCGGGTGTGCCGATGACCGTGCCATCGGAGGTGAGCTTTCCCGCGTCCTCGGCCGGCGCGTCGATCAGCTTGGCGATGCCGAAGTCGAGCATCTTCACGATGCGGCGGCTGGTGACGACGATGTTCTCCGGCTTCACATCGCGGTGGATGATCCCGTGCATGTGCGCCTCGGTTAGCGCATCGGCGCAGCGCTTCACGATTGCCACGACGTCGGGGGCGGTGAGAGTGCGCGAAGCGATCAGCTTCTTGAGCGAGTCGCCTTCGACGTACTCCATCGCGATGTACATCTGCTTGTCCACTTCGTCGATGGCGTAGATGGTGGCGATGTTGGCGTGACTGAGCCGCGCGGCGGTGCGCGCCTCGCGCAGAAAGCGCGCCTTCCACTCCTTCCCGCTTGCCATCTCCGGCCGCAGCAACTTGATGGCGACCGTGCGGAGCAGGTGCGTGTCCTCTGCCTTCCAGACTTCCCCCATCCCCCCGGAACCAATGCGCTCGAGAAGGCGGTAGGGGCCGAGTTGCATGAAGGAAGGATACCCGTCTTGACGGATGGAGCTAAGCATCTGTTCGAAGAGTCCGGGAGAAGGCGCTAAGATCAGGTCGTGAGCTCAGATGACCTCGAAATCAGGTTGGAAGACGATCATGCGCGCGTCTTCAACGCGTTCGAACCGCTCGAACCGGCTTCCGTAGATCAGTACCTCGATATGGATGCGGTCCGGGGAACGGAAAGCGGCATTGTCAAAGCCGTTCTGAAGCAGATCCGGCTTTGCCGCGATCAATACGGCCGTTTTCTTTTTAGCGGTCATATCGGGTGCGGCAAATCGTCGGAACTCAAGCATCTGGAGCACGTCCTTCTTCATCGCAAGCCCAAAGAGGGAGAGACCCGCTTTTTCCCAATCTTTATCGATACGTTTGAATATCTGAGCGACTACGATGCCGACGCGATCGATCTGCTGCTGGCCGTGGTCGCTGAGCTCGCGTCCAGGCTGCGCGAGGACCTGCAGATCGAGTTGACGGACAACTATTTCAAGGATCGTTTCATCGAGCTGCGCAATTTCCTCCTTCGGGATGTTTCCCTCGACGAGGGGGAGCTCGCGCTCTGGAACGTGAAGGTGAAATTGAAGCTTCTGAAAGCAAACGACGTGGCACGAAATCAAATACGCGAGGCATTGCGTCCGCGTGTCACGACGATCCTGGGAGAGATCAATAACCTGCTGACAACAGCGCGCGCGCTATTAATCGAGAAAAAAACCGGCTATTCGGACGTCATACTCATCGTCGACAATCTGGAGAAAATCCGCAAGGTCACGAACGCGGCCGAGGGGTTCGCGTCTCATCGCGAGTTGTTCCTGGAGCAGCATGCCAAGCTGACGGGCTTCAATGCACACGTGATCTACACCGTTCCATTGCGACTGATGCGCTCCAGCGATTCGCCGCAACTGATGGTGCGATATCCCCACATCCATATCGTTCCGTCGGTGAAAGTGGCTGAGCGCAACCATGAACCTTTCAAACCGGGGCGCGACGCCTTACGAAAGCTCGTTGAACGGCGAGTGAAGCCGTCTTCGCTCGGAGCAATCTTCCACGAAGACGCGCTCGAGTTCATGCTGGATTATTGCGGCGGTCACGTACGGCATTTGATGATCTTCGCGCGATCTGCCGTCGCATACGCGGACGAGCTGCCGGTTGATTTGGCCGCGGCGAAGCAGGCGTTGAAACAGATGATATTTTCGCGAACGCCATCCCGGAAGGACAATGGGACAAACTCGTGGCGCTGGAAAAATCGAAGAATCAGGAGATCGCAAATGGGGACGCGGACTACCTTTCGCTTCTTGAGAACTCCGCCATTCTGGAATACCTGGATGCCGATGCGGAGACCTCCGACGACGAACTGTTCGACACCTCGGTGCCCTGGTACGCGGTGCATCCGATCGTTCGGCGCCTGCCGAAGTTTCGGCAGCGGCTGTCCAAGAACGATGAGAAGGACAACAGCGGAACGATGGGATGAGCGGTCCCGCAACAGAAGATCGCGAACTGCGCGCACTGACTCGTTCCATCGAATGGATTGATGGAACGGCGTTCTTCTTTGTCGTCGTCGAGGATCGTTCGCAGCGCGAGCTCATCCTCAGGCGAATCCAGCAGGAATTACCGACGCGCCGGATTCGCCTCGTGTCGGTGACAAGAACGACCTCTAATCTGCTGGATCAACTTCGGACTCTTCCACCATTCAATCAACGCGATGCGTTGTTTGTCGTCGGTCTCGAAAATACGATCCGAAACCAGGAGGACACGAGCGCGCCGATCATTCGCAATCTCAATGCTTCCCGCGATCTGTTCCGGACGATTTTCAATGGTCCGATCGTATTCCTCGTTTCGCCGCCTGTTTTGGTCGCCATTGCGGCCGGAGCCCCGGATTTCTTTTCCACGCGCTCCGGAGTCTACGACTTGAAAGTCGAATGGGAACCGGCGGCCCTCGCGCCGCGTATCCGGCTGCACGAACTCCTGTCCACACTGGAAGGAGCCGACACCTCCGATGCAGAGCGGCGCGAGCGGATCGGCATGTTGCGCGAGAGCACAATGTGGTTGCGGGGGCATGGAGCAGATCTGGCCTATTTCGAGGCGGCGGACCGCGCGATTACTCTGTTCGTGCGAGCAGGTGAGTGGCAGGCGGCACGACAACTCGCGATCGAGGCCCTCGCGACGTCCGACAGTCAAGCGCCGAGGCACGCCCTGCGATTTCTCCTGCATCTCGCCCGGATTGCGCTCCTCAATGATCAGTACGATGAGGCGCAGGATAGGCTCCGCCGTGCCGCAGTCATTACCGACGAAACGGGCGACATGTCGGCGCGGGCCGAGATCTTTGAGTTGATGGCGGCGTCCTATTGGAACTCAGGAAATCCGAGCGCGACGGAAGAAGCACTGCGCAACGTTATTGAGTTGTCGGAACGACAGGGCGATTACGGCCGGTTGGCGCATGCACTAAGAAATATGGGTTTTCTTTACAGCGAACGGAAGGATATACGGCGCGCGGTCGATACACTTCGCCGCGCGATTTACGAGGCGAGAAAAACAGGTGATGAGGCTCTGGCCGCCGAGATTGCTTCCAGTACATCGGCGATTCTGCATCGCGCCGGGTTTTCCATTGAAGCAGAAGAGCAGCTTCGGGCCGGCATCGCGATTCTGGAACGAATCGGCGATGCCCAGCGACTGGCAGCTTGCTACGGAGAGCTCGGACAGATCCTGACGGATCGAGGCGATCTCGATCAGGCCGAAGAGGCATACGGCCATGCGCTTGCGGAGGCGGATCGGGCACCGTTCCCTCCATCTTTCAGATTGCCGTTTATGTTCGGCTTGTTCCGGATTGCGGTCGAGCGAGGAGCTGTGGCGGCCGCCTTCCGATCTCTTCAAGACGCTCAGACGCTTGTCATGGAAGGATTGGCACTCGAACAAACGCCCGAAGCGCAGGAACGGCTCGCGACCGCGAAAAAGTACATCGACGAAGCCATGCCGCAAATTGAGGCTGCGACGAAGGCGGATGAGCCTTAATCGACGGGCGCGAAGCGGGCAGGCCAGGCCGTTTCCTCGTTCATCGTTTCGAGAATCGCGGCGACCCGTTCCGACCATTCGGCCACGGACGCGGGCCGCGCCTCGCGATCCTTCGCCAGCGCTTTCGCGAACTCGGTGTCGAGCTGCAGGTTGCCGCTGTTGACGAGCGTCGAGATCGCGGGCGGCATCTCGTACAGGATCTCGGCGAAGACCTTCGTCACTTCCTTGCCGGTGGTCACGCGGCGTCCGGCGAGCGCTTCGTATGCGACGGTCGCGAAGGCGTAGAGGTCCGTGCGCTCGTCGAGCCGCGACTTGCGCTCGATCTGCTCCGGCGCCATGTACGCCGGCGTGCCGATGAAGCTGCCGTGGCGGGTGAGGGTCGTGTCGGCGTCGATCGATTTCGCGATGCCGAAGTCGAGGATCTTCGCGCGGAAGCCTCCGCCTTCTTCAACGAGAAAGATGTTCGACGGCTTGATGTCGCGATGGATGAAGCCCGCTTTGTGCACCGCGGTCAGCGCGCGGCCGACCTGCCGCAGCAGCGCCGCGACCTGCGACGGCGAGCCGCGTCCGTGCAGGCGGATCATCTGCGCGAGATCGAGTCCGCGCAGCTGTTCCATGACGAAATAGAGCGAGCCGTCGTCGAGCGAGCCGGAGTCGAAGACGGTGCTGACGTTCGGATGATCGATGCGTGCCGCGGCCTGCGCTTCGTGCTCGAACCGCGCGCGGATCTCCTGATCGTTGAAGTACTCGGCCTTGATGATCTTGATGGCGACGGGGCGGCGCAGGCGTTCGTCTTCCGCGGCGAAGACGCGTGCGGTCGAGCCGACGGCGATGCGTCGCTGCAGGATGTAACGATCGGCGACGCGCAACGGCACGAGCTGCGCGCCGTCGAGCGGCCAGCCGTCTTCCGGACACTCCGGCACGGTGTGCTCGTAGCAGCGGCCGCAGCGCGTGCAGACGTGCAGCAGCACCGCGCCGCGATCGAGCATCTCTTTGCGCTGCTCGAAGAAGCGCTGACGTGCGGCGGTGAGCTCCCAGCGCAGGTCGCGCATCTCGAGCGCGGCGCCGAGTTGGGTGGCGAAGCTCTCGACGAGCACGCGCTCTTCGCGCGTCATGAACGGCTTGCGGACGATCACCTCGCCGCTGTGCCGTCCTGCGGCATTGATGGTGATGTGGATCGAGTCGCCGTCTTCCGCGGAGGGCTTCATCCCGATCGGATTCGTCTCGTGCACGGCGATCGAGGTCTCGTCGGCGCGTTTGCCGATGACGACATCGACGTCCGCGTTCAACAGCTCGGAGATTTCGGCTGCGGTCGCGCGCGACCACGAGTCGACATCGCGATGCGCCGCGGACAGATCGAGGATGCGTTGCTGGGCGGTTCGCAGGTCTTTGCTTGCGCTTGCGAGCGCGAGCTGCGTGCGGACGCGCGCGAGGAGGACGGGGAGGTCGATCGGTTTGGTGACGTAGTCGTTCGCGCCCGACTCGAGCGCGTTGACGATGTCGCGGCGGTCGGCGCGAGCGGTGGTCATGATCACCGGCAGCTCGATGCCCGACCAGCGCTCGCGCACTTTGCGCAGAACCTGGATGCCGTCGACGTCCGGCATCATGATGTCGAGCAGGATGAGGTCGAACGGCTCGAGCGCGATCAGCTCGAGCGCCTCTTCACCCCCCGCCGCCATGCGCACCTCGAAGCCGCGGTGCGTCAGCTCTTCTTCGAGCAGAGCGCGGTTGAGTGCGTTGTCGTCGACGACGAGGATCGTCGCTGCGACCTCCAGATCGGGCCTCCTCGGAGGAATGAGGGTAGCACGGGGGAAGCCGAGGTAGGATTTAGGGGATGGAGATGTCGAACGAGATGTGGGAGCGAATGGAGTCAACGGTCAATGGTTGAGCAGACGGAAGAGCTCTGGTCGACATTGATGCGGTTTCACCGCGAGGTGATTCAGCCTGATTTCGATCGCTCCATGGATCAGCGAACCGGCGATGTCATCCGAACGCTCAGCGACCGGATGAACACTCATTTTGATGCGATCTATCATCGTCTGGTACGCATCGATGACGAAGTTACGCTGCTGAATCACGCAGTGAAAGAGCTCGAAACTCGAATGGAAGCAGTCGAACAGAAACTCGATCGATTGGCTGCGAAAGCGTACGTCGAAGCGCTGGAGCGCCGGGTCCGCGAAATCGAGCTCGAAATCGCAGGAATCAAAGCGAAGCTCTGACCCCTCACGACATCCAATTCACCCCCGCCTCCTTGTTCCACTTCGTCGTCATCTTCTTCGACTTCGTCCAGAACTCGATCGATCCTCTTCCGGTGATGTCGCCCACGCCGAACTTCGACTCGTTCCAGCCGCCGAAGCCGAACGGCTCGCGCGGCACCGGCACGCCGACATTCACGCCGACCATCCCCGCGCTCGCGTTCTCCATCACGTAGCGCGCGACGCCGCCGCTCTCGGTGAACACCGACGCCGCGTTGCCGTACGGCGAGCCATGCTGCACGCGCAGCGCATCATCGACATTCGACGCGCGGATGATCACCATCACCGGACCGAACACTTCCTCCTGCGCGATGCGCATCTCGGGCGTGACGAAATCGATGAGCGTCGGTCCGACGTAGAAGCCGTCTTCCTTGCCCGGCACGCGATAGCCGCGGCCGTCGATGAGCACCTTCGCGCCCATCTGCTCCGCCTCGGTGATGTAGCTCTCGATGCGCGCCTTCGCTTCCTTCGAGATCACCGGACCGATGTGTTTCCCCGGCACCATGCCGCGCACGATGTTCACCATCCGTTCGATGATGTGATCGGTCTTGCCGACCGCCATCATCACCGACGCCGCCATGCATCGCTGTCCCGCGCAGCCCGCCATCGACGCAACCACATTCGTCGACGTCATCTCCGGCTCCGCGTCCGGCATCACGATGAGGTGATTCTTCGCGCCGCCGAGGGCGAGCACGCGCTTGAGGTTCGACGAGCCGCGGCGGAAGACGATCTTCGCGACCTTCGTCGATCCGACGAAGCTGATTCCTTCGATGCCGGGGTGATCACAGATCGCTTCCACCGTCGCCTGTCCGCCGTGCACGACGTTCAGCACGCCGTCCGGCAGTCCTGCTTCGCGCAGCAGCTCCGCGATGCGGCCCGCGGAGATCGGCACCTGCTCCGACGGCTTGAGGATCATGCAATTGCCGAGGGCGATCGCGTTCGGGATCGTCCAGTTCGGAACCATGTTGGGGAAGTTGAAGGGAGTGATCGACGCGACGATGCCGACCGGATACCGCTCCACGCGGCACTCGACGCCTCTGCTCACTTCGAGCACTTCGCCCGCGGTGATCTGCGGCAGCGAGCAGGCGAACTCGGTGAGCTCGGCGGACTTCAACACCTCCGCACGTCCTTCCGAAAGGATCTTGCCGTTCTCCTCGGTCACCAGCGCGGAGAGCTCATCGATGTTCTTTTCGAGCAGCGCTTTGTACCGGAAGAAGACCTGCACGCGCTCCTTGATCGGCATCCCCGACCAGATCGGAAACGCTTTCTTCGCCGCATCGACCGCGCGATCGACATCGCTCGCCGACGACAACGGCACGCGCGAGATCACGCTGCCATCCGCGGGATTGGTGACATCGAGATGCTGTTCGACGCTTGGGTCGACAAACGTGCCGCCGATGTAGTTGCGGACGTCGGGATATTTGGTCGGTGCGCTTTGTTCGATCGCGGTCATGGGATCGCCTCCTCGGATTGAAAAGATGAATGTACATCAATGACCGGCCGCGCGAGTCCGCGCCGGGAGCCGAGGAGCAGCGCGGCAGTTTTGAGCATGGACGATCCGGTCTACTTGTATGATTCCGGAACCGCATGAATATTCGCGATCTGTTTCGCACGAAGTCGCTCGACGAGCTGATCGACGGAACGCAAGAGGAAGGTCATCAGCTCAAGAAGGCCCTCGGGCCGTGGAACCTGATCGCCCTCGGCATCGGCGCGATCATCGGCGCCGGCATTTTCGCAACGATCGGTACCGCGGCTGCAGGCGATGCGTCGCGGCCGGGCGCAGGTCCGGCGCTGATGGCGTCGTTCGTACTGACCGCGATCGTGTGCGGATTCAGCGCGCTCTGCTATGCCGAGTTCGCATCGATGGTGCCGGTCGCAGGCAGCGCCTACACCTACTCGTACGCGACCCTCGGCGAGCTCGTGGCGTGGATCATCGGCTGGGATCTGCTGATCGAATACGCGATCGGCAACGTCGCGGTCGCGATTTCATGGGCCAACTACTTCAACACGCTGCTCGAAGGGATCGGCATCCATCTGCCGCGCTGGCTGACGGTCGATTACCAGACCGCATTCACGCGCATGCCGGAGGTCGTCCAGTCGGCACCGCACCTTTTCGGCGTGCCGATCATCTTCAACATCCTCGCGGTCGGTATCGTTGCGCTGATCACCATCGTGCTGGTGTGGGGCGTGCGCGAGTCCGCCGGCTTCAACTTCTGGATGGTGGCGATCAAGCTGGTCGTCCTCACGTTCTTCGTGATCGTCAGCATGAAGTTCGTCAAGCCGGCGAACTGGCATCCCTTCGCACCGAACGGCTTCCACGGCATTCTGACCGGTGCGTCGATCGTCTTCTTCGCCTACATCGGTTTCGATGCGGTATCGACGACGGCTGAAGAGGCACGCAATCCGAAACGCGACATGCCGATCGGCATCATCGGATCGCTCATCATCTGCACGGTGATTTACGCGATCATCGCCGCAATCTTCACCGGCCTGATTCCGTACCCGGCGCTGGTGAAGACGCTGTCGACGGAGCAGGCGGAGCCGCTCACCCTGGCGATGAAGTACGTCTCGATGCCGAGCTGGATGGTTCTCGTCGTGGCCCTCGGATCGGTCGTTGCGCACACGGCGGTGCTGCTCGTGTTCCAGATGGGACAGCCGCGCATCTTCTTCGCGATGTCGCGTGACGGCCTGCTGTGGCCGTTCCTGGCGAAAGTGCATCCGCGCTTCAAGACGCCGCACGTCGGCACGATCGTCACGGGCGTCTTCGTCGGGGTCGCGGCGCTCTTCTCGTCGCTCGAGGACATGGTCGATTTCACGAACATCGGAACGCTGTTCGCGTTCTTTCTCGTCTGCATCGGCATCATGGTCCTGCGGCACAAGGAGCCAAATCGCGAGCGCTCGTTCAAAGTGCCGGGCGGGCCGTACCTCGTGCCCCTGCTCGGCGCGGCGTCGTGTCTCGTGCTCGCGTCGCAGTTGCCGCACCGCTCATGGTGGCGGTTCGGTGGCTGGCTGGTGATCGGACTGGTGCTCTATTTCTTCTATGGATACCAGCACAGCCGGCTGCGCCGCGGCCAGTCAGGCGGCGGTCCGCGTCCGCACGACTTCAACCCGGAGCAGCAGTTGCCGAAGAGCGATCTCTAGCGGAACGTCTCGCAATTCTGCAATTCGCCCCCTTCGAAGCCGCGCTTGAACCACGCCACGCGCTGCTCCGAGGTTCCGTGCGTGAACGAATCGGGCGTCACGTAACCGCGCGATTGCATCTGCAGACGATCGTCGCCGATCGCGCTCGCCGCGTTCAGCGCTTCCTCGACATCGCCCGCCTCGAGGACGTTCTTCATCTTCTGCGCGTGATTCGCCCAGATGCCGGCATAGCAATCGGCCTGCAGCTCGAGCTTCACCGATAGCGCATTCGCCTCGCGCTCCGACGCGCGCTGTTCGAGCTGGTGCACTTTGTCCGACGTGCCGAGGAGGTTCTGCACGTGATGGCCGACCTCGTGCGCGATCACGTACGCCTGCGCGAAATCGCCCGGCGCCTGGAAGCGGCTCTTCAGCTCGCGATAGAAGCTCAGATCGATGTAGACCTTCTGATCGAGCGGGCAGTAGAACGGGCCGGTCGCCGATTGCGCGAAGCCGCACGCCGACTGCACCGCGCCGCTGAAGAGCACCAGGTGCGGCTCCTGGTAATCGCTGCCGACGCGCTGGCGGAAGTAGTCATGCCAGACGTCTTCCGTGTCGCCGAGGACCGCGGCGACGAAGTCGACCTGAGGATCGGTCGTCGACGCGGGATTCGCGGGCGCCTGCTGCTGCGCGGGCGGATTCCCCTGTTGCACGAGTTGTCGCGGATTGATGCCGAAGATCGCGGCGATGATCAGGATGATGACCGTCCCGATGCCGCCGCCGATCACCGGCAGTCCGAATCCGCCGCCGCCGCGCCGATCTTCGATGTTCGAGCTGCGTCGCTGGTCGTCGAGTCGCATGGCGAACGGTAGTGCAAATCTAGAACCGGAGTTGCATGCCCCCGATCCAATTCCGTTCCGCCGTCAGCTGAATCCCATTCACGTGCTGCATCACCGGAACCTGTACGAGCGCGTACAGCGCGCCGCGGCCGGCGCTCCAGCGAAGTCCGGGCGAGAGGTACACGAATGTGCCGCCGGTGAAGAACGCGTCTTGCGGATCGTCGGGCGATTCATCGCGCCCGCGACGCCGCGCGTTCGCCTGCAGCAGCGCTTCAATGTGCTCGCTCAGCGGATACGCCGTGCCCGCGTTGAGCTGCAGCTCGTTGCCCACGCGATGATCGAGCGTGCCGCGGCCGTTGCGCCGATACGTGACGCTCGCGAAGTACGGAATCACTGCCGTGTTTCCCATCGAGCCCTGCACGTGCGTCTGTCGCAGCAAGCCCCCCTCGTATGCGGCGCCGGCGATCAAATCCGTCGAGCCGCTGCCCGGCTGAATCGTCGTCTCCGCGCGCTCGCCATCGTCATTGCGGACATCGTCGACGCCGGTCGGCAGCTTCACGCCGCCGATCAGCCACACATGCGGCGCAACGCGTCCGCGCGCCTGCAACTGCACGTCGCCCGCGCCATCGAGCTGCCATGATTCGAGCTCGTCGTCATGCAGATGCTGATGCGAGCGCGCGATGTACGGCGTCGTCATGCTCAGCTGCAGCCACTCCTTGGGCGCATACCGCAGCACCATCGTCGCCGTGCGATTGATTGTCCGGACTTCGGTGTGATCGGGGACGATATCCGAATGGCCGCGCAGCTGATCCTGATCGATGTACTCGAACGAGAGGTCGAGCGAGAACCCGCCTTCATGCGGCCGGTCGAGTGAATTGAGATCGAGCGGACACGATGCGGAGCCGCAGCTCGCGCTCGCGCAGATCGGAAACAGCAGAAGCACGGCCATCGCCGCGATGCTGCGAAATCGCACGGATGTTCTCCTTATGGTGTAGGGCAACCTCTCAGGTTGCTGGTGTAGGGCAACCTGAGAGGTTGCCGGGGGACAAGCTGAGAGCTTGTCCTACACCTACACCCGCGGAGGCTGCTCGGGCGCGGCAACGACGCCACGGAGCGGGTGCCGGTCTGTCGCTGCGAACGCGGCGTCGACGACGCGCGGCATCGCCATCGACGGCAGCTCGATCATCGTCGCGCGCTCGGTGTGCACGACGACGCTCTTCACCTCATCGTGCTGATCGTGACAGCCGCTCGCCTGCATCGTGCGCATCGGACACGCGCCCTTGCGGCAGCAGTCCGCTCGCCGCTCGCAGATCGAGGGCCATGCCGTCGATCCGAACAGCAGCAGCACGATCAGCGCGAGATGTGGGCAGCGGCGCAAGCACGCCGATTCTACTTCGCCAGCTTCACGCTCGCCGCGGTCTTTCGGTCGACGTTCATCTTCACCACGACCTTCGTCCCGACCGCAACATCCGCCAGCTTCGCCGGATGATTGTCGACATCGGTGAACGCCGTCTTGGCTGTGGTCTCGACGCTGACATCGTGGCCGTCCGTCGTCTTCATCATGAACACGCCGTCGCCGTGCAGCATCGTGACGGTGCCCATGTACGTGTGCATGTGTCCGGCATGCGCGAACGCGCTCACGGCGACGAAAAACAGTGCGAATGCGAGGAGTCTCTTCATTTGCCCCGCAGGAACGACTCCTCCGCCTGCATTTCTTTCCACTCCTCCGACTTCGGATTCAGTTTCTCCATCGCGCCGAGCTCCTTCCGATCGCGATCGAGCGCAACGATGACGATCAGCACGGCGACGATCGCTGTGACCGCGCGTTTCATCATCGGTAGAATGATCGCGTTCATGAAACGCGCCGCGATCGCAGTCGGGCTGATCGCCGTCCTCGCGCTGACGGTCTTCTGCTGCGTGCTCGACGAGCCGCTGACCTTCGGGCCGTCGCATCATCACCAGACGGTGCACCGCGCGACAATCCGTGCCGGCGCGCGTCACGGACTCGACTTCGCCGCGCTCGGCGATCCCATCGGCGGCCAAACGCATTTGCCGGTGATGTATGGCGAGCATGTCCGGCGCGGACAGCTCCTGTCTTCCAATTCCTGCGAGCTCGTCACGCCGCTCCGCATCTGATACCGCCCTCTCTGCTGCGCACGTCAACGCAGTCCTTTTCCCGGAGAGAGGCCCAATGATCACCAATCGAATTGCCCGAAATGTCCAGATCCTGCGCGAGCACTACGGCTGGTCGCTGAACGCGATCGCGGAGCGCGCCGGCATCACCGTCAATATCGTCAAGCACCTGCTCAAGGATGGCTCGAATCCCGGCATCGGCGCGGTCGTGCGGCTGGCGAATGCGGCCGGCCTGTCGCTCAGCGAGCTGACCGGGGACGAGCTCGATCGCACGAAGCTGCCCGGCGAATCGGCGATCGTCGCGCGGTATCTGAATCCCGCGGCGATGTCGGCGGCGATCGGCGCGAGAGTGCGCGCATACCGGCTGCGCGAGAACTGGAGCCGGCGGCGCTTCATCGAGCACGCGAAGATCAGCAAGGGGATGCTGCACTACATCGAGACGAACGGTGTCGAGCCGAGCGTGGCGATGGTGGAGCGGCTCGCGTCGGCGTTCGACATGACGCTGGCGGAGTTCGTCGAAGCGGAGGAGTCGCAGGTGATCGCGGTCGGCCGGCACATCCGCGATTTCGATGATTGCACCGTGGCCGGACCGCAGCGCATCGATGTGCCGGTCGCGCCGCGCGGCTCGACGGCGATGCTGTACGTCGTGGAGGGCGCGATCTGCGTCAGCTTCGACTCCGATCAGCGGATGCTCGAGAGCGGCGACGCGATGCTGCTGATGACCGATCGTCCGTATACGGTGGCCAGCACGAGCGACGAGCGCGCGCGTTTTCTGCGCTTCAATCGCATGCGGCCGAATTACGGTCACGAACTGGCCCAGGCGTAAGAGGGAGGTTCTCCCCATACGCGAACGGAATCGCGTGACGCGTGTCTGCGCACGAGGAGCGGCACAGGAGGGAGTGGAGGGAAACGGAGCCGTCAGGCGCAGACGGGAGCGTCTGCGCCACATGCGTCGGTGATGTCCAGTTCACGTTCACTTTGAGCGGCTCCGCTGCGAAATGTATTGCCTCACTGCAGTCGCGAACGGTACGGCGCCGCACTCCGCCGGGTGATCGATGTCACATTCGCTTGTGACCCCCGCCAGTGCGCGCTAGAGACTTGCGCCGCTACATTGTGTGACGTGAGCAGGAGGCTTTATGCCGTCACCGTATAACCTCGAAGTCGAATACAACTGCAATGAGTGCAGCGTTCGCGCGGAGCGACTGTTCTGCAACATGAGCGAACCGGTCGTTCGAGCACTCGACGGCGTGAAGTTCACCAGTCTCTATCCCAAAGGCTCGCTGCTGTTCGTAGAAGGCGAAGATCCGCGCGGCGTGTTCATTCTCTGCAGCGGCCGGGCGAAACTGACCACCTCCTCCACGGAAGGCAAGACGCTGATCGTCAAGATCGCCGAACCGGGCGAGGTCCTCGGCGCCAGTGCGACGATCCTCGGCCGTCCTTACGAGGTGTCGGCCGAAACGATCGAGCCGTCGCAGCTGAATTTCATCAAGCGCGACGATTTCCTCAAGTTCCTCAATACGCATCTCGAAGCCTGCATGCATACCGCACAGCAGCTCAGTGAGAAATATCACTCCGCGCAGCGGGAGATGCGTTCGCTCGGTCTGTCCCAGACGACCGCGGAGAAACTTGCGCGCCTGCTGCTCGACTGGTGCGCCAATGACGGCGAAGCGACGCCGAAGGGAACGCGCCTCAAAGTACTGCTTACGCATGAAGAGATTGCGCAGATGATCGGCACGACGCGCGAGACGGTCACCCGCCTCTTGAGCGATTTCAAGCGCAGGAAGATCATCGACGTGAAGGGCTCGACGCTGTTCGTCATGAACCAGATCGATCTTGAATCCATGGTCAGCGTGTGACGCTACACACGTGGTGAAGTCGCGTGACTCACAGAACATCACAACCGATTGTTTGTAATGTGTGACTCATGAACGTCGAATGCGAAGTGAATGACGGTGTAGTGAGCGAATCGGTCATCCGCGCACTCTCTCGCTATGAGAAAGCGGAAGGATGGCCCACCGGCAGTGTCCTGTTCCGCGAAGGCGAGCAGCCCCGCGGCGTTTATATCGTCCACTCGGGCGAGATCGACCAGCTCTTCTCCTCCCGTAATGGCCACGCCAAGCCGCTCCTCACCGCCGGCGCTGGCCAGATCCTCGGTTTGAGCTGCGTCGTATCCGCCAAAGCGCACAATTGTTCCGCCACCGCCCGCACCCCCGCGGTTACCGGCTTCATCGACAAGGACCGTTTTACGGCCCTGCTCGAAGAACAGCCGTCATTGTGGTGGAGCATCCTGCAGATCCTGAGCACGGATATCAATTCGTGTTATGACTGTATGAAGACGCTGACACGTTAAAAGTGATAGAGGGATTGAGGGATTGAGTGATAGAGTGATAGAGCTTTACGCTCTCACTCACTCCCTCTATCACTCTTCCCCTCTATCACTCCTTCCCTTTATCACTCCCCACGTGACCCCCATCACACCCTCCCGTATCCCCCGTCCTAATCGCTTGTTCATCACATCGCTATGTTCATTGCTGGAGGCCGAACATGTCCGTGACTCATGCGATGCTCGATGGCAACGAGGCGGTTGCGCGCGTCGCTTACAAGCTCAGCGAAGTCGTCGCCATTTATCCGATCACACCGAGCTCGCCGATGGGCGAGTGGTCCGACGCGTGGGCGGCCGAACAGAAGCCGAACTTGTGGGGGACGATCCCTTCGGTGATCGAAATGCAGTCCGAGGCGGGGGCGGCCGGGGCGGTGCATGGGGCGTTGCAGACCGGGTCGCTGGCCACGACGTTCACGTCGTCGCAGGGACTGCTGCTGATGGTCCCGAACATGTACAAGATCGCGGGCGAATTGACGCCGGCGGTTTTCCATGTCGCGGCGCGCAGCCTCGCCACGCACGCTCTGTCGATTTTCGGCGATCACAGTGACGTGATGTCGGTGCGCTCGACCGGCTGGGCGATGCTCCCGTCGGCGAGCGTGCAGGAAGCGCATGATTTCGCGCTCATCGCGCAGTCGGCGACGCTCGAATCGCGCATTCCGTTCATCCATTTCTTCGACGGCTTCCGCACCTCGCATGAAGTAGCGAAGCTCGCGCTGCTGTCCGACGACGAAATGCGCAGCATGATCGACCTCGAGCTGATCTTCGATCACCGCGCGCGGTCGCTGTCGCCCGATCATCCGGTGCTGCGCGGCACCGCCCAGAATCCCGACGTGTTCTTCCAGGCGCGCGAGCGCTCCAATACGTTCTACGACGCCTGTGCCGGCATCGTGGCGAATGCGTTCGAGCGCTTCGGCCGCATTACGGGACGCAATTACCTGCCCTACGAATACCACGGCGCGCCCGATGCGGAGCGCGTCATTGTGCTGATGGGCTCGGGGTGCGAAGCGGTGCACGAGACGGTCGATGCACTGACCGCGCGCGGCGAAAAGATCGGCGTGCTGAAGGTGCGGATGTATCGCCCATTCGACGCGAAGCGATTCGTGTCCGTGCTGCCGCTCTCCACGCGCTCCCTCGCCGTGCTCGATCGCACGAAAGAGCCGGGCGCACAAGGCGAGCCGCTCTATCTCGATGTCGTCAATGCATTGTACGAATCGCGCCGTTTCCTGAACGTCGCCGGCGGCCGTTATGGCCTCTCGTCGAAGGAATTCACGCCGGCGATGGTGAAGGCGGTGTTCGACAATCTCGCCGCGCCGGAACCGAAGAATCACTTTACGGTCGGCATCAACGACGACGTGACGCACACGTCGCTCGATTTCGATCCATCGTTCTCGACCGAATCACCCGGTGTCGTCCGCGCCATGTTCTACGGCCTCGGCTCCGACGGCACCGTCGGTGCCAACAAGAACTCCTGCAAGATCCTCGGCGATGCCGGACATTACGCGCAGGGCTATTTCGTCTATGACTCGAAAAAAGCCGGCGCCACGACGGTCTCGCATCTCCGCTTCGGCGACCGGCCGATCCGCTCGACGTACCTCATCAGCGAAGCGCAATTCATTGCCTGCCATCAGCGCTCATTGATCGATCGCTACGACATCGTCAAAGAGCTCGCGCACGGCGGCACGTTCCTTTTCAACGGCGACGAAACGATGATCCCGCCGCGTGTCATGCGGCAATTGATCGAAAAGGAAGCGCAGCTGTACGTCATCGATGCGAACAAGGTCGCGCGCGAAGCCGGCATGGCCTCGCGCATCAACACGATCATGCAGGTCGGGTTTTTCGCACTGGCGGACGTGATGCCGGTCGAGCAGGCACTCGAGGCAATTCGCAAGGCGATCCGCAAAACCTACGCATCGAAAGGCAAGTCCGTTGTCGAGAAGAACCTAAAAGCCGTCGATGCCGCCGTAAGCGCCTTGCACAAAATCGACCTGCCCTCCGCGCCGCCGAGTGTAGGACAAGCTCTCAGCTTGTCCATCCCAGTCGGAAACTTTTCCCGGCAAGCCGGAGAGCTTGCCCTACACATGCTCCTCGCGGGCCGCGGTGACGACCTCCCCGTATCCGCACTTCCGTGCGATGGCACCTTCGCCACCGCCACCGCCAAATTCGAAAAACGCAATCTCGCGCAGGAGATCCCGGTGTGGGATCCGCAGTCGTGCATTCAGTGCGGGAAATGCGCGCTCGTCTGTCCGCATGCGGCGATTCGCATCAAGGTCTACGACGAAAACCTGAAAAACGAAGCGCCGGCCACATTCAAGTCGCTGCAGCCGGTGCATAAGGACTGGAAAGGCTACTCTTACACGATCCAGGTCGCACCGGAAGATTGCACCGGTTGCAAGCTCTGCGTCGACGTCTGTCCCGCGAAATCGAAGACAGTTGCCGACCGCAAGTCGCTCTGGATGGAGCCGCAGCAGCCGCTGCTCGAACCGGAAAAAGAGAACTGGGACTACTTCCTGAAACTGCCGGAATTCGATCGCAGGAAATTGACGCCGGGTCTCATCCGCCACATGGAAGTCATGCAGCCGTTGTTCGAGTTCAGTGGTGCGTGTCTCGGCTGCGGCGAGACTCCGTACCTGAAAATGCTGACGCAGTTGTTCGGCGATCGGCTCATCGTCGCGAATGCCACCGGTTGCTCATCGATTTACGGCGGCAATCTGCCGACGACGCCATGGTCGCAGAACGCCGACGGCCGCGGTCCCGCCTGGTGTAATTCGCTATTCGAAGACAACGCAGAATTCGGCCTCGGGTTCCGCGTCTCGATCGACAAGCAGCGCGATTTCGCCGCGGAATTACTGCGCAGACTTGCGCCGCAGGTCGGCGAGGAGCTCGCGGCGGCAATTCTCGATTGTCCGCAGAAGGACGAAGCGGAGATCGCCGAGCAGCGGGAGCGCATCGCATTACTCGAAGAGCGTCTGCGCCGCGTCGAATTGAAAACGCGGATGCACAAGCTCGATGCGACCGACGAGCAGCAGTTGCTCGTATTGGCGAAATACCTCGTCAAGAAGAGCGTGTGGATCGTCGGCGGCGACGGATGGGCGTACGACATCGGTTTCGGCGGACTCGATCACGTCATCGCCAGCGGCCGCAATGTAAACATCCTCGTGCTCGACACGGAGGTTTATTCGAATACGGGCGGGCAGGCATCGAAATCGACGCCGCGTGCCGCCGTCGCGAAATTCGCCTCCGCCGGGAAACCGGCCGCAAAGAAAGACCTCGGGCTGATCGCGATGACATACGGCAATGTGTATGTCGGGAGTGTGGCGTTCGGCGCGAAAGACGAGCACACGTTGCGCGCGATGCTAGAAGCCGAGGCGTATGAAGGGCCGTCGATCATCATCGCGTATGCGCACTGCATCGCGCACGGCCTCGACATGTCGAAGGGGCTGCAGCATCAGAAGGCGATGGTCGACGCGGGACAGTGGCTGCTGTATCGCTACAACCCGGAGAAGGAGAAGCCGCTGCAGCTCGATTCACGCGAGCCGAAGATCCCGGTCGAGCAGTTCCTGCGGATGGAGAACCGCTTCAATCAGCTGCTCAAGAGCGGGGACGATGCGGCGAAGGAATTGTTCGCCGAGGCGCAGCGGGATGTGGATTCACGGTGGAAGATGTACAGCTATCTCGCCGCCCGGTAACTTCACGCGCCAGGAGGGCGGCGGCTTGCCGCCGCACTCCTAGTGCAGGATCGGGGTTTCGGCGACGAAGGCGCCGGGGTGGTAGGCGCAGAGCGGGTCGGACGCGAACATGTCGCCGGTCATCGCGAAGGCGCGGGCGCGGGAGCCGCGGCAGACGCTGCGGAATTCGCATTTGCCGCACTTTCCCTTGAGATTCGCGGTCGTGCGGACGGCGGCGAATAAATCGGAACGCTGATAGATCGTCGACAGGGGCTGATAGCGCACATTGCCGGCGGTCAATGGCAGGAACGGACTGAGACTGACTTCGCCCGTATGCGAGATGAACACTTGTTCCGCGCAGTCAACCGGGCTGAGATCGGCATAGTCGTTGACCTCGAGCGTGCGCGCGGCGGCCGCCTTTTGGATGACGAAGCGGCGATAGTGCGGCGCTTCGAACGTGCGGATCTTGTACGGCGCTTTCTGCGACACATCCCACAGCAGGCCGAATACCTGTTCGACTTCGTCCGCGGTCAGCGTGCCGATGTGCTTTGCGTCGCCGATCGGCACGACGAAATAGAGATTCCAGCGCTCGACGTGCAGGTCGCCCAATAACGCGGCGATCGTCCTGAGCTCGTCCATGTTTGTCTTCGTGACGAGTGTATTGACCTCGACCGGCAGTGCGACTGTGCGCGCCCAGCGGATGGCGAGGAGTGTCGAGGCAAAGAGTCCGCCGACGCCGCGCGCTGCGTCATGGCGATCGGGCTTGGCGGAGTCGAGGGCGATGGCGATGCGCGTGAGGCCGTTGCGTTTCATCGTGCCGATCGCGGCGCCGGTGAGCGCTGGCGACGCCGTAACCGTGAGCGTCGGCGCGAGTGCGCGACGGTGGGCGTAATCGAGGAGCTGGTAGATGTCGCTGCGCTCGAGGGGGTCGCCTCCCGTGACGATCAGCTCCTGCGGATGCATGGCGGCGATCTGATCGATCGTCTTGTATGCCTCATAAGTCGACAGCTCGAGCGGACTCCGTTTCGCCTGTGCCCCGGCGGGGCAATGAGCGCAGGTCAGACGGCAGGCCCGGGTGAGCTCCCACGTTACGACCGGTGATTGCAAGGATTCCATCGTGCACCTCGTGTCCGCGCTCGACAACACGACAACCTGAGAGGTTGTCGTACATTGTCATGAGAGCATGCGAGGGGAATGCGTCCGATGACTGCACGCACATCTGCTTGTGATGCGCCGCACATGGCGGTGTTTGCGCGATCGATGAGGACACCGATCAGCAATCGTGTACCGCAGCAATCCGAGTTACGAATCGATGGAGCTCGTTCCGAGGTCCGGGTTGCGGCGGTTCGTTTACGAGCATCACGGCACGGTCTCGTCCGCCGACGTGCAGCTCGTGTCGAGGAATTAGCGTCGCTTAGCCATCGTTCCGTCATCGATTCCGTTGTTTGCCTCGAGTGGAGCGTTGTCTCCGATCTGGCAGCACAGCAGAAAGGAGATACACCAAATGAAGACAACCGGTACCGTCAAGTGGTTCAACGACGCGAAGGGCTTCGGCTTCATCACGACTGAGGGTGGCGACGACGTGTTCGTCCACTTCAGCGCGATCCAGAGCCAGGGCTTCCGCTCGCTCGCCGAAGGCGCTCAGGTCGAATTCGAAGTGGCGCGCGGCCCGAAGGGTCTGCAGGCCTCGAACGTATTCATCATCTGATCGAACGCGATCGACAACATCGAAATGCGGCAGCTTGCTGCCGCATTTTTTTATGTTGCGATGAAGGGGCAGGTGACCGGCACGCCGCTCTTCTCCGCCTCGCGACAGAACGACGGCGCATCGCCCATGCGGCACGGACCGGGCACGCCGTCGATCCACACCACATCTCCCACGATCTGCAGCTCGCCCGCGGCGAGAAACTCGATCGCCTTCTCCACCATCGACGTGAACGACGCCTCGATCATCCATTTGCGATGCAGCGCGGCGTACGTCTCGATCGTCTCCGCGTCGCCGCGTGCGCGCGCGTGCTCGACCAGCGGCGGCACCGGGAACGGCGCGCTCACGAGGAACACCGGTCCGTCGAGCAGTGACATCGTGCTGCGTGTCTCCGTCGCGCCGTCGAAAAGCGCGCCGAGGACGTCGCCGGCGTCGAGGACGAGCGTGTGGCGCGGATCGATGGAGGTGCAGCGATCGGTCGTGAAGAGGTAGTCGCACTCCGGCGCATCGACGACCTCGAAAAGGATGTCGCGCTTTGCCTGAAGCTCGACGCCGGCAAGGGCCACGCGGATCATGGCGTCAGGCCAGGACGAGCTCTTCTTCCGACTTTTCGAGCGCGGCGATGGCATCCATGGCAATCGGATCGCCGCCGGCCTCGCAGAGGATGACTTCGTACAGCGCGAGCGTGTCCGCGACGTCTTCGTCGGGAATGCGGCGGACCGCGTAACCGGCGTGGTCGATGATGTAGTCACCGGGCACGATCGCTTCCTTGAGTGCGTCGAGTTTCACCGGACGCACGCTTCCCCAGAAGTCGACGCGGGCCGTCTTTCCGTTGATCGCGACGATGCGGCCTGGCAGTCCGAGACACATAGTCACCTCCGTCGCTTACACGTTAATTCGCGGCAAGCGATCGGCCGATGACTGTGCGCACTCCGCCCTGTGATGCGGCGCACACGGAGCGGCGACTTGCGGCAGCGCGGCGCAATGCACGCGGACCTACCATTAAGAGCATGAAAGTTCACGAAGCGATGACGAAGGCGCCGGCGGCGTGCGAGCCCACGACGAGCCTGCGCGTGGCCGCGCAGTTGATGGACGTTCACGATTGCGCCGCAATCCCTGTGGCCCACGACGGCACGCTGGTCGGCATCATCACCGACCGCGACATCACCTGCCGCGCGGTGGCCAAAGCGAGCAATGCGCCCGACCTGCCGGTGTCCGATTACATGACGTCTCCGGTCATCGCCGTCGCACCCGACGATCCGCTCGACACGGCGGCGGAGCTGATGCAGGAGAACCGCATCCATCATTTGCCGGTGATCACCGCCGATGGGCGGATCGTCGGCATGCTGGCGCAGTCGGACCTCGGGCGCCGCATGACGAATCGCGAGTTCGGCGAGCTGACGCGGC
>DATEZA010000044.1:0-6221 GCA_035255945.1 Thermoanaerobaculia bacterium
GCCACGATGACGCACTACAACGATCGGATCCGCGCGGCGATCGAGGCCGTCGGCATCTCGAACTTCGTCACCTTTCTGGAGAACACCTCGGGTTACCGCAAGGATCTCCGGCGCGTCGAATACGGCGATGAGCGCATTCCGGCGGAACGTGAATTTCTCACACGCGTCTCGCCGCTCACGAGCGCGTCGAAGATCTCGAAGCCGCTGCTCGTCGTGGCCGGAGACAAGGATCCGCGCGTGCCGGCGTCGGAAGGACGGCAGATCGTGAAGGCGGTGCGTGCGAACGGCGGACCGGTCTGGTGGTTGCTGGCGAAGGACGAAGGCCATGGCTTCGTCAAGAAGCCGAATCGCGATTTCCAGACGCTCGCCATGACGGAGTTCTGGCAGGAGTTTTTGCTGAAGTAACTCTGTGACATCGCGGTTACGCCGGTTGCTGCCGGGCCTGATGCGGCCTACAGTCGGAGCACCGTGATCGCCGCGTGGGTTCTCGCCGCTGCTGCGGGAGTGACGTGCCCGTTCGACGCGCAGCAATTTCGCAGCGCGCACGAGATCCGCGCCCGGATCTCGCGAACTGCGGAAGCGGTCGCGCCCTCGGGCGGACGGCGCCGCACCGCATCGCCGCCGCAGATCGCATATCCACCCGGCCGCAACTTCGTCGACGCCGCGATCTTCGGTCAGATGAAGAGTGCGGCGATTCATCCCGCCCCGCGGTCGGCCGACGCCGAGTTTCTCCGGCGCATCACCATCGATCTCGCCGGCCGCATTCCGCGGCCCGATGAAGTGAGCGCGTTTCTCGCCGATGCCTCCGACGACAAACGCGATCGGGCCATCGACCGCCTCCTCGCCTCGGACGATTTCAACGATCGCTGGACGATCTGGTTCGGTGATCTCGTGCAGAACGCCTACACCGCGTCGGACGTGGGGCAGGGCGTGCTGGTCGGCGTCACTCCGTACTACCGCTGGATCCGCGCGGCGATGGCGAAGCATCAGCCGTACGACGCGATGGTCCGCGAGCTGCTCACGTCGGACGGCGAGCAGATCGCCAGCCCGGCGTCGAACTACTTCGTCCGCGTCTACCAGGAGAACGGACCGCCGCAGGACACGTACGACAACGTCGCCACGCAATCGGGCACGCAGTTCCTCGGGGAGCCGATGAATTGCGTCTCGTGCCACGACGGCTTCCGTCACCTCGAACAGCTCAACAAAGGGATGTCGCACGTGAAGCGGCGGCAGCTCTGGGCGCTGGCCGCGTTCTTCTCGAGAATCAAGCTCGAGCTGCAGATCCGAGGACAGGCTGCGTCGTATGTGGTGAGCGAAGCGGGCGACGGCGACTACCGGCTCGATACGACGACCGGCAACAAGAGTCCGCGGACTGCACCCGAGGGCGGAGCGGAGATCGTCGAGCCCGAATACCTGGACGGCGGCAAACCGGCGGATGGAGAAAACCGGCGCGCTGCGTATGCGCGGATGCTCACCGCCGATCCGCAGTTCGCCCGGGCGGCGGTGAACTATCTGTGGAAGGAGATGTTCGGCCTCGGCATCGTCGAGCCGGTGAACAATTTCGATCTCGACAGCGACACGCAGGCCACGCATCCCGCGCTGCTGAACGAGCTCGCCACGTACTTCGTGCAGAGCGGATTCGATCTACGCGCGCTGCTTCGCGTGATGGCGCAGTCGAATGCGTACCAGCTCTCGGGGCGCTACGACGGGACGTGGAGCGAGACATTCACGCCGTATTTCGCGCGCCACTATCCGCGCCGCATGATGGCGGAGATCGTCCTCGATGCGCTGTATCAGGCCACCGGGCGCCAGCTGGCGTGCAGGGTGGCGAGCGACTACGGCGTGGTGACGAAAGCCGTCGCGACGCCCGATCCGAACGAGCTGGTGAACAGCGGGTGGCCGCAGGGGCTGTTCCTGATCAGCTTCGGCGAAGGGGATCGCGATTCGAATGCGCGCAGCGCCGAGCCGTCGCTCCTGCAGGTGCTGGAGATGCTCAACGACCGGCAGATCCTGGACGGATTACAATCGAACACGCTGGTGTCGTCGCTGGTCGCGAAGAACAACGGACTGCAGGACGTCGTCGATCAGCTCTACGTCGCCGCGCTCTCGCGGCCGCCGACGGATGCCGAGCGCGCCATCGCCGTCGACTATCTCAAAGGCGGACCGCTCGCCGAGCGCGCGCCCGATCTGCAGTTCGTGCTGCTCAACAAGCTGGAGTTTCTTTTCTATTGAGGAAATGACTGTGACCCGACGCTGCCAGATCTGTGTGACACCTCCGGCGTTTCCGCTCGCCGGCGCTTCGTTCAGCCGCCGCGGATTCTTCCGCCTCGGCGCGCTCGGTCTGGCCGGCTGGTACACCGGCAGCGCATTCAGTCAGTCGCTGATGGAGCGCGCGAGCGGCGTGGCGCCGCGGCTGCACGGCACGGCGCGCAATTGCGTGCTGATCTTTCTGGAAGGCGCGCCGAGCCAGTCCGACCTCTGGGATCTCAAGGAAGGGTCGTGGACGCCGCAGACGCTGGCCCCCACGTCGTACGGCGACGTGCGCTGGCCGCAGGGATTTCTCGGCAGGACGGCGGCGCATCTCGACAAGCTGGCGATCGTGCGCACCGGCATGTCGTGGGTGGCGGTCCATCCGCTCGCGCAGCGCTGGACGCAGATCGCGCGGAATCCGGCGGGGATTCTCGGCAGCATCGCTCCGCATATCGGTTCGGTGGTGGCGATCGAGTCGGCGGCGAAGCGGCGCGACAGCGACGTCCTGCCGTCGTTCATCGCGCTCGATCCCGCCCGCGCGTCGTCCGGCTATTTCAGCGCGAGCAATGCGCCGCTGACGCTGCGCGCACCGAACGGCCCCGGAGCGATCGCCACGATGACGCATCGCGATGGCGCGGACCGGCTCGAGCAGCGGCTGGAGCTGTTGTCCGCGCTCGATCCCGATCGCAGCGGTGCGCTCGGCAAATCGGCGAGCGATTTCGCCGCTCTCTACGAAGGCGCCGAGCGCTTGACGAAGTCGCCCGAAATCGCCGCGCTCTTCACGGTGGGCCAGGCCGACTACACGCGGTACGGCAAGAGCAAGATCGGCGCGGAGCTGATCATTGCCCGGCAGCTGGTCGGCGCCGATCGCGGTACGCGATTCGTCCAGGCGACGTTCGCCGGATGGGACGACCACAGCAATCTGTACGGCAACTACGTCACGCGCTGCATCGCCTTCGACACGGCGTTTGCCGCATTCCTCGGAGATCTGGCGGCCGCGCCCGGATCGGCGGCGGGCCGGACGCTGCTCGACGAAACGCTCGTCGTCGTCTACGCGGAGTTCGGCCGCACCCTCGGACCGCTCAACGCGCAGCGCGGCCGCGACCATCATCAACGGATGTCGGTCGTCTTCGCCGGCGGCGGCGTGCGGGGAAGCCGGATCATCGGCCGGACCAGCGCGCTCGGCGACGCCGCCGTGGAGTACGGCTGGAGCGCCGATCGCGACGTACGCCCAGAGGATGTGGCGTCGACGATCTACTCCGCGCTGGACATCGACTACACCATCACCCGGCACGACGATCCGCTCGGGCGGGGATACGAATATGTCCCCCTCGCGAGCGAGGGAACGTATCAGCCGATCAGCGAGCTGTTCGCCGATTGACTCCGCGATGGCATAGTGTAGCCTGTACACTATGAACGGTTCGCTCACCCTGTTGACCGACCTCTACCAGCTCACCATGGCGTACGGCTACTGGCGGGCAGGCAAGGAAACGGAGGAAGCGGTCTTTCATCTTTTCTTTCGCGAGAATCCGTTCGACGGCGGCTTCTCCATCGCGGCCGGGCTCGAATCCGTCCTCCACTATCTCGACGCGCTCCGCTTTACCGCGGACGATCTCGAATACCTCGGCAGCATCCACGCCGGCGACGGCAATCCGCTCTTCCCATCCGACTTCATCGACTACCTCCGCGCGTTCCGCTTCACCTGCCACGTCGACGCGATTCCGGAAGGGACGGTCGTCTTTCCGCACGAGCCGCTGATTCGCGTCACCGGACCGATCGCGCAGGCGCAGATCGTCGAGAGCGCGCTGCTGAATCTCGTCAACTTCCAGACCTTGATCGCGACGAAAGCCGCGCGCCTGGTGCTCGCGGCGAAAGGCGATCCGATCATCGACTTCGGACTGCGCCGCGCACAGGGCATCGACGGCGCGCTCTCCGCGACCCGCGCCGCGTTCATCGGCGGCGTCTCGTCGACCTCGAACGTCCTCGCCGGCGCGCGCTTCGGCATCCCGGTGAAGGGGACGCACGCGCACAGCTGGGTGATGTCGTTCCCCAGCGAGCTCGAAGCGTTCGACACCTACGCGCGCCTGATGCCGAACAACACGCTGCTGCTCGTCGATACGTACAACACGCTGCAAGGTGTGGCGAACGCGATCGAGGTCGGACGCCGTCTCCGCAAGAACGGCCACGAGCTCCTCGGCATCCGGCTCGATTCCGGCGACCTCGCGTATCTCTCGATCCAGGCCCGCCGCATGCTCGACGAAGCGGGCTTCCCAAACGCCGCCATCGCAGCAAGCAACGAGCTCGACGAACAGGTCATCACCTCGCTGAAGGATCAGGGTGCGGCGATCAACATGTGGGGTGTCGGCACGCGGCTCATCACCGCCTACGACCAGCCGGCGCTCGGCGGCGTCTACAAGCTCGCCGCGATCCGCAACGGCGGCGGGGCGTGGCAGTACAAAGTGAAGTTGTCGGAGCAGTCGATCAAAGTCTCGACGCCGGGCGTGCTGAATGTCCGCCGCTTCGAGGAAGACGGCCAGGCGGTCGGCGACATGATCTGGGACGAAGCGGGCGAGGTACCGTCCGACATCATGGTCGACCCGCTCGATCTCACACGCCGCAAGAAATTCACGAGCCAGATGCAGCGCACCGATCTCCTCGTGCCGATCTACCGCAACGGCGAGCGCGTGTACGAATCGCCGTCGCTCGAAAGCATCCGCGCGCGCGCCGCCGAGCAGATGACGAAGTTCCACGGTGGCGTGAAGCGCTTCGTCAATCCGCATCGCTATCCGGTCGGACTGGAGCAGCAGCTCTTCGATCTGAAGACGAAGCTGGTGCTCGAACAGCGAGGAGTGCCGGCGTGAAGAGCGTGATCGTTTTCAGCACGCTCGAATACGAGTCGATGGCGCGCGAGCTCACCGGCGCCGATTGCGAAGCGGGGCAGATCGAGCGCCGGATCTTTCCCGACGGCGAGCGGTATTTCCGCATCGCCAGCGACGTGAACGATCGCGATGTGGTGCTCGTCGGCGGCACGACGTCGAACGACGTCACGCTCGAGCTCTACGACCTCGCATCGACGCTCGTGGAGAACGGCGCGTCGACGCTGACGCTGATCGTGCCGTGGTTCGGCTCCTCGACGATGGAGCGCGCGGTAAAGCACGGCGAAGCGGTCACCGCGAAAACACGCGCGCGGCTTTTCTCGTCGATCCCGCCGGCGAAGCTCGGCAATCAGATCGCGCTGCTCGATCTGCACAGCGAAGGAATCCAGTACTACTTCGAAGCGCCGCTGCATCCGATCCACGTCTACGCTAAACCGGTCATCGAAGACCTCGCCCGCGACCTCGGCGGCTCCGATTTCATCCTCGGCTCCACCGACGCCGGCCGCGCGAAATGGGTCGAGTCCCTGGCCAACGGTCTCGGCGTTCCCGCCGCATTCGTGTTCAAGCGGCGGCACAGCGCGGAGAAGACCGAGGTGACGGCGGTGAGCGCGAAGCTGAGCGGGGAGCGGGTGGTGATCTACGACGACATGATCCGCACCGGCGGTTCGCTGATGAACGCTGCACGCGCGTATCGCAGCGCCGGCGCGAGCAGCGTCGCCGCGGTGACGACGCATGGCATCTTCGCGAACGACGCGTTGACGCGCTTACGCGAATCGGGACTCTTCACCGCGATCGCATCGACCGACAGCCATCCGAATGCGCGACGACTGGAGAAAGAGGGGCTGAAGGTTCGCACCATCGCGCCGCTGTTCGTGCCGTGTTTCCGCAGGACGACGTGAAGGAGGGGGACAAGCTGAGAGCTTGTCCTACACCCGCGGGGTGGGGAGGCAGGGGAGCAGGACGGCGTGAGGGGAGGGGGAGGGGGACAAGCTGAGAGCTTGTCCTACACCCGCGGGGTGGGGAGGGGAGAGGGGACAAGCTGAGAGCTTGTCCTACACCTGTAGTGGTGTACGACAAGCTCTCAGCTTGTCGCTT
>DATEZA010000045.1:0-34230 GCA_035255945.1 Thermoanaerobaculia bacterium
CATCATTCCGCTGATCCTTCCGCCGCTGCGCGAGCGCAAGGACGACGTCCCGCTGCTCGCCGAGCATTTCATCCGCAAGATCTGCCACGACCTCGGCATCGAGACGAAGCGCCTCGAGCCGGGCGTGCTCGACCTCTTCCAGCGCTACAACTGGCCCGGCAACGTGCGCGAGCTCGAAGCGACGCTGCACCGCGCGATCGTGATGTCGAACGATGAAACGGTGACGCGCAACGATTTCTACGGCCTCTTCGCGGAGATGGTGCCGGTGGCCGCGGATCAGGGCCCGGTGGCGATGCCGTCGACGATCCTCAATCCGATGATCGGCAAGATGGAAATCACGAGCGACGTGTACGACGAGGTCATTGCGACGGTGGACAAGCAGCTGATCGTGCGCGCGCTCGAAACATCGGGTGGCCGCATCCGCGAAGCGGCGCGCCGGCTGGGCCTCGCGCGGAACACGCTGAAGGCGAAGATTCAGAAGTACAACATCAGCGCGCGGGATTGATTTGGACGCCGAAATACTTTTCATGTGACACACATGCGAGTATTATTCGCTAATGGCGAAGATGATCCAGATGCGCAACGTGCCGGACGAACTTCACCGCAGGCTCAAAGCGAGAGCGGCGATGGCAGGAATGACGCTGAGCGATTTCCTGCTGCGTGAGATTCGGGAGGTGGCCGAACGCCCCTCTCGCGAAGAACTGCTCCGAACTCTGGAAACGCTCGAACCAGTGAGGACCAGGATTCCGCCCGCAGACATCCTTCGCGAAGCGCGGGAGAAGCGTGGTCGTCGTTGATGCTTCAGCGGTTGTGGAGATTCTTCTGGCTCGGCCAGCGGCAGCCGCGCTTCGCGCGCGGCTGCTGGAGCGCGACGAGAACCTGAACGCACCTCATCTCCTCGACATCGAGGTACTGCATGTCGTGCGTCGCTACCTGCTGACCCACGCGATTGAGGAAATGCAGGCGCGAACTGCGCTCGCAATTCATCGGCAGTTGCCAATCCAGCGACATCGTCACGACGACCTGCTCGGCGTCGTCTGGGAGCTCCGCGACAACTTCACCGCCTATGACGGTACGTACATCGCCCTCGCGGTCGCGCTTCGCGCAACCTTCATCACGATGGACCTTCGCCTCGCACACGCCGCAGAGTCGATTCTCCCTGTCGAAGTCTTCGCGTGAATGATCGGTATCATTCGCGCGAATGCCTGACTACCACCTCTCCTGGCGCGCGCCGAACGAGCGCCTGTACGACATCGCCCTCCGCTTCACCGCACCCGAGGACGATCCGCTGCTCTGGCTGCCGGCGTGGAGGCCGGGCCGCTACCTGATCATGAACTTCGCGGCGAACGTGCGGGAGTGGAGCGCCAATCTGCGCAAGGTCGGGAAGTCGTCGTGGCGCGTGTCGGCGCGAAAAGGGGAGCAGGTCGAGGTCACGTATCGCTACTACGCAGGCGTGCTCGATGCGGGATCGTCGTTTCTGGCCGAGGATGAAGCGTACGTGAATGGATCGAACCTGTTCATGTGCGTCGATGCAGTGCGACACGAGCCATGCACGCTGCACATCGACACCGACTGGCCGATCGAATCGCAATTGCCGGGACTGAACGCTCGCGATTACGACCATCTCATCGACTCGCCGATCATCGCGTCGCCGAACATGACCGTCCATTCATTCGACGAATCGGGCGCAACCATCCATCTCGTTTTTCGCCACATGCGCAACACCGGGCAGTTCATCGAGCCGGTGAAAATGATCGTGCACGAGCAGGCCGCGCTCTTCGGCGGATTGCCGCTGCGCGACTATCGATTCCTCTACCACGCCGGCGATCGATGGCACGGCGTCGAACATGAAGGCTCCTGCTCGATCATCGTCAAACGCGCCGCGGAAGGCACCGATCACTTCCTCTCGATTACATCGCACGAGCTCTTTCACCTCTGGAACGTGAAGCGGATACTCCCCGCGGCATTCGTGCCGTACGACTACTCGCGCGAAACGCCGACGAAACTGCTCTGGGCGATGGAAGGGATCACGTCGTACTTCGGCGATCTCGTGCTCGCACGCTGCGGCATCTGGAGCGAAGCGCACTACCTCGAGCATCTGCAGCACGAGATCGAGCTGCTCGAAAACTCGCCGGGACGCAACGTGCTCTCGCTGTCGCAGGCGAGCTTCGACGGCTGGCTGCACGACCAGATGCATGACCGCGCGAACGCCTGGATCTCGTTCTACAACAAGGGCGAGATCGTCGCGGCGCTGCTCGACGTCGAGCTGCGCAAACGCGGTCGTTCGCTCGACGAAATCATGCAGACGCTGTGGCGCGACTACGGTCAGACCGGCCGCGGCGTCGAGGAAGACGGACTGGAGCGCATCGTCGGATTGCCGGAGTTCTTCGCGAAGTACGTCGACGGACTCGAGCCTCTGCCGTACGAGGAGGTGCTCGCCGCGGCGGGTATCGCATTCGTCTCGCGGCCGCGCAGTGCATCGCTCGGGGCAAAGGTGAAAGTGAGCGACGGCGCGCTGCTGATCGAGTCGGTGACGCGCGGCGGAGCGGCGATGGCCGCGGGCTTGCTCCCGAATGATGAGGTGATCGCCATCGACGGCACGCGTACGCGTCATGCGAGCGAAGCGAATCGAGCCATGACCGCGGCAGGGGAGCGTGAAGTCGAGGTCGTCTTCGCGCGCGGCGGCGTCGTCGATCGATGCATGCTGACGCCGCGCGCCGACGGCAGCGTCGACATCGAGTTGAAGATCGCCGAGCCGGACAACGCACTGCGACGCGAATGGCTCAGGAGTATTGATGATCGAGTTCACTGAAGACCGCATGCCGGCCGCCGGGATCGAGGAGACGATCGCCGAGCTCGTCGATCTCTACGGTGGCAAGATGCGGGAGGAGCGCGAGAACGCGCGCGAATTCACGCTGCCGCTGCGCCGCGGCGTAGCGACCGCGGGCGCTGTGGAGTGCACCGTTTCGTGGGCAGTCGCCGAATCGGGTGATGCGACCGTCACGCTGCGCTGCGACCGCGATGTCGACGCACCGAAAGCGCAGCGCGTGGCGATGCTGCTCATCGGCGTGATCGGCGCGCTCATGTTCATGATGTGGCCGTTCGCGTACGGCACGCAGTACGGCACGCTGGCGTGGATCGGCGGCGCGGTGGCGATCGCGGTCTACTTCCTCACGTTGAAGCGGACGAGCGGCGGACTGGCGTACGACTTTCTGCAGCGCCTCGCGCAGCATCAGCGCGTGAGCGTCATGTCGTAGGCCACAGCACCGTATCTTCGTCGTCGACAAACACGCCCCAGCCGACCGACTCCACGGCGTGCTCCCCGAACCAGAGACTCAGTGCCAGACGCGGGACCGCGATCTGTCCGCCGCCTTCCTCTTCATCCTCGGCAATGAACACGCCTTCATCCGCGCCTGCGCGCTCGAGCGCCGCTTCCGCTGATTCGCGATCGAAACCGACCAGCGTTTCGCCCTTGAACGACGCCTTCATGCTGTACGTCTCGCACGACACCAGGCGCATGTTCTCCTCGGCGACGAAGCCCAGGGCGATCGCAGAGTCTTCGTAGATCCAGAGCTCGCTGCCTGCGTCTTCTTCGCTCGGCAGCGTCTCGGACGGCGGGCCGGCGATCGTCCGCACTTCGTCGCGTGTCGCACCGAAGCGGAGATCGCCGACGCCGACGCCGGGCTTGATGGTGAAGAGATCGGCCATTACAAACGATCGGTCAGAATCGTCTTGGCGATCGTGGCGA
The DNA here is from genome assembly GCA_035255945.1 of Thermoanaerobaculia bacterium. Taxonomy (GTDB): domain Bacteria; phylum Acidobacteriota; class Thermoanaerobaculia; order Gp7-AA8; family Gp7-AA8; genus JAJPHC01. Next base: position 3,749 of record DATEZA010000045.1, read on the forward strand.
GCTGCATGTTGCTCGTCCCTTCGTAGATCTTGCCGATCTTCGAATCGCGCCAGAACTTCTCGACCGGATATTCGCGCGTGTAGCCGTTGCCGCCGAACATCTCGACGGCGATCGACGTGACCTTCTCCGCCACCTGCGACGAGAAGAGCTTCGCCATCGCTGCCTCGCGGAGGAACGGCTTGCCTGCATCTTTCAAACGGGCCGCGTTGTAGACCATGAGGCGCGCCGCTTCGAGCTCCGTCGCGGCCTGCGCGATCTGGAACTGGATGCCCTGGAAGCTGGAGATCGATTCGCCGAATTGCTTGCGCTCCTTCGTGTACGCGATCGCGTGCTCGAGTGCGCCGCGCGCGACGCCGATCATCTGCGCGCCGATACCGATGCGTCCTTCGTTCAGCGTCTCGATGGCGATCTTGTAGCCCTTGCCTGCTTCGCCGAGGACGTTTTCGTTCGGAACGCGGCAGTCATCGAGGATCAGCTCGCAGGTGGAGGAGGCGCGGATGCCGGTCTTGTCTTCCTTCTTGCCGACGCGGAAGCCGGGGAAGTCGCGCTCGATGATGAATGCCGTGATGCCTTTGTAGCCGGCGTCGGGATTGGCGTTCGCGAAGACGATGAACATGCCGGCTTCGTGTGCGTTGGTGATCCAGAGTTTCTGGCCGTTGAGCACCCAGTGGTCGCCTTTGTTCTCCGCGCGGCAGGCGAGGGCGAATGCATCCGATCCCGATCCCGCCTCGGAGAGCGCGTACGCACCGACCGTGTCGCGGGCGAGCATCGTGAGGTACTTCGATTTCTGATCGTCGTTGCCCCAGCGGACGAGCGCGTTGTTGACCAGCGTGTTCTGCACGTCGACGAGCACGCCGCACGATGCGTCGACGTGCGACAGCTCCTCGACGACGAGGACGGCGTTGAAGAACGTCGAGCCGGCGCCGCCGTACTGCTCCGGTGTTTCGATGCCCATGATGCCGAGCTCGAAGAAGCTGTTGATCAGATCGCGATCCATCTTCGCGTCGTTATCCATCTGATGGACGAGGGGACGGATGCGCTCGATGGCGAACTCGCGCACGCTCTGCTGGAACATCTGCTCTTCTTCGGAGAGGAGAGTGAGCGGTGCGCCGGTGACGATTTCGGTGGCCGTGGTCATGGTGGAGCCTCCAGGCGGGTTGCGGCGCGAATGATATCGAATCGGCAGCCGTTATGATGCGCGTCTCACGCCCCGGTGGCGGAATTGGTAGACGCACGGGACTTAAAATCCCTTGCCTGGAAACGGGCGTGCCGGTTCGAGTCCGGCTCGGGGCACCGACAGTCAACTACTTGACGATCTCGCCAAACGCTCCTATTCTCAATGGTCGTGACGGGAGGGATGTGAGATGGGAACCTGTTCGTACTGCGGCACCAAGTTTCCGCTGACCCGGTCCACTCGCAAGTACTGCACGCCGCGCTGCCGCACCAACGCCTGCCTCGATCGCAAGCCGCGCCGCATCCGTGCCGCGGACGTCGACGCCATCCTGCAGCTGATCGATTCCGATGTCGATTCGGCGGAGTTGCTGAGGGCGAGATTGCGGGCCATCCTGATCCCCGGAAGTCCGCAAGTGCCGATGGAGAGCGGGCGAGTGATGATTCCGCGGCTCGATTGAGGCAGCGCGCGAAGCGCCACCTTAATTCTCAATTCTGCGTTCTGCATTCAATCCCGAGCGGATGGAATTGAACGCAGAACGCAGAGTCAGAATTTAGAACTGAGAATTGAGGTGGCGCTTCGCGGATAACTCTTCAAAAAAGAAAAAGGGCGCTCTCGCGAGCGCCCTTCCGGGGTGGGTTGCTACGAAGTCGTAGCCCCCTGAGTGTTATTGGAACAATGCATGCGAACGTTTGTACCTCCTCCCCCATGAATTTCCGGTGGTCCCGCAACAAGCGTCACGCCTAGGTCGCGACTCACCCCGCTGGCGTTGCGGACCGGATCGACCGCTCCTTCACGCCCGTGGTGAAAGGGAGGAGCGGGATCTTGTCAATCTGTTCTCAGTTTTTTCAATGAAACCATGCAGCCTGTTGCTGCACCAGAACCGTATACTCACGAAACGCGCAGCCACGACGATTATTGCATCGCCCGCCGCCGCTCACCGTTTCGTGCATGTTTAGATGATACGTTTTCGATTTTAAATCGCAATACAAAATTCAAGCACCTATTCAATTCGCAATTGCCGTGCCGGTTGCACAAGACCATGTGCTACACTTCAAGATTCCCGGAGCTGATTGCAATGAAACGACTTCTGGCCGTTTTCGTGTGCGTGGCGGGCCTCTCCGCTACCGGGCTCAGCGCCGCCACCGTCGGCGGCCGCGTCAATTTCGTAACCAAGCGCGGACAACATCCTGTCATCGACGAAACACTCGTCTGGCTCGAGCCCGCCGCACGTACGTCGCCCCGTAAAGCCGGCACCTTCACCATGACCACACGCGGGAAAACCTTACTTCCGCATGTGCTCGTCATCCCCGTCGGCTCCACGGTTCAGTTCCCCAACGACGATCCGATTTCGCACAACCTCTTCTCGCTCTCCTCGGGCAACAACTTCGATCTCGGCCTCTATCGCCGCGGCGCCGGCAAATCGTCGACGTTCAAAACGCCGGGCGTGATCAACGTCTACTGCAACGTCCATCCGACGATGTCCTCGGTCATCCAGGTGATGTCGTCGCCGTACTTCGCGTTCACCGACACGAACGGCAACTTCTCGCTCGCCGATGTTCCGCCGGGCAGCTACACGCTCGTCGCGTGGAACGAGCAGGGCGGAACGATGCAATCGAAACTCGATGTTCCCGCAGCCGGCATCGCGAACGCCGCCATCACGCTCGACAGCAGCGGCTATCGAGCGACGCAGCATCTGAACAAAGAGAACAAACCGTACGCACCGCCGAGGGATTACTGAGTTGACCGCGCAAACGATCGACCACGCCACGCTTTCCGAAGCCGACACTGCACCACGACGAAAACCTGCCGCGAGCGTCGAGCGCGCGCGCTTTCCACTTGTCTGGAAGCTCTTCCTCGTCACCGCGGTGATGATCGCGATCGTCGTCGCGATCGCCGTCGGCATCACGATCCAGCGCGCGAACACGATCGCACGCAACACTGTCTACACCTCGATCTCCAGCGCCGCGCAGCTGTTCAAGGATCTCGAGCGCCAGCGCCTCGAGCGATTGGCGCTTTCCGCGCGTCTGATCGGCACCGATCCGACATTCGCCGCATATGTGCAGTCGAGTCTCATGGCCGCGACGCCCGATCTCGTCAGCGTCAACGATCAGCTGAGCGAGAAGCACAGGCTCCTTCGCAGCGACGTCGTCATGCTGCTCGACGACCAGGGCAAGCTCGTCACCAGTACCGATCAACCGGCGCTGACGCATGTGCGCGGCGACGATCTCTACGAGCAGTCGCCGCTGGTGAAGAAAGCGGTCGACGCCAGCCCATGGGATCCGACGACCGGCGTCTTGGTCTACAACAACAAGCTTTATCACGCCGCTGTCGTGCCGATTGGCGCGGGCGCGAATCCCGTCCGCGTCGGTTACCTCGTCAATGCCTACGCGATCGACGACGCCTTCGCGAACAAGATCGCGGAGTGGACGAAAGCGAACGTCGGCTTCATTTCCAAAGTCGGCGGCGCACCGGCCCGCTCGTCCGACGCACCGAGCGTCGGCATGCAACAGATGCAGGGCGTGAAGCAGACGCCGATGAACACGACCATCGACAGCAGCAAGTACGTCGTGGTCGGTGAGCCGCTGATGTCGGCGAATGTGCCGGTCGGCTGGGCCGTGTTCCTCCGCTCGCTCGATCGCGAGCTCGAGCCGTTCCGTCAGATTCAGAACTCGCTGCTTGCGGGCGGCGGCGGCGCACTTCTGCTCGCATTCCTCTTGTCGTGGTTCATCGCGCGGCGCCTGACGCGTCCGATCGAAGAGCTCGCAGGTATCGCGCAGGCCGTCACCGCGGGTGATCTCAGCGTGCATCCTGAGATGGATCGCAGCGATGAAGTCGGCATTCTCGGCCGCTCGTTCGCGAAGATGATCACCTCGTTGCGGGACAAGTCGGAGCTCGAAGAGTTGTACGAGCAGATGGCGGCGAAGGCCGAAGAGCGCGAGGCGGAGAAGAACATCGAAGCGCCGAAGGTCGAAGAGGGAACGATCCTCGTGACCGATGTGCGCGGTTTGCCGCCAGCGGCGAGTGAGGACGATGCATCGAACGTCATCGCCACCGTCGCGAAGATCATGAAGCTGCAGGAATCCGAGGTCGCGCGGCAGGATGGATATGTGCGGGAGATCGTCGGACATCGGCTGGTGAGCGTGTTCCGCGGCGATCGCGGCGTCATTCACGCGATCCGTGCAGCGCGCGCAATCAATGAAGAGATCGCATCGAACTCCGAGATCGCGAACGAGATCTCGATCGGCGTCGGCATCGCGACCGGACAATTCATCACCGGCTCGGTCGAATTGAAGGCGGAGAGCGGCGTCGCGATCGTCGGCAATGCGCCGCTGCTTGCGTCGCTCTTCGCGTGGCACGCGCCCCCAGGCTACGCGTATCTCTCGTATGAAACTGCGCAGGCGGCGGGCGGCGAGATTCTGTCGTCGTCCACGCGCGAAGAAGTGCGGCTTAAATGGATTCCGCAGCCGCTGCCGGTCGCAGCAGTGCCGCTCGTCGGCATGGCGACAGGCGTCATGCGCTCGCTCGGATCCGAAACTGCGGCGATGACGACGCTGAAGATGGACAGCACCACTCCGGGCGCGACCGCCCCCGGCTCATTCGCCACCGCCGATCTCTCCCTCGGCTCGCTCTTCGCCAATCGCTACCGCATCGAACAGATCCTCGGACGCGGCGGCATGGGCGTCGTCTATCGCGCGACCGACGCGCAGCTCGACGAAACCGTCGCGATCAAGACGCTGCCGGGCGACGTGATGCAGAAATCGCCGGAGGACCTCGAGCGCTTCAAACGCGAGATCCGTCTCGCGCGCAAGATCACGCATCGCAACGTCCTGCGCACGTACGACTACGGCGAAGCGGAAGGCGTCTACTTCATCTCGATGGAGTACGTCCGCGGCTACACGCTCAACGAGCTGCTCGACGAAGCGGAAAACCGGCAGATGGTGCCGCGGCTCGCGGTCGGACTCTCGCGCCAGATCAGCCGCGGACTGCAGGCCGCGCACGAGCAGGGGATCATCCATCGCGACATCAAGCCGCAGAACGTGCTCATCGATCACAAGGGCGAAGTGAAGCTGATGGATTTCGGCATCGCACGCATGGCCGAGGCGACGGAAGGCATGACGCAGCAGGGACTGATCGTCGGCACGCCGCACTACATGAGTCCCGAGCAGGTGCAGGGAAAAAGTCTCGATCCGCGCAGCGACGTCTATTCGATGGGCGTGATGATCTACGAGGCGCTGACCGGCGTGCGGCCGTTCGAATCATCGTCGCTGACGGGCGTGCTCACCGCGCACATCACGGAGAAAGCGAAGCCGCCGATCGAGCTGCGCGCCGACATCCCGCGCGAGCTCAACGCGATCGTGATGCGTTGCCTGGAGAAGGATCCGAAGGCGCGCTACAAGGACGCCGGCGAATTGCTCGCGCAGCTGGACAAGCTGCAGATCCAGGCCGCGGCCGCTGCGGCCTGAGTGTCATTCCGAACCGCGAAGGCGGTCGAGGAATCCCCCGCCGAAGCATGATCAGCGTGCCGCCGGCGGGGATCCCTCGACTGCGCTCGGGATGACACACGTCCGCTCGTCAGCGGATGGTTCGTCCGCGCGCGAGCAGGATGGGGAAGGGATCGACGGCCGCTCCGTTTTGCTCGATGCCGAAGTGCAGATGCGGCGTCTGCGGCGGCGCGTTTCCGGTCGTGCCGACGTACGCGATCACGTCGCCGCGTCGAACCGGCATCCCTTCGTGCAGCTGCGGCGCGTAATGGTCGAGATGTGCGTAGTAGTACTCGATGTTCTGCGCATCGTTGATGTACACCGTGTTGCCGCCGGCGCCGCTCCAGCGGAGTTTCGTAACGATGCCGTCCGCGGCGGAAACGACCGGCGTGCCGCGCGGCGCGAGGATGTCGATCGCCGCGTGGATGTGGCCCTTGCGCTTCGCGGTGAACGAGTCGCGCAATGCGGCGCGCTCGACGCCGGTCACCGGAATGATCATGGACTGCGGCGGCCATGCCGCCGCTCCGGACGACTGCGGCCATGCCGCGGGTGCGACGGCATGGCCGTCGCTGTTTGGAGGAAGCGGCGGCACGGCCGCCGCACTCCATGCGAGCTCGCAGATGATCGAGATTCCGATCAGCGCGACAAAAGCTGGGGTCGCCTGGCGTAGTCTTCCCACACCGGACTAAACTGCAAATAACAGTGCATTACTTCCAGAGCGAATCGAGCACAGCCGCATGAACCCAGAACTTGCCGGACTGAAGCGCGGCTTCCTCACCGTCGTCATCACTGGTCAATGTCTTGACCTTCAGGATGGCGAGCTTGTGGAAGTGACTGAAGTTCAGCTCGATGTAGACCGGCACGTCCGGAATCGCGGCGAACGACTTCGCGGTCCATGGCGAGATGGCGCCGACGATCTGCTGTCCGATCGCGCGCAGCTGCGGCACGTCGCCCAGCTGCTTCGTCGTCCAGACATCGATCCACGCCTCGGCGCCGTACACGATGCGATATCGATTCGCGGCGATGCTGTGCACCGTGCCGGCGAGCGGACCTTCGACCGGCGGCGCGGACGTGAAGGCGAGCGTGGCCGGCAGGGCGGCGACGAGCTTCCCGACGATCGCTCCGATGCGCGCCACCGGCACCTCGGTGTACATCCGCGCAAACGGATTCTCGACCGTGATGTCCTTCTGCTCGTTGCGCACGAATCCGTTCAGCCAGATCGTCTCGCCGCGAATGCCGTGCGGATAGATATGCAGCGTGACGGAGCCGAAGCGGGCGAGGAACGGGAAGGGGATCGCCGGATTCGCCTCGAGCACGAGGTGCGAAGCGAAGAGCGGCGCAGAAATGAAAAGGGCGGCCGCGAGGGCCGCCCATGCTGTTTTAGAACGTTGCATCCAGGAATGGCCGGAGCTTCTTCGAGCGCGATGGATGACGCAGCTTGCGTAGCGCCTTCGACTCGATCTGGCGGATGCGCTCGCGCGTGACGTTGAACGAGCGTCCCACTTCTTCGAGCGTGTGCTCGGCGCCGTCGCCGACACCGAAGCGCATCTTCAGCACCTGCTCTTCGCGCGGGGTCAGCGTGCGGAGCACCTTCTGCGTCTGCTCCTTCAGGTTCGCCACGATCACGTGATCGATCGGCGAGATCACGCCGCGATCCTCGATGAAATCGCCAAGATGCGAATCTTCCTCTTCTCCGATCGGAGTCTCGAGGGAGATCGGCTCCTGCGCGATCTTCATGATTTTGCGCACCTTCGCCACCGGCATGTCCATCCGCTTGGCGATCTCCTCGGCCTGCGGCTCGCGTCCGAGCTCCTGCACCAGCGCGCGCGACGTGCGGGTGAGCTTGTTGATCGTCTCGATCATGTGGACCGGGATGCGGATGGTGCGGGCCTGATCGGCGATCGCGCGGGTGATCGCCTGGCGAATCCACCACGTCGCGTACGTCGAGAACTTGTAGCCGCGGCGGTACTCGAACTTCTCGACCGCCTTCATCAGACCGATGTTCCCTTCCTGAATCAGGTCGAGGAACTGCAGTCCGCGATTGGTGTACTTCTTCGCGATCGAGACGACGAGGCGAAGGTTGGCCACGATCAGTTCCTGCTTCGCCTGATCGGCTTCTTCCTCGCCCTGGCGGATCTCGCGGATGGTCTTCTTCAGCTCGTCGTGAGGCGTGCCGTAGAAGGTCTCCAGCTCGCCGAGCTTCTCCTGGTACTTCTGCAGGCGGCGGCGATAGAAGTCGCGGCGCGTCTTGTCCTTCTCGCGCTTGAGCGACTGATCGTCCTTGCGGATCATCGACGCGACCTGCGACAGCTCGTTGTCGATGTCCTTCAGCTTGTTGATCATCCGGTTGCGCGTCTGCGGCGTGAAGTCGATCTGCTGCATCTCGTCGGCGAGATTCGTTTCCAGCTTCTCGATGCTCTTCGTGCCGGTCGCCAGCGCCTTCTGCGTGAGCTTCTTCGGATCCGCGACCTTGCTCTTGGTGTCCTTGATCTTCTTGTCGAGCTTAAAAATGCGCTCGAAGATGAGCATGATCTCGTTGATCTTGTTGATCGCGGCAGCAGCCAGCTTCGGCTCGCCGTTCTCGTCGACCGCCGGGGAGATGACGTCGTCTTCCGGCATCGCCAGATCGATCATCTCCTTGATGACGCGGGTGTCCTTCTTCGCGCTCTCGTAGATCTTCAGGATCTCTTCGAGAATGATGCGGTTCGCAGAGAGTGACTTGTAGACCTTGCGCTCGCCCTTCTCGATGCGCTTGGCGATGTCGACTTCACCCTGCCGGTCGAGGAGCTTGACCGTGCCCATCTCGCGCAGGTACATGCGGACGGGATCGTTGGTTTTGTCGACGATGCCGGAGGAGGCGGCGATGATGTCCTGCTGGACCTCTTCGCGCTGATCCATCTCTTTTTCTTCGATGGTCCCATCGATGGTGATGATGCCTTTGCCGGTCTGCGAAGGAAGCTGCTTCTCGGCATCCTCGACGATGTCGATCCCCAGATCGTTGAAGCGCAGGTAGATCTCGTCCAGCTCTTCAGGAAGGGAAGTGATCTCTTCCGGAAGGACTTCGTAGATCTCGTCGTAGAGGAGGAACCCTTTTTCTTTACCTAGTGCGATGAGCTGCTTGACTTCGACGTATTTCTCTTCGACACTCAAGTCGCCGACCCCTTCTTCAAACGTGGATTCCTGTTCGAGATTCGAAGTCCGCAGGCGGGTAGTCATTGATGCGCTCCTCACCGGGTAGCGTTGGTTCGCCCCACGGGTTACGACGGTTCGAACGGTGTCCGTAAAGGACATTCGCGTAATCTTTTGATGACGATAATTATTTCAGCGTACTCAACATACGGGAGAGCTCCGTCTTCTCGCGATCGAGCTCGCGCATACGGTTTTCGTCCCCCGCTTTCTCCGCTTCCACGATGTCTCTTTGGATCTGGATCCGGCGGCGATTGAGATATCCGCGCTCCATTGGACGCAGGTTTTCGTCGATACGTTGGAGCGTTGGATCGTCGATCTCCTCGCTCAGCAGCAGCTCCGACAGAAGGGCTAGCTCTACCTCGCCCCTAAGATGGGTCGTGATTTCGGCGAAATCAATAGGGTTACCGGCCACCAGGTCGGTTTTCATGATAGAAAAGAGTGTTTTGCACGCCGGGTCTTCGAAAAGCTCCTCCCGAAGTCGCCCCAGCACCTCCGCTGCCAGCTTCCCCTGAACCGCCGCCTGTAACACGAATTTCTCGCCCGTCGTCTGCGGCGGCGCGACAGCGCGCTCCCGCGTCACTGCCGATTGCGCCTTCCCCTTCACACGCGACCAGACGCTGTCGAATTCGAGCCGGAACGCATCGGCGATTCGCTGCGCCGCATCGTTCCGCACGACCGGATCGGGAACCGCCGACAGCAGCTGCGTGAACTGTTCGACACGCTCCGATTTCTCGCGCCCGCTCAGCGTCGCCGCATCGGACGCCCACTCGCGCAGCCCGAACGTGAAGATGTCGCTTGCGCTGCCGAGGACTTCGAGGAATCCGTCGACGCCGCGCTTCTGCACGATCTCGTCCGGATCTTTCGCGCCCTGCAGATCGAGCGCGAGCACGTCGAGTCCCGCGCCGAGAAGCACCGGCGCCGCGCGAAGCACTGCGGCACGGCCGGCGTTGTCTCCGTCGTACGCGATCACGCACTTGCGCGTGTAGCGCCGCATCAGCGAGGCCTGTCCCGCCGTCAGCGATGTTCCCATCGACGCAACCACGCCCGGCACGCCCGCGTGATCGATCGCGATCGCATCGAAGTAACCCTCGACGAGAATCGCGCGATCGATCCGCCGCATCGCATCCTTCGATCGATGCAGGTTGTACAGCAGCCGCGATTTGTTGAAGACCTCGGAGTCCGGCGAGTTGAGATACTTCGGCTCGCTGCCGTCGAGCGAGCGTCCGCCGAAGCCGACGAGCGCGCCGGTCTCGCTGTGGATCGGGATGATCAAACGGTTGCGGAAGCGATCGTAGTAGCCGCCTTTTTCGCGACGTTCCGAAAGCAGGCCGGCCTTGAACAGCTTTGCGTCGCCATGCTTCTGCCCGAGCCGGCGCAGGATGTAGTCCCACGAGTCGGGCGCGTAGCCGAAGCCGTACTTCTTGACGATGTCTTGTGGCACGCCGCGATCTTCAAGGTAGCGCTTCGCCGGGTTGTCGCCCCAGCCAAGTGCCTGATGGAATGCCTCGGACGCGTCGTCGAGGACTTCCATCAAATCGTCTTTGTCCACCTCGCGCGACGACTTCCTCCGTCGCGGCAGCTCGATTCCGTATCGCGCCGCGACATGCTCCACCGCCTCAGGGAACGTGAAGCGCTCCGTCAGCGAGAGGAACTTGAAGACGTCACCGCCGGCGCCGCAGCCGAAGCAGTAGAAAAGTCCCTTGTCGCGATCGACGTGAAACGACGGCGACTTCTCGCGATGAAACGGGCAGAGGCCTTTGTAGCTTTTGCCCGCGAGCTTGAGCGGCGTGACCTGGGAGACGAATTCGACGAGGTCCGCCGCGCTGCGGACCTGCGAGATCACCAGATCATTGAGATCGACGAGAGCCATCAACCTTCGAGCACGGCGACAGTCGCGCCGTCGCCTCCTTCGTTCTCATCGCCCGGACGCCACGACTTCACCGCCGGATGTTTGCGCAGATGCTCGCGCACGGCTTTGCGCAGCGCGCCGGTGCCGAAGCCGTGGATGATGCGCACGGCCTGCTTGCCTTCGAGCAGCGCGCGATCGAGGAACTTGTCGGACTCCTCGAGCGCATCGTCAACACGTTGACCAATCAGATTGAGCTCGGCGGCGATGGCGGGAATGAGATCGGCCCCGCGATTCTGTGTGGCGCCGCCGACTCGGCGGCGATCCGCCGGCGAGGTCGCCGGCGCCACACTCGTCAAATCGCGTACGTCGACGGTCATTCTGCGCCCGTTCACATCGAGCACGGCTTTGCTGCCATCGACTGAGAGCACTTTGCCCGTCACCTTGAACTTGCGATGTTCGGCTTTGTCGCCGACCCGCACTTCGCGTTGCTCGGTCGGCAGGAACTCCACCGCGCGATCGATCGACTGCGTCACGGTTTTCAGCGATTCGCGTGCATCGAGCGAGCGACGGTCTTTCTCGCGCAGAATCTTGATCTCGTTCGACAGCTGGCGCGTGACGTCGTCGCGCAGACGCTCCAGCTCATCGCGATACGACGTGCCGAGGGACGCGCGCTCTTTCTCGAGTTGCGCGGTTTTCTCGGCGATCGCGCGGCGCTCGTCTTCGATCGACGTGCGCAAGCGCGAGATCTCGTCCTGTTGCGCGAGCACTTCCGACATGCGCTTCTGCAGCGTTGCGAGCAGTGTGTCGGTTTCGCCGTAACGATCGCCGAGACGCTCGCGTGCGGCGGCGATGACGGAGGAGGGGAGACCGATCATCTGCGCGATATCGATCGCGCGGCTGCGGCCCGGGATGCCGGTGATCATGCGATACGTCGGCTGTCCGGTCGCGACATCGAACTCCATCGATGCATTCACGATGCGCGGATCGTTGACCGCGAAGCTCTTGAGCGACGAAAGGTGCGTCGTGACCACGAGCAGCGAGCCGGCGTTCAGCAGATGCTCGACGACGGAGGCAGCGAGCGCAGCGCCTTCTTCCGGATCGGTGCCGGAGCCAAGTTCATCGAGCAGCACGAGCGAGCGCTTCGTCGCGTGTGCGAGGACTTTTTTCAACCGCACGAGATATGCGGAGAACGTCGACAGATGTTCGAGCACGCTCTGGTCGTCGCCGATGAGTACGTGAATCGCATCGACGATCGGCAGCGTCGTGCCGTCGTCGGCAGGGACGGGGAGGCCGCTCATTCCCATGGCCACGAGCAGTCCGGCAGTTTTCAGCGCGACCGTTTTGCCGCCCGCGTTCGGACCGCTGATGATCAGTGCGTAAGGAGCGCGGACGTCTCGTCCGCAGTCGTCGGCCGTCTCGGCCGGCGACCGGTCGTCGAGCGAGACGCTCGCCGACTGCGGGCGAGACGCCCGCGCTCCCAGCTCGATCGTCATCGGCACGACACGCCGGTCCGACGGCTCTTCGCCGAACGCCTCGGCACGCGCATCGCCGAGCCGCTCATCGAGCAATGGATGACGTCCGTTCAGAATCCGCAGCTCGCCTTCGTTGCTGAACAGCGGACGCGATGCGTGAATGGCAACACTGAAAACTGCACACGCCTGCAGCGCGTCGAACTCGCCTCCGGCATCGACCGCGGCGATGATCTCGCCCGCGTCGTCGAACAGCATCTGCGACACGTAGCGCGTGATCCGCGCAATCTCTTCGCGCTCCTGGATCAACAGGTCGGCGAGATCGTTGTTCAACTCGACCGCCTGCAGCGGCTCGATGAAGAACGACGCGCCGGAGCCGGAGCGCTCGTGCAGGATGCCGGGCACCGCGGTGCGATGATCGGCGCGGACCGGGATGCAGAAGCGGTCGCCGCGCATGACGATCAGCGGCTCCTGGATCGCATCGCCGCTGCGATTCATCACATCGTTTAGCACGCGCTGAATCGATGAGCGCTTCTGCTGGACCTTCTGCCGGATCGCGCGCAGTTCCGCCGACGCTTCTTCGCGCAGCTTGCCGTCGCGCGTGAAGTACTTCGACGACTTCGTCAGCAGCTCGCCGAGGTCGGAGATGCGGTTGGCGATCTCGGTGAGATGGGGGAAGGTGTCGCTGCGAAGGAACGTCTCGCGGATCGCCTGCGTCGCGCGTGCCGCGCGAACGATCTGCCACGACTCCTCGAGCTCGAGCACCGTTTCGCGATCGAAGAGGGGACGGACGTCCGTGAGGCCGGCGATCGGGAGGAGTCCTTCGCGGTGGTAGAAGCGGACCATCTCCGCGAGCTCCGCCTGCGCGCGTTCGCATTCATTGAACGTGGCGAGCGGACGGCGCCGCGCGATCGCTTCTTTGCCCGGCGCGCTCTTCGCCTCCATGGCTATGAGGGTCAGGACGCGGTCGAATTCGATTTCGGTGTGGATCATTTTGGAGGAACAAAAAAAGGACTCGCCGAAGCGAGCCCTCTATCAATCAGAACGATGTCGAGAATTAGTAGCCAGTACGGCGCTCTTCCGCGAGCTTCCGCAGCACCTTCTTGCGGGCGGCAATTGCTTTCCGCTTGCGCTTGGTGCTCGGCTTTTCGTAATGCTGCCGCTTCTTCAACTCGGAGAGGATCCCCGACTTCTCACATTTGCGTTTGAACCGACGCAGTGCATTCTCGAATGTTTCGTCTTCTTTGACGTGAACGAGAGGCATGACCCCGATCTCCCCCCCTTCTGCTTCAGATCGCCAAAAGTCTAAGTTCCGGTTTTGGCAAAAACAAGACATTCAACCGGCTGCTGAGGTTCCGCCATTCCGCCTGTAGCGAAAATGTGGCAAATGACTGATTTCAGTTGACTTCCGCGTAAAATTTGCCGCCATGCCGAGAAAGCCGCTGTTCCTTCTCGTTTCGCTCGTTTTCGTCGCCTGCTCCGTTTCCGCCCCGCACGGTCCGGTCACGCCGGTCCGTCCGGTGACCGAAACCCTGCACGGCGTTACGGTTACCGATCCCTATCGCTGGCTGGAAGATCAGAACAGCGCGGAAACGCGAGCGTGGATCGACCGGCAGAACGCCTGGACGGACAAGGCGCTCGCCGATCTCCCGCAGCGCGACGTCCTCGCCAAACGTTTCGAGCAGCTCTTCGGCGTCGATGAAAGCAATCTTCCGACCTGGCGCAACGGCCGTTACTTTTTCACCCACCGCAAGGCCGGCGATGAGAAGTTCTCGATCTACATGCGGGAGAACGGCGCCGACTCGGTGCTGATCGCGCCGCCCGAGGACCCGAAGCACGCCAGCAACGTCGGCATCTTCGACGTCTCCTCCGACGGCCGAATCCTTGGATTCTTCGTCCGCGAGGGCGGCGCCGACGAAGTCATCATCCACTTCTATGACGTCGACGCGAAGCACGACCTCGGACAGCTCCCGCTCGCCCGCTACTCCGGCATCGCCATCATCGGCGACCAGGTCTTCTTCTCGCGATATACGAAAGCGGGCTCGCGCATCTACCGGCGCGCACTCGCCGGCGGTGATGAGGTCGAGCTGTTCGGCGAAGGGATGACGCCCGAGAAAATCGTCAGCCTGACCGGCTCCGACGACGGCCGCTGGCTGCTCGCGCACGTCTCGTACGGCTCCGCCGGCAAGCGGAGCGACGTCTACGTGAAGAACGCGCGCAGCGATGAAGGCTTTCAGCCCGTGGTCAACGACCTCGAGGCGCGCACGTCGGCCGAATTCGCCGGCAACTCACTCGTCCTCGCCACCGACTGGAACGCGCCGAATCATCGCGTGATGATCGTGCCGCTCGCGACGCCGGGACGCGCGAACTGGCGCGAGCTCGTCCCCGAAAATCACGACGCGGCGATTCAATCGATCAGCGCAGCGGGTGGGAAGATCTTCGTCCGGTACCTCGAGAACGTCAGGCCGCGCGTCGTCGGCTACAACGCCGACGGTACGCCTGCAGGCGAGATGCGTTTCCACGCCTACGGCAAACTCGATGACATCACCGGCTCGTGGCACACCCCGGTCGCGTTCTATCGATTCAGTTCCTTCGCGCTGCCGCCGGCGATCTATCAATACGATGTCGCGACCGGCACACGCACGGTTTTCCAGCAGGTCAACGCGCCGGTGAATCCGGACGACTTCACGATCGAGCAGACGTTCGCGATCTCGAAGGACGGCACGCACGTGCCGATGTTCCTCTTCTACAAGAAAGGTCTGCAGCGCGATGGGAAGAATCCCGCGTATCTCACCGGCTACGGCGGCTTCAATCTGAGCCAGCTGCCCGCATTCTCGCCGCGGGCGATCGTGCTCGCGGAGCAGGGCGCGGTCTACGCGCTCGCGGTGCTGCGCGGCGGCGGCGAGTTCGGCGAGGAGTGGCATCGCGCGGCGATGAACGAGAAGAAGCAGAACGTCTTCGACGACTTCCAGGCCGCGTCGCAGTTCCTGATCGACCACAACTACACCTCGCGCGAGCACCTCGGCATCAGCGGCAAGAGCAACGGCGGACTACTGGTGATGGCCGCCACGACGCAGCATCCCGAGATGTACAAAGCGGTGCTCTGCGAATACCCGCTCGCCGACATGCTGCGCTACGACCAGTTCCTCGTCGGGCGCTTCTGGATCTCCGAATACGGCACCGCGCAGGATCCGAACGCGTTCAAATGGATCTACGCCTACTCGCCGTATCAGCACGTGGTGAAGGGGACAAAGTATCCGTCGATCCTGTTCGTCACCGGCGACGCCGACACGCGGGTCGCGCCGCTGCACGCGCGCAAGATGACCGCGCTGATGCAGGCCTCGACCGGCTCGAACAATCCCGTACTGCTGCGCTACCACGGCTCCGGCGGACACTCCGCCGGCGGCGAGCCGCTGAGCGAGCAGGTGAAGAACGAGAGCGAGATCGTCGGCTATCTGCTCTGGCAACTGAAGTAATGGAGCGCGGACGTCTCGTCCGCAGTCGCCGGCCGTCCCGGCCGTCGACGATTAAAGGAGAAGCAATGTTCCGAATCCTCACCGCCCTCGCCCTCGTCCTGCCGCTCGTCGCGCAGACGCCGACCATCGACCAGATGCTCAGCATGAAGTCCGTCGCGCGTCCGCGCATCTCGCCGGACGCGCGCTTCGTCGCGTACGACATGACCGAGACGGACTGGAAAGAGAACGCGTACGTCACACATCTCTGGCTCGCCGACACGCAGACGGGCCGCTCCTTCCAGCTCACGCGCGGAAAGAAATCGAGCGGCGCGGCGCAGTGGTCAGCCGACGGCCGCTGGCTCGCGTTTCTGACGGAGCGCGAAGCGGCCGTCATCGAACCGCTCGCGGATCCGGGTGAAAAGAAAGAGGAGAAAAAGGATGAAGGGAAGCCGGTCGCGCGGCAGATCTGGCTGATCTCACCCGGCGGCGGCGAAGCCTGGCAACTGACGAAGCACGGTGCGGAGATCGATTCGTTCCGCTGGTCCGAAGACGGACGGCGCATCGCATTCACCGCGCCGATGCCCGAATCGAGCAAGGCGAAGAGCCGCAAAGAAAAGTACGCCGACTTCGAGATCGTCGAGCAGGACTTCGATCAGAACCAGCTCTGGATCGCCGACGTCGCCGCTGCGGAGAAGGATCACCTTCCGATCGACGCGAAGCAGCTCGTGCGCGATCCGAAGCTGAACGTGTCGGACATCGCCTGGTCTCCCGACGGTTCGAAGATCGCGTTCTCCGCGACAAGCAACCCGCTGCTCGCTTTCGACGCCACCTCGGACATCTTCATCGTGGATGCAACGGGCGAGAACAGTGTGAAGCGCGTCGTCGCCCTCGAAGGCCCGGACGGCGATCCGCATTTCTCTCCGGACGGAAGCGAGCTCGTTTTCAGCACCGCGCTCGCGCAGAAGTATCACTACTACACGAACGGCCACGTCGCGCGCGTGCGCGTCGCCGACGTGCTCGCAAAGCCGGCCGCGAAGCCCGCCGATGTCGACGATCTCACCGCATCATTCGATGAAGACGTCGCCTTGCTCGACGATTCGAAGCAGGGCATCTTCTTCCGCGCGCAGCAGAAAACCGCAACACACCTCTTCCGCATCGATCCGAAAACGCTCGCCATCACGCGTGTGACCGCGCCCGACGCCTTCTATTTAAATGATGTTTCGTTCGACCACGACTTCAACACGATCGCGTACACGGCATCCGATCCCAATCACGTCGCCGAGGTGTACGTCTCCGCGCTGCCGATCGCGGGAGCGGCGAAGAAACTGACCGACATGACCGCGCAGTTCACGCCATTCAAGCTCGGCACCGTCGAGCTGATCTCGTGGAAGAGCAAAGACGCCGCAACCATCGAAGGTGTGCTGCACAAGCCGGCGAATTACGACGCGTCGAAGAAATATCCGCTGCTCGTGGTGATTCACGGCGGACCAACCGGCGTCTCCCGCCCCACGTTCGCGCCGGCCACCCGCACCTATCCGATCGAGCTCTTTCTCGCAAAAGGCGCGCTCGTGCTTGAGCCGAACTATCGCGGCAGCGCAGGCTACGGCGCGCAGTTCCGCGCCCTCAACGTCCGCAACCTCGGCATCGGCGACATGTGGGACGTGATGAGCGGCGTCGATGCGCTCGTCGCGCGCGGGATCGTCGACGAGACCAAGCTCGGCTCGATGGGCTGGTCCCAGGGCGGATACATCTCCGCGTTCCTGACCACGAACACCGATCGCTTCAAAGCCATCTCCGTCGGCGCCGGCATCAGCGACTGGATGACCTATTACGTCAACACCGACGTCACTCCGTTCACGCGGCAATACCTCCTCGCCACGCCGTGGGACGATCCGAAGATCTACGCCGACACGTCGCCCATCACGAACATCAAGAAGGCGAAGACGCCGACGCTGATCCAGCACGGCTCCAACGACAAGCGCGTGCCGCCGCCGAATGCGTTCGAGTTGTACCGCGGCCTGCAGGATGCCGGCGTGCCGTCGGAGCTGATCCTCTACACCGGCTTCGGCCACGGGATCACCAAGCCGAAATCAAATCGCGCGGTGCTGCAACACAATCTCGACTGGTTCTCGCACTACATCTGGGCCGAGCCGATCGCCGCAGATTCGCCGCTGAATCGATGACGGAGCGCGGACGTCTCGTCCGCAGTCGGCGAGCGTCTCGCTCGACGACCAATCGTCGCCGGCCGAGACGGCCGCGCTCCGCCGTCGCATTGCGGTCTGCGACTCATCCATCACGACAGCAGATGCTCGACCCGCGCGACGATCGCGTCCAGCGCGACCTGATTTTCCCCACCCTCGGGGATGATCAGGTCGGCGTACCGCTTCGACGGCTCGACGAACTCCTCGTGCATCGGACGCACCGTCGTCATGTACTGCTCGACGACCGACTCCAGGCTGCGTCCGCGCGAGACGATGTCGCGCATCAGGCGGCGCATGAAGCGGATGTCGGCGGGCGTGTCGACGAACAACTTGATGCCGAGGCGGCGGCGGAGCTCCGGTTCGGCGAGGATCAGGATGCCTTCGACGATCAGCACCTTGCGCGGCTCGACGCGCACTGTCTCCATCTTGCGCGAGTGCGTGGTGAAGTCGTAGAGCGGCACATCGACCGACGATCCTTTCGCCAGCACGTCGAGATGCCGCACGAGCAGCTCGGTCTCCAGCGAATCGGGATGATCGAAGTTGATCTTGTGGCGCTCTTCGGCGGAGAGCCCGTCGAAGTTGCGGTAGTACGAATCGTGCGAGATCCACTCGATTCGATCTTTCCCGACGCGGTCGTAAACCGCTTTCGCGACGGTCGTTTTTCCCGAGCCGGTGCCTCCGGCGATGCCAATGACGACTGGTGTCTTCATCCGTTACGACTGCTCCTCGAGCTCTGCTTCAGTCACGAAGTCCGACACGTCATCTGCGCCGCACGTGTTGCACACCACCTGCGCCAGTTTGCCGTTGTGGTATTCGAACTGATACGTCGGAGTCTCGCACTGCAGACAGATGAGGTATTCGGGTTCGTCGGACATGGCGCGATTTTACTGCACCACCGCGCTCGTCCCCACCTGCGGCTGCACGAATGTCGCACTGTTCGTTTCGTTCTCCACCACCGAGGCGTAGACGTACGTCTGGGGATCGGCGGTCTCGATCACGAGCGTGAAATCGTCGCCCTTCGTGATCATCGGGAAGAGCGTTTGAATCGGCACATGCCACATCCCGTACGCGGGCATCGGCACATGCGCGACCGCGAGATTGCGTCCGGGCAGACGCTGCACCGCGATGTGGAACGTCGTCTCGCGCGCGCTGAGATTCACCAGGCCGACGTTCGTGCGGAACGCGTCGCTGAACGACAAACCCTGCAGTACGCGGATCGGCGTCCAGGTCGCACCGTACGCGATCGTGATCGGCTCGGGCCTGAAGACCTTGTCCTCTTTCGTGCCGTACGCCGCGGCGCGCACCGTCACCGATCGGCGGCCGAGCGTGTCGACGACGAGCGGCGACAGCACCGCATCGCCGCCGAATGCTTCGCCGACGACATCGGTGAACGCGACCGTCTCGCCTGCACTGATCGTCGTGAGCCACGCCGGCTGATCGGGCACGGTCATCAGCGTGATCGCCACCGTCACATCGGCGCGGCTGTCATTGACGAGCTCGAGTGCGGTGCGCCAGCGAACCTCGCCCGCGCCGATCACCGATCCGACCACCGGCACGATCACCCGCACGCTCGGCGGCGCCTGCGCGAGCGCGATCGCAGGCAGCGCCGCGATCGCCAGCGCCTTCAGAACATTCACGGCTCGTAGACGATCGCGCGGCACGGCCGGTTACACGAAATGAGGCCGGAGCATCCGCGTGCCGACGACCATCACCTTCTGCAACTTCGTGAGCGAGAGGCGTTTGCGGATGACGACGAGCGGGTCCTTGCGGAGTTTGCGCAGCACGGTTGCGTAGATGCCGCCCATGAGCAGGACGCCGAAGCGCGCGTCGAATTCGAGCTCGCCGAGGAGCGGCTCGGCATCATTGAAATAGCGTTCGGCGCGATCGATCTGGAACGCGATCAGCGCGCGCATGCGATCCGTTTCCTTGCGCGCGATCAGCTCTTCTTCGCTCACCTCGAACCGGCGCAGCTCTTCGCGCGGCAGGTAGATGCGGTCGCGCCCGAGGTCGTCGCCGACGTCGCGCGTGACGTTCGTGAGCTGGAGCGCGGTCGCCAGGTTGCGGCCGTACTCGCGTGCGCGATCGTGGCGATAGCCGAAGATCGAGAGCGAGATGTCGGAGATCGACGTCGCGACGAGATCGCAATAGTGCAGCAGCTCGTCGAAGGTCTCGTAGCGCGACTTCGTCATGTCCTGACGGCAGCCGTCGATCAGCGCGACGAACGCGGATTTCGGGATGTCGAAGTGGGTCAGTGCATCGGCGAGCGCGATCGTGATCGCATGATTTGGGTTTTGCGCGTAACACGCATCGAGCTCGCGCTGCCACGCATCGAGCCGCGAGCGTGTCATCCTGAGCCGCGCAGACGGCGAAGGACCCGTAGCATCGCACGCAGCGCCTGAATCTACGGGTCCTTCGCCGTCTTCGCGGCTCAGGATGACAGTTGCTTCATCATCCGCGATGTCATCCGCCACCCGGCAATACGCATACGCCGCATACACCGCGCGCCGTTTCTCCCGCGGCAGGAACCGGAATCCAACCGAGAAATTCGCGCCGTGTTTGTGCGCAATCGCGCGGCATTCGGCGTACGCGTCGTCGATCGTCATCACGTGATCTCGCCGAGCGGAGGCACCTTCATCTCCGTGTCCCGCGACCGGCACCAGTGCTCGCCCGGTTTGTGCTGGCATCGTCCGCGATGCTGCCACACCCGGCGCACGATGGGGGAGAGGGCGCGCTTCCACCACGTCCGCTGATGCCACGAGCTCAGGTATTTGCGGAAGTCCTTCGCCACGCCCGCCCGCCGCACGAACATCGACAGGCCGAAGTTCCCGCCGCTTTCGTACAGGAACCGGTTGACGAGACTCGTCTCCTGTTTCGCGCCGAGCTCCGCGCGCCAGAGCTCGTCGAAATCGCGGCCTTCGATGATGCTCCGCGCCGCGAGCCAACCGCTCGTCAGCGCGTAGCGGATGCCGAGGCCGAAGAGGTAATCCTGAAACCCGGCGGCCTCGCCGACGAAGCGCGAGCCGTTCGACGTCGCCTGCTGCTTCAGATGAAAGTTCATGTACGAGTAGCCGGTGCGCCGCTCGGCTGGGAGCTCGAACCGATGCACCCGCTGCGCCGCCTCGAACGAGTGATCGAAGTAGTCATCGATCTTCTTGAAATCGGCGACGATCGCGCAGCCGAACGTCGCAATGCCGTCGAGGATGAAGAGGTACGAATAGCCGCCGGGCGAGAGGTGATGGTTGAAAAAGACATCGACCCGCTCCGGCTCGTCCGTTTTCCACGTCATCTCTTTCGCCAGGCCGTCCGGCGTCGCCGGACCGGTCGCGATAATGTCCGCTTCCGTCAAACGACTATTAAAGAGGATGCGAGCCCCGGCATCGCGCGCCTGCGCGAGCAGTCCGCGATCGAGCGTCCCGTCCTCGGCACCGCGGCGGATGAAGTAGCCGTACGGTTCGCCGCTGCGGATCACGCGCGGACGATTGGCGGCGTCGTAAAACGTGGCCCAATTGGCGGGACGGAAGTAGAAGTTGCGCGCGATCCCGATGCGATCGAGAAACTGCGGCACCGGCTCGCGCTCCGAGGAGCCTTCGATGATCTGCAGGTCGCCGATGAAGCGCGTGCCGACGTCGCGCTTTGCCTCGTGCACTTCGACCTCGCGGCCCGCACGCGCGAGCGCGATCGCGGCGGCGAGACCGGATGGCCCCGCGCCTGCAATCCGAATGACTTGTTGACTGAGGTCGCTCAAAACCGTAATCGTTGGAGTGCGGCGGCGTGCCGCCGCGGGTTACGTAACGCGGTGGCAAGCCACCGCAATCCTGGGGCGGCAGCGAGCTGCCGCACTCCATTATGAGCGACACCAAACATCGCGGCGGATTCGCCGTCCTGGTCGCGGCCGGCATCTTCCTGACGCGCATCTCCGGCTTCGTCCGCGAGAAAGTCTTCGCCCACTTCCTCGGCAATTCCGACGCAGCCGGCATCTACCGCGCCGCGATCCGCATCCCCAACGTGTTGCAAAACCTCTTCGGCGAAGGCGTCCTCTCCGCGTCGTTCATCCCGGTCTACGCGCGGCTGCTCGCGCACGAAGACGAAGAGACCGCGGGCCGCGTCGCCGGCATCGTCGCGTCGCTCCTCGCGCTTTCGATGGCGGTGCTCGTGCTCGTCGGCGTGCTCCTCACGCCGTGGCTGCTGATCATCATCGCGCCCGGCTATCACGGCGACATCCGCGAGCTGACCATCACCGTGGTGCGCATCATGTGGCCGGGCGTCGGCATCCTCGTCCTCTCCGCGTGGTGCCTCGGCATCCTCAACAGCCACCGAAAATTCTTTCTCTCGTACGTCGCGCCGGTGTTCATGAACATCGTGATGATCGCGACGCTCGCCATCTTCGGCGCGCGCACCAACGACCGCTCGCTGGTGGTCATCGCCGCGTGGGGCATGGTCGTCGGCGCAGCGGCGCAGTTCCTGGTCCAGTTACCTGCGGTGTTCCGTTACGCAAAGCATCTCCGCTTCGCGATCGACACCACGCTCGAGCCGGTGCGTGAAGTGATCCGCAACTTCACGCCGGTCGTAGTCGGCAAAGGAGTCGTGCAGCTGAGCGGCTACATCGACAACCTGCTCGCGACGCTCCTCGGCACCGTCGCGGTGTCCGCGCTGTCGTACGCCCAGATCGTCAACATGTTGCCGATCTCGCTCTTCGGGATGTCGGTCGCCGCGGCGGAGCTGCCGCAGATGTCGGGGCTGCGCGGATCGGTGGACGAGATCGCGGGCGCGATGCGCAAACGACTGGAGCGCGGACTGCGCCAGATCGCGTTCTTCGTCGTGCCCACCGTCGTCGCATTCGCGGTAATCGGCAACGTGATCATCGCCGCGCTCTACCAGGGCGGCCGCTTCAAAGCGGAGGACACGCTCCTCGTCTGGTACATCCTCATCGGCTCCACGCTCGGCCTGCTCGCCGTGACCCTCGGCCGCCTCTACTCGAACGCGTTCTACGCGCTGCGCGACACGCGCACGCCGCTCCGCTTCGCCATGATCCGCGTGACGCTGACCGCGGCGCTCGGATGGATCTTCGCCATTCCGCTGCGTCCGTATCTGATTCGCGCGCTGCAGTTCGCGCAGATTCCGCTGCCCACGGTCGGCGGCAGCCTGAGCTCCCTCGGTGCGATCGCGCTGACTGCAACTGCAGGCATCGCGGGCTGGCTCGAATTTCTGTTGCTGCGACGCGCGCTCGGAAAGCGCATCGGCGCGATCGCGTTGCCCGGAGCCTTTCAGTCGAAGCTCTGGATCGCGGCGATCGGCGCAGGCATCGTCGCGGTCGCGGTCGAGACGATCGCCGGCGGTCTCGCCTCCCATCTCCCGTTCCCGCACATCGTCGAGGCCGCGCTCGTCTGCGGGGTGTTCGGCGTCTTTTACTTTTTCGTCGCGTTTGCCCTCGGCGTCCCGGAAGCGGAAGCGACGATGCGCCGTTTCGTGAGGCGATGATCTACATCCGCCACAAGCCGGTTTTGTGTGGCGCCGGCGACCCGCCGGCGTCATCCGCCGCCGAGTCGGCGGCGCCACACCCTTCGACGCCGAGCACCGGTTGATCGATCCGAAAACTTGCACCACCACCCATTCCAGGGGAGCCTCGGCTCGTTGGAATGGCACGTGTCGATGGCGGATGAATTCCGATTCGAGGGCGTCGTTCTTGCTACCATCGCTCGCCGTGGACGCGCGCGAACCGCTGCTCGAGGTCAGCCACCTCCGCACCTCCTTTCCGAGCGCCGACGGCGTCGTGCACGCGGTCGACAACGTCTCATTCCACGTGCGGCGCGGCGAAGCGCTGGCACTCGTCGGCGAATCGGGATGCGGCAAGAGTGTGACCGCGATGTCGATCATGCGGCTCGTCGCATCGCCCGGAAAGATCACCGGCGGCGAGATCCGGTTCAAAGGACGCAATCTCGCCGACCTGCCGGAAAGAGAGATGCGCACCGTCCGCGGCAACGACATCGCCATGGTCTTCCAGGAGCCGATGACGTCGCTCAACCCGGTCTTCCGGATCGGCGTGCAGGTCGCGGAGGCGATCCGCATTCATCGCAAATTGTCGAAGAAAGCAGCGTGGAAACAGGCCGGCGAGATGCTGGAGCTGGTCTCGATTCCCGATCCGGTCAAACGGCTCGACGACTATCCGCATCAACTCTCCGGCGGCATGCGGCAACGCGTGATGATCGCGATGGCGTTGTCGTGCGATCCCGAGCTGCTCATCGCCGATGAGCCGACGACCGCGCTCGACGTCACGATCCAGGCGCAGATCATGGAGCTCCTCGCATCGTTGCAGGAGCGCCTCGGACTGGCCATTCTCCTCATCACGCACGACCTCGGCGTCGTCGCCGAATTCTGCGAGCGCGTCGTCGTGATGTACACCGGCCGCATCGTCGAAGAAGCGCCGGTGCACGATCTCTTCGCCAATCCCGCGCATCCGTACACGCGCGGTCTGCTCGCATCGCTGCCGAGCGTGACGAAGGAGGGTGGAAAGCGCCTGCCGACGATCAAAGGCATGGTGCCGGCCATCCACGCACTGCCGAGTGGTTGCAAGTTCAATCCGCGCTGCCCCGACGTGATGGAGATCTGCTATGGGAACGAGCCGGCGCTGATGAAAGTAGGCGAGGGACACACGGCGCGGTGCTACCTGCACGGGGATACGCCCGATCCGGAGAGACTGGGATGAATGCAGAATTCAGAATTCAGAACGCAGAATTAAGAATTGAGGTGGCGCTTCGCGCACGTCCTTCATTCTTAATTCTCTATTCTGAATTCTGCGTTCTGCGTTCAATCCAATCCGGAGGCGCCCCATGAGCGAGGCGCTCCTCTCCATCCGGAAAGTAGGGACACGTGGCTCGGCGCTACCTGCACGGCGATACGTCCGATCCATAAGGTCTGGGACGAATGCAGAATTCAGAATTCAGAATGAAGAATTAAGAATGAAGGACGTGCGCGAAGCGCCACCTCAATTCTTCATTCTGAATTCTGAATTCTGCATTCTGAATTCAACCGGAGGCGCCCCATGAGCGCCGCCCTTCTCTCCATCCGCAACCTCACCAAGTACTTCCCCGTAAAACGCGGCGTCCTCGCCCGCGTCGTCGCCCAGGTCAAAGCCGTCGACGGCATCTCCTTCGACGTTGCCCACGGCGAAACCCTCGGTCTCGTCGGCGAATCGGGCTCCGGCAAGACCACCGTCGGGCGCTGCATCCTCCGCCTCATCGAGCCCACCTCGGGGGAAGTCTCGTTCGACGGCACCAACGTCCTCGATCTTCACTCCGGCGACATGCGGCGGATGCGGCGCAACATGCAGATCGTCTTTCAGGATCCGTATGCGTCGCTCAATCCGCGCATGACCGTCGGATCCATCGTCGCGGAGCCGCTGATCATCCACGGCACGTCCAACGGGACGGAGCGCGAGCAGCGCGTCGCGCAGTTGCTGGAGAAAGTCGGATTGCGTCCCGAGTACCGCAAGCGCTATCCGCACGAATTCTCCGGCGGACAGCGGCAGCGCATCGGCGTCGCGCGCGCGCTGGCGACGAATCCGAAGTTCCTCGTGCTCGACGAGCCGGTCTCCGCGCTCGACGTCTCCGTGCAGGCGCAGGTGGTCAATCTGCTGATGGACCTGCAGGACGAGCTCGGGCTGACGTATCTCTTCATCGCGCACGACCTCTCCGTCGTCGAGCACATCTCCACGCGCGTCGCCGTGATGTACCTCGGCAAGATCATGGAGCTCGCGCCGCGCGCCGCGCTCTACGCGGATCCGCTCCATCCGTACACGAAAGCGCTGCTCTCCGCCGTGCCGGTCCCCGATCCGAACGTGAAGAAGTCGCGGATCATCCTCAAAGGCGACATCCCCACGCCGCTCAATCCTCCGAGCGGCTGCGTCTTCCACACGCGCTGTCCGATCGCGCAGTTCCCCATCTGCAAAGACATCGTCCCGCCGCTGGTTGAACACAAACCAGGGCAGTTCGCGGCGTGTCACTTTGCAGGAGATCCGGTGCCGGGCGAGATATCGAAGTCAGCGTAGGCAATTCAGCTGAGCCATGGACACGTGATTGCCATGGCGCATGGCATTCACGTGATCGCTGATGGGATGAATGCGATCACGGATCGGATCGATGCGATGAAGGATCGGGTGAATTCGACCGCAGATGAGCCGAATACCATGGCCGATCGTATGAATGCGATCGCGGCTCGAGTGAATACGTCACAGGGTCGGATGAATGCGATTCGCTGATGGATTCATACGACCGCGGATGGCATCAATGTGACGACGGATTGCATGAAGATGATCGCGTTGCGTCTAACTGTCACGGGCCGCTGCTTCCATCGCGCTTCAGGCCGAGCCTGATGATCTGCGCGTCTCATCGGGGTTCAGCAAGTCGAATACTCACTTCCAACGTAGAACGGAACATATCCGTTCCCAATCGAGACGGTTGGTAGGGAAAAGTGCGCCTCGCGCTACTCCAATACCGACAGAGCTGTTTACGTTTCGTGCGGAAGGAAAGCGTTATTGTCGCTGCTCGATGAACTCGATGAGGCGGACGTTCGCACACGTCTCGAATTCTTCATCGTCACTCACGAAGTAAAGCCGGCGCACCTCGCCCGAGAGGCTGGCATCAGTCGTCAGCATCTGCTCCGCGTACGGAAGGGAATCATGGAGCCGACTCGCTGGAAAATCGCCCAAATCGTTTCGGCGCTTAGGCGCATGACGCTCCTCGACGTTCAGGCGTCGGAGCTATTTGAACTGTCGCTTGAAGAAAACGGATTATGGGCGCTCGCGCGCGTTCGTGAGGATGTCGCAGCGCGCACGGAGAATTTCCGCGAGCGAATGCGCGCAACGGCGGCAGTCATTGCCCGAATACTCGGTGGCGCGCAGAAGGAATGGGCGCGGCGCTTTCTTGCGCATGGAGTCTCCGAAGCTCTCGTTCGTCAGCTCGTTCTCACAGCCCATCGCCTGCTCGACGACAGGCCAGCGCGGGCAATTGCCATTCTCGATGTCGCCGAGCGGCTCACCATCGAACTCCCTGCCCTGATGAAGCGCGACGTCGTGATCGTCCTTCGCGGAAGAAGCTGTCTCGATCGCGCATTTGCACTGCGATCCCTCGGCCGCTTCAACGAAGCGCGGACGATGCTCGATCGAGCAGAAGCGGAATTCCAGAAGACTCCGTACTGCACGCACGAACTGGCACAGACGTGGTACGAGCGCGCCGCGATGCATTTCAAGCTGCGCGCATTCGAGGTGGTGGTTCGATTTGCTCAACAGGCGCGGAGTATCTTCATTTTGACCAGCGACCGCCGCCGTGCCGCGAAAGCGCGGATGATCGAAGGCTGCGTCCTGGCCGATCGCGGAGAACTGGCCGCGGCACGCGACGAGTTTCGTGATGCGGTTGCCGCGTTCGCTGTCTTCGGCGATCGGGAATCCGCCGCGTGCGCCCATCTGAACCTTGGTTCAACAGAGATGCGATTGGGCCATCTGAATACGGCGCGAGGTGCGTTTCGACAAGCAGCCCAGGAGTTCGTGAAACTCGGAATGCATGGGGAGGCGGTCCGCGCTCGCTGGAACGAGGCGCACCTGGTCGCGTTCCATGAGAACCTCACAAGAGGTCTAGTACTGCTGCGCAAGGCGCGTTCTGACTTTGCGAATTTGGAGATGCTCGCGGATTCCGCGTTCGTTGGTCTTGACATGCTGAAGGCGCTCTTCGGAAAGCATGATGCGGCCGGCGAGGCTGAACAGGTTGCGCGAGTTGTGTTCCGCGAATTCGAGCTGGCGGGTGTGACGAAGAGTGCTCTCGAAGCACTCGCGTATTTGCGCGACGCGATTCAACGAAACACTGCGACTGGGAGTCTCGTCGATGACGTACGCAGCTTCATCGAGCTGGCGCAACACGATGCGGCGGCAACATTCTCACCGCCGTCGTGACCGGGTCAGCATCACCCGGCCACGATGGCAAGGTTCACACAACTACGGTTTGGGAATAGACAGCATGCTCGCAAGAATGACGATCAACGCCACGTCGAACATAGAGCGCCTCCTTCCGCGCTGGCGCGCGGTTTCACTGGTGATCGGACGGAGAGCGCTCTCGCCGGAGGAGACGAGGCAGAAGGAAAAGCGTTATCAGATCGGGGAAGAAGGATCGGTGTCGTTCGATATACTGACCGTTACACCCGCAACCCTTCTTCGGTTCGATATGGCCAATGAACTGCTCGCGATTCCTGACACTGAGGCGGACGATCAGGACGCAACCGCCTATCGCGAGCACTACAGTTTGCTGCTGTTCATCGTCGGCAGCCGCTTCCGCGTCCCCGGCCCTGACGCCGAGAATATCGTCCATGACGTTTTCCTGCGGTTTCTGCGGAATCGAATGCGCGTTCATGATGAACGGGCATGGCTCGTCGCGGCCGCGTGTAACGCGGCGCGAGATTACTGGCGCGCGCCCGCGCGCCGTGAGGGTGGCGAGATGCCCGAAAGGTCCATCTCTCCCGGTGACGGCTTAGCTGCGAGTATCGATGTCGCCGAATTGATGGAGACGCTCCCGGAGAAGTGTCGGGAATTGCTTCGCCTTCGATACTGCGACGGTTGTTCAGCCGAGGAGCTTGCAAGCACGTTCTCGACAACAAGCGGCTACGCCAAATTGATGGTTCATCGCTGCCTCACCGCTGCACGTGCTCTTCTCGTCAGCGTGAGGCGGGCAGAATGAACCGGCACTACGAGCGCGACGAGTTGCTTGCGTATGTCGACCGCAACGAGGCTGTGGTCGATTTCGCGGAAGTTGAAGCTCACGTCGCAACATGCACCGCGTGCGCGCAGCGTCTCGAAGAAGTATCCGCCGATTACCAGATTCTCACTCGCGCCGGGTTGTGGCTTGGCAGAGCGCGACGGGAGCCCTTGCCGTCGCGCGTTGCAGAATTCGTTGCAGCCCGGCAGCGGATGGAGCGAGAGGCTGCGCGGGCGGAGATCGTGTATGCGGAGCTTTCGCGCCTGCCTCTCGAAACCTGGATCGAACACCTCGCTCTGAGCGTCGACGAATACACGGAGGGATTGGTTCGCCGAATTCTAAATGCTGCGCGCGACGAGGAAGAACGGCGACCCAGGTGGGCGGGCGAACTTCTCGCGGCCGCGGAAACAGTCGCCGATCTGGCCGGGCTCACGGCGGCATCCAGCGCGGAGACACTCGGCGATCTTTGGAAAGAGCGAGCAAACGTCCACATGATCCGCGGCGACTATCCTGGAGCCCTTGCGGCGATCGACAGGGCCGAGTCCTTCTACGAGACGCGGAGCGTAGCGGCATTCAATCTCGCCTTCACAGCTTGGGCCCGCGCCAGCGTCTTCTTTGAGATGGAGCGCTACACCGAAGCGCAACCGCTTGCTGAACGGGCGGCGGCTACCTTCCGCCAGTTCGGAGATGAGCCGCGCGAGACGCAGGTGCGTGTGCTCATTGCATCCATCAGTTATGAGCGCGGAAGCATTGATATCGCCGAAGCAATCTATCGCTCGCTCCTGTGGCCATTGGAGCGCTTCGGCGACCGCCTGACACAGGCCAGGGTTCTTGCGAATCTCGCCTGCTGTCGCTTGCTCCGCGATGACCTCGCGATGACCGGCGTTTACGCGCGCCGTGCGATCGCGGTTTACCGCGAGTTTGAACTGGAAACGGAGATTATCCGCTCGCGGTGGGCGCTTGCGGTCGTCTATCTTCGGCGAGGAGAGTCTGAGCGCGGAATCGAAGCGCTCGCGGCGGTCGCGACTGAGTTTCGGGATCGCGGCCTCCCCACCGATGCCGCCGAGGCGGAGCTGCAGATCGTCGAGGAACTGCTGAAGCACGAGGAATACGCGCGAGCTGCAGCGATCGCAGAGCGGCTTGTGACGACGTTCGCGGCTGCCGAAGCGCGGGTGAGTACAGCAAAAGCTCTCGCGTACCTTCACGACGCGGCCATAAGGCGATCTGCGACACTCGAAATGGTCAGGGCAGTTCGGCACGTCCTCGTCTATCCTGAGCAGTTATTTGTTCCCCCCGTCAATTGACAGTGGGAGCAATGCCCCTCCGTCCGGCTGCGACGTGCCTCGGAAAAGCACATCCGTTCCGGAATGCCACCAAAATTGACGATCCATAACGCCACCGTTTACCATCTGCGCCGGTTGGTTAGGAGGTTGGCAGGCTTGCACTTCGTAAAGTCGTGGCGGCTGCAACTTCTCTCTCTCGATTCTCCACGGCTCGCAACAAGCCGAGCCCATCACCTTGATGTCTGCGGCTGCCCGGTCATAACCGCCTCTCCCAGTGGCGTGAAAGGTCTCAACGAGTGGCCACACCGCGGACCCGAACCGTCTGCGTAGGTCATCCGTATTCATTAAGGAGCATGCATGAAAGTTTCGTTATTTACAGCAGTAGCTGTCGTCACGTTACTAACGCCCCGTTTCATCAACGCAGCAACCCGCCCTGAACTGGCGAGTAAACCTGCGTGGCAGTGGACGAGCGCGGATCGCATCGCCGCCCGCTTTGATCGAACAAAGATTCGCGAACGCGTGCTGCGGGCGGAATCCGCGCAACCATTATCCTCACAGACTCTGTCGCACGCGAGTAACGGCGTGGCGCCACATTTCGCGGATGTGATCGACGGCAGGGAACATCCGGAGCTGTTTTTTCCTCAC
>DATEZA010000046.1:0-9207 GCA_035255945.1 Thermoanaerobaculia bacterium
GAATGGCGGCATTCGTGGCCGCGACTCGCACCCGACGGTCGCCACTACCTCTTCCACGCGGCATCGACCGATTCGCTCGAGCGGCCGCTCATCCTCGCCTCGCTCGATTCGAACGAAACGACCGTCGTGACGAAGAACATCTCGCAGGCGGCGTTCGTCGCGGACGATCAGCTGGCCTTCGTGCGCGACGGCAAACTGCTCGCGCAACGCATCGACATCAAGAAGGGCACGCTCCTCGGCGAGCCGTCGCTGATCGCGGACAACGTCTCGTACTTCTATCCATCGGCCCGCGCGGAATTCGATGCGGCGAATGGCGTGGTCGTATATCGCACCGAAACGAGTCGCGGCCGGCTCGTACTCACCGATCGCAGCGGCAAATCGAAAGTCATCGACGATCAGAATCTCTTCGATGAGTTGAGCCTCGCCTTCTCGACGAGCGGCAAGCGCGCCGCCGTCACCGTGCTCGAACGCGCGACGGGCCTCGGCGACATCTGGATCTACGACCTCGAGCGCGGCGGGCGCGATCGCTTCACCAGCGAGCCCGGTCTGTCGCTGACGCCGGTCTGGTCGCCGGACGATCGATCGATCGCGTACGCGTGGGCGGCGGTCGGATCGCTGCCGCATGTCGTGCGGCGCTCACTGTCGTCGTCCGCGATCGAGACACTCACGCCGGCCGGCAGGTTCCAGTTTCCCGGAAGCTATTCGCCCGACGGCCAGACGCTCTTCTTTTCGAGCGAGGATCCGAAAACAAGGGGCGACATCTTTCGCCTCGACATGCGGACGAAAAAAGCGGAGCCGGTGCTCAACAGCGCATTTTCGGAGTGGCAACCCGAGGTGTCGCCGGACGGGAAATGGCTGGCGTTCAACTCGAATGCGAGCGGCCAATCCGAGGTGTACCTGCAGAGCCTCGCCCAGCCCGAACTGCCGCGCATCCGGTTGTCGACGAACGGCGGCTACTATCCGCGCTGGCGCCGCGACGGCCGCGAGTTGTTCTACATGTCGCCGCAGCACGTCATCATCAGCGTCCTGCCGCGCAGCGACGGCGACTGGAACAATACGAACGTGACGGAGCTCTTCCGCGCATCGCCCGACGCCTTGCGCTACGACGCCGCGCCCGACGGGCAGTCGTTCCTCTTCGTCGAAGGCTCACCCGGCGCGTCCGATGCGTTGTTTCATGTGATTCTCGGCTGGCGATAAATGATCAAGGCCGCCATCGCGCGATTCCTCTCCGACTATCGGATCGATCGCCTGCTCGTCGCGGTCTCGGGCGGTCCCGATTCGACCGCGCTGCTCATCGCGCTCGCGGAGCTGCATGCGGATGTGGTCGCGGCGCATGTGAACCATCATCTGCGCGGCGCGGAGTCGGATGGCGACGAGCGATTCGTGCGCGAGACATGCGAGCTGCTGCGCGTGCAGCTCGGCGTCGTCGACGGCACGCTGAGCTCCGACGCGATTCGCGAGCACGGCATCGAAGCGGCGGCGCGCGACGTGCGGCATGCGCGGCTGCATCAGTTGCGCGACGCGATGGGCATGCGCTGGATCGCGACCGCGCATCAGCTCGACGATCAGGCGGAGACGGTGCTGATGCGGATGATGACCGGCAGCGGACTCGCGGGCCTGCGCGGCATTCATCCGGTTCGCGAGGACGGTGTCGTGCGGCCGATGCTCGACGTCACGCGTGCGGAGGTCGAGGCGTTTTTGCGCGAGCGAGGCGTCGTCGCACGGACCGACAGCTCGAATGCCGATCCACGATTTCTGCGCAATCGCGTGCGTGCGTCGTTACGCGACATGCCGGAACCTGTGCGGCGCAACCTCGCGGCAGTCGCGTCGCAGGCGCGCGCGCAGTGGAACGTGATCGAGACGTTGCTCGACGAATACGAAGTCGAGCAAAGCGAGACGCAGACGCGATTCCTGCGCTGGCCGGAAGACGCCTGGCTCAAACAGGCGCTGCTGCATCGCCACATCCGGCGGCTCGATCGGCATGCGCGCGACGTCTCCGCGACCGATCTCGAGCGCCTCGCGCAATCGAGCGGACGGGTGACGGTCACGAAGAATCTCGAGCTGATCGATGACGTGCTGCGGCGCAAACCGGTGAAGACCGAGCCGTTCGCGTTTGCAATCGCGCCCGGCGAATCGCGCTACATCGAAGCGATCGACGCGACGGTCGGTCTCACTCAGCAACTCAGCAACTCAGCAACCCGGCAACTCTTCCAACTCCCGCACAACGCAACCTGCACCTTCGAAATCCGCAATCGCCGGCCCGGCGACCGCTTCCGCCCCCTCGGCATGTCGCACGAAAAAAAGCTCAAGGACTTCCTTATTGATCGTAAAATCCCGGTCGAAGTCCGCGATTCAATTCCTCTTCTCGTCTGGAACGGCGAGATCGTCTGGGTCGCCGGAATCGAGATCTCGGACAAGTTCAAGGTGACGGACCCCGCGGGCGAGCAGTACGAAGTGTGGTTGGAGCGTGCCGGTGCGTCAGTCGAAACCGAAACAGCCGAAGGTCAAGCGAGCTTACACAACCAAACAGATCGCGAAGCGGATCGCCGCCCTCGGCGAAGCAATCCGTAAGGACGCCGGTCAAGGCGAAGTCTTCCTCCTCGGCATCCTCAAAGGCGCGAGCTGTTTTCTCACCGATCTTCTCCGCGCGATTCCGGGCGACGTGGCATATGGCTACATCGATGTCATCCGCGACATCGCCGACACCGACACCGCCACTGCCCTGGAGATCGATTTCGTCAGCCACACCGAAGTCGCGGGACGGAACGTCTTCGTGCTGAAGGACGTCGTCTCGACCGGCGTGATCGAGAACTATCTGCTGACGCAGCTTCGTCAGCACAATCCCGCCGCGCTGCATCTCGTCGCGCTGCTCGATCGTCCCGATCTGCGCACCGTCGCGCTCGAGTGTGACTACCGGCTGTTCAAGGTCGGCGACGGCTCGTTCGTCGGCTACGGACTCGAACAAACCGGACGCTTCGCCAACCTGCCGTACATCGCAACGATCAAGTGAGCGCGGCGGTGAAGACCGCGGAACGGACCGGCGGTTTTCCACGGATGTCTGAGAAGTCGATTCGGAAACTTCTGCGCCTCCGATTGCGTAAGTTATGACCGCGGCGGATCGCCGCCGGAATGACGGACGCAAGCGATCCCGTTGCGATACTGTACGAGTGGCACGCCGGAAGCATCGGCGTGCTGTTTTGGAGGCCAATCGTTGAATTCCACAGTCAAGACCGCGCTCCTCTGGCTGGTCATCATCGTTCTGGTGTTCCTTCTTTGGAACCTCTTCCAGACGACGAAGGGCGCGAGCGAGCAGATCCCCTACAGCGTCTTCATCGATCGTGTGAGCGCCGGCCAGGTGGACAAGGTCATCATCCGCGGCGACGAAGCGCGCGGCGAGACCAGGGCGACCGCACCGGGCGGCAAGCACGAGTTCCACACCACCCTTCCGCAGAACTACCCCGCCATGTACGACCTGCTCAAGCAGAAGAACGTGACGACGGAGTTGGAGCCGCAGCACGACGCACCGTTCGTCACCGCACTCATCAGCTGGGCACCGATCCTCTTCCTCATCGGTCTCTGGATCTTCTTCATGCGCCAGATGCAGGCGGGCGGCAATAAAGCGCTCTCCTTCGGCAAATCGAAAGCGAAGCTCCTCTCCGGCTCGGCGAAAAAGGTCACGTTCAAGGACGTGGCCGGCGTCGACGAAGCGAAGATCGAGCTGCACGAGATTATCGAGTTCCTCAAGGAGCCGCAGAAGTTCACCAAGCTCGGCGGCAAGATCCCGAAAGGCGTCCTGCTGATGGGCCCGCCGGGAACCGGCAAGACGCTCCTCGCGCGCGCCATCGCAGGCGAAGCGAATGCACCGTTCTTCTCGATCTCCGGCTCCGACTTCGTCGAGATGTTCGTCGGCGTCGGTGCGTCGCGCGTGCGCGACCTCTTCGAGCAGGGCAAGAAAAACGCGCCGTGCATCATCTTCATCGATGAGATCGACGCCGTCGGACGCCATCGCGGCGCAGGTCTCGGCGGCGGACACGACGAGCGCGAGCAGACGCTGAATCAGCTCCTCGTGGAGATGGACGGCTTCGAATCGAATGACGGCGTGATCCTCGTCGCCGCAACGAACCGTCCCGACGTGCTCGATCCCGCCCTGCTCCGTCCCGGCCGTTTCGATCGCCGCGTCGTCGTCGATCTCCCCGACCTCAAGGGCCGCGAAGGCATCCTGCGCGTGCATACGCGCAACATCCCGCTGTCCGATGACGTCGATGCGAGCGTGCTCGCGCGTGGCACACCCGGCTTCAGCGGCGCCGATCTGGCGAACCTCGTCAATGAGGCCGCGCTGAACGCCGCACGCTACGACAAGAAGAAAGTGCAGATGGTCGACTTCGAGTTCGCCAAGGACAAGGTCCTGATGGGCGTCGAGCGCAAGTCGATGGTGATGAGCGATCACGAGAAGCGGAACACCGCCTATCACGAGGCCGGTCACACGATCGTCGCCGCGATTATGCCGGCGGCCGATCCGCTGCACAAAGTCACGATCATTCCGCGCGGCCGCGCGCTGGGCGTCACCCAGCAGCTGCCGGTCGAGGACAAGTATTCGTATTCGAAGGGCTACCTCGAGGCGCGTCTCGCCGTCATGATGGGCGGCCGTATCGCCGAAGAGATCTTCCTCGGCGAGATCACCACCGGTGCCGGCAACGACATCGAGCGCGCCACCGCCACCGCCCGCAAGATGGTGTGCGAATGGGGCATGTCCGATCTCGGTCCCGCGACCTTCGGCAAGAAAGAAGAAGCGATCTTCCTCGGCCGCGAGTTCGCGCAGCACCAGGACTACTCCGAAGCGACGGCGATCGAGATCGACAGGGAAGTGCGCCGCATTCTCGACAAGGCGTACAAGACCGGAACCGACATCATCAGCGCGAACAAGACCGCGCTCGACAAGATCGCGCGCAAGCTCCTCGAGCGCGAAACGCTCGAAGGGTGGGAAGTGAACCAGATCCTCATGGAGGAGACGGGCACCGACTACCTGAAGCTCAAGGAGTACTACCCCGAAGGCGAAAGCGGCGAGAAGATGATCATCGCGCCGGGCTCGGGGCCGTCGTCCGACGTGCAGGCACCCATGCCGCAGCCCCCCGCACCCGCTCCAACACCGGAACGCA
The DNA here is from genome assembly GCA_035255945.1 of Thermoanaerobaculia bacterium. Lineage (GTDB taxonomy): Bacteria > Acidobacteriota > Thermoanaerobaculia > Gp7-AA8 > Gp7-AA8 > JAJPHC01. The sequence continues at coordinate 5,157 of DATEZA010000046.1, forward strand.
AAGCGTAACGACAGGGCCGGCGAAAGCCGGCCTTTTCATTTTTGGAGGTAGGGAACGTCGGCTGCGGCATCACTCCTACCTCGATGCCCGAACAATCTCGTCGCAGTCGTCGCGGATGCGAAGGCGATGGCAGCAACGCGCGGCTAAAATGCTCGCGTGCTTCGCTACGCATCGCTCCTCCTTCTCGCCGTCTCCCTGCACGCCGCCGACTTCCCCACCTTCATGACCGGCCACTGGCGCACCACGATGCCGAACGGTACGGTCGTCGAGGAACACTGGACCAGCCCCGACGGCGGCCTGATGCTCGGCATGGGACGCACGGTGCCGATGAACGGCAAGACCGAATTCGAGTTCCTCCGCATCGCGGTGCGGGACGGGAAGCTCGCCTATCTCGCGATGCCGTTCGCGCGGGCGGAGACGCCGTTTCCGATGACCTCGCTCACGGCGAACAAAGTCGTCTTCGAGAACCCCGCGCACGATTACCCGCAGCGCATCAGCTACTGGCGCGACGGCGAGAAGCTCTGCGCGAGGGTCGAAGGCAAAGACGGCGCGCACGCCGAAGAGTGGTGCTGGACGAAGCTCTGATGCCGCGCAAACGCGTCTACGTCGCCTACACCGGCGGCACGATCGGCATGAAGCGCACGCGCAACGGCTACCAGCCGCAGTCCGGCTATCTACAGGAACTGATGGACGCCATTCCGGAGCTGCATCACGCCAGCATGCCGTCGTACGCGATTCACGAATACCACCCCCTGCTCGACTCGTCGAACATGACGCCGGCGCAATGGGTGGAGATCGCGCGCGACCTCGCCGCGAACTACGACCGCTACGACGGCTTCGTCGTCGTCCACGGAACCGACACGATGGCCTACACCGCCTCCGCCCTCCCCTTCATGCTTCACGGCCTCGGCAAGCCGGTGGTCATCACCGGCTCCCAGATTCCGCTCTGCGAGATCCGCAACGATGCGCGGGAGAACCTGATCACGTCGCTGATGATCGCCGCCGATTACGCGATCCCGGAGGTCTGTCTGTACTTCGGAGGAAAGCTCTTGCGCGGATGCCGGTCGGTGAAAGTGAGCGCCTCGGGATTCGCCGCGTTCGACTCGCCGAATTTCCCGCCGCTCGGAACGGTCGGCATCGACATCGACATCAACTGGGAGCTGGTGCGCAAACCGAAGCGGACGAAATCGCTCAAAGTTCAGGAGCTCGGCTCGCCCGTCGTCAGCGCGCTGCGACTCTTCCCCGGCATCTCGCCCGAGCTCGTGCGCAACGTGCTCCGTCCGCCGCTGCAGGGACTCGTGCTCGAGGCGTACGGCGTCGGCAACGGGCCGGATCAGAACACCAAATTTCTCGACGCGCTCGCAGAGGCGACGAAGCGCGGCATCGTGATCGTCGATTGCACGCAGTGTCTCGAAGGAAAAGTCGATCTCGCGGAGTACGCGGCGGGATCGGCGCTCGCGCGTGCGGGAGTCATCAGCGGCTTCGACATGAGCGCCGAAGCGGCGCTGGCGAAGATGTATTACCTGTTCAGCCGCGGCGATGCGCCGGAGAAGGTCAAGCGCGAGATGCAGAAGGACTTATGTGGGGAGATGACGACGGACTCATGAGTACAATGAGTCATGCGACGTGCCTGCCCGCTGTTCGTCGTCTGTCTGCTCGCTTTCCCTATTTTTGCAGATCCCGAATGCACCGGCGCGACTCAGGAAGCGCCGTTCGCCGCACCGCACACCATCACCCGCGCGCAGCTCGCGAATTACGAACAACAGCTCCTCACCTGGTTGCAGAACGACGAGTACGCGAAGCTCGGCTGGTGCGTCGACAAGAGCATCCGCGACACCGGCCCGTACATCAACGGCACGTACTTCGGCACGCACAAAGCGGTGCGCATCTACTACTCGCCCGGCGTGATGCGCTGGCTGACGGGCGGCCGCACCGGCCCGATTCCCGACGGCGCGATGATCGTCAAGGAGCAGTGGAACGGTCCCGCCGCGCGCTACGAGAACCAGGCGGCTCCGGCCGTCACCGACTGGACCATCATGATCAAGGATGCGGGCGGTTCGGCCGACGGCTGGTGGTGGGCCGAGCTCTGGAAAAACATGCCGCTCGATACCGCCGATTCGCTGCAGTATCCGAACGCCGGCTTCGGCATCTACTGCACGCGCTGTCATGCATCGGCGGAGAAAGAGCAGACGTTTTCCGCGCTCAACAACCTGGCCGGTTTTCCCGGATGGCCGCTCACGTTCCGCGTCGATGACACCTGGCGCAATCCCGCGCCTCCGCGAAAGCTGAAATCGGCGCGGCAGCAGTACCACATCCACGCGCCGGTCGAGGAAGAGCCGGAGGAAGCATCGGCGCCGCCGGCGAATGAAGCGGTGAGCATGCCGCCCGAGACGTACGACGACGTCGTCGCGGCCGCGCACAAACCGCAAATGTTCATCACGTCGAATCAATGTCAGGGCTGCCACAGCGCGGCGACCTCTCCGTTCGGTCCGACGATGTTCCATCCGACCTCGCCGCTCACCGCGAGTCCGATCACCGGCATCAACTTCTCCGAGTACACCGAATGGCGCTGGTCGCCAATGGGACTGGCCGGACGCGATCCGATCTTCTACGCGCAGCTGGAGAGCGAGCTGGCGTGGACGTCGAAGCAGCCGAACGGCAAGGAGCTGAGCCGCACCGTCGTCAACACCTGCTTCCGCTGTCACGGCGTGATGGGACGGCGGCAGATGGAGATCGATCATCCCGATCGCGACTTCTCGCTCGCCATCCCGATGCAGACCACCGGCCCCGATGCGAAGTACGGCGCGCTGTCACGCGACGGCATCAGCTGCGCCGCGTGTCATCACATGGTCGAGACGAAGACGCCGCCCGGACACGAGCCTCTCCCCTACTTCCTCGAGCATTCGATCACCGGCCAATTCGAAACCGGCAAAGCGGACGAGCTGAACGGACCGTTCAAGGACGACGAGATCGCCACGCTGCCGATGAAGAACGCGCTCGGCATCACGCCGAAACACGACGAGTACATGAAGAGCTCGCGCATGTGCGGCGCGTGTCACACCATCAACCTGCCGGTGATGGACGGCGCCGGCCATTCGGTCGAACAGGCGACGTATCTCGAATGGCTGAACAGCGCGTTTCAGAACGAGTTCGGCACGCCCGGGCCGGACGCGCAAACCTGCCAGCAGTGCCACATGCCGGGCAACTACGTGAATCCGGAGCAGAAGATCAAAGTCGATCCGGTCCAGACGCGCATCGCGATCGTCGAGGATGATTCGTACCCCGCCGCCGATCACCGCGCGCCGACTCCCGACATCCACGTCCGCTTCCGCACGTCCGATTACGCGCGCCACGAATTTCTCGGGATGAACGCCTTCGTCCTCGAGTTCTTCAAGCAATTCAATCAACTCCTCGGCGTCCGCCTCGGCGACTACATGACCGGCACGCAGGACGCGCTGCAGGTCGTGCAGAACAATCTCCTGCGCCAGGCGTCCTCGAAGTCGGCGTCGATCGCCGTCGATCGAAAGAACGAATCGAACGCGATCTCCGCGACGGTGCGCGTGCAGAATCTCGCCGGTCATCGCTTCCCGAGCGGCGTCGGCTTCCGTCGTTTGTTCATCGAGCTCGTGGCGAAGAACGGCGACGACGTGCTCTGGTCGTCGGGACAGACGAACGCGGACGGCGTGATCATCGATCGCCGCACCGGCAAGCCGCTGCCGACCGAGTTCTTCGAGCACGGCAAGTATCAGAAGCACCACGAAACGATCGGCGCGGAAGACGAAGTGCAGATCTACGAAGAGCTCACGCTCAACGCGGAGAAGCAATTCACGACGAGCTTCGTCCGCCGCGATCACGAGCTGAAGGACAACCGCCTGCTGCCGCTCGGATGGAAACCCGATGGCCCGCAGCCGAATGTCATGCCGAAGTTCTTTCTCGACGCAACGCATCCGAAAGGCGACGCCGAGCACGATCCCGATTACAGCGACGGCAAGGGCGGCGACACCGTCACGTATCGCATTCACCTGCCGGCGGGAGTCGATCCGTCGAAGGT
>DATEZA010000047.1:0-21300 GCA_035255945.1 Thermoanaerobaculia bacterium
CGGCACGCACTCGCACGGCTGGCGCGTGACGAAGACGACGAACGTCGACCTCGACCTCTCCGTGCCGGCCGGCGTCGACGTGGCCTTCGAAACGAAAGCGGGCGAGATCGAGATCGAAGGGACGTTCGGCAACATCGACACCGATCTGCGCGCCGGCGAGATCCGCGTCCGCACTCCGCGCGCGAACGTGAAGGAGCTGAACGCCTCAACCCGCATCGGCGAAGTGCACGCCTCCCTCGGCGATCGCACGATCGAGCGCGAAGGCGTCTTCCCCGGCACCACCCATTTCGTGAATCCCGACGGCGGACGCTCCGTGCTCAACCTGCACACCACCGTCGGCGAGGTGCACGTCACTCTGACGAAGTGACGGCTGACGCGATGAAGCGCAGCGCGTCGTCGTGCGTCTTCACCTCGCGGCGGATCTGCGCTTCGAGCAGCGCGCGCTTGACGCGTCCGAGCTCGGGGCCGGGCGGAAGACCGGTGGCGGCGGCGATGTCGTTGCCGGTGAGCAGCGGGACCGTGGCGAACTCCGGCATCTCGATCTCCGCGTCGCGTCCGACCGCGCGCAGCAGCGGCGGCAACTGACGCGCCGTCGACGAGCCGGCGTCGTACAGCGCGACGAGCGAATGCTGCTCGATGAGCCGATGCAGGACCTGCATGTCGCGCGCGAGCGCATCCGGAAATCGCCATTTTTCCGCGAATTCATTAGGTTTTTCGACAATCAGGGCCAGCGCCGCGGCGAGTGGCACGTCGTCTGTCTGATAGCGGGTCACGTCCAGCTCGCGGCCGAAGATCGGCACGTCGAGCCCGCTCTCGCGCAGCAGCGCGATCGCTTTTCGGAACTCGTTCGCGGAGAAGATCGCGGTGAGCTCGTACGCGACGCGCTCCGCGGCAACGGTCCTGATCAGCGACGCCCGCTCGCGAATCGCGTGCATCGTTTCGCCGTCGACGGTGAATCGATGACGCACCGCAAGGCGGATGCCCTTCAGCGTCCGCAGCAGATCGTCATCGAAGTTTGTCGGATCGACCATGCGCACCGTGCGCGTCTCGACGTCGCGCTGCCCTCCGTGCGGATCGAGCAGCGTGCCGCGATCGAGCGGAACGGCCATCGCGTTGACGGTGAAGTCGCGGCGGCGCAGATCGCGATCGATGGAGTGATCGAGCAGCGGCGCGAAGTCGTAGACGTGCTCGCCGAGAACGATGCGGTACGCGGTGAGGTGCTCGGCCTTGCCGAGGCGGATCACGCGCGGTGAAATCGCACGCGCGCATGCGAGCGGATCGTGACACGCGACGTCGACGTCCGCCGGATCGCCGCCGAGGAGGAGATCGCGGATCGCGCCGCCGACGATGAACGCGTCGCCCGGCAGCTTCGCCAGATCGGGGAACAACGCGAAGAGATCGTCACGCAACGGCATTGCACAACACGCCGATTCCTTCGATCTCCACTTCGACGCGATCGCGGGCGTTGAGCGGCCCCACTCCGGCCGGCGTGCCGGTGAAGATCACATCGCCCGGCTCGAGCGTCATCACCGCGGTGATGAACTCGAGCAGAACGTCGCAGGCGAAGATCATGTCGCGCGTGTTGCCGTTCTGGCGGATCTCGCCGTTCACGCGCGTCCTCAGCGCGAGCGCGGAAACGTCGAGGTCGGTCTCGATGCATGGACCGATCGGCGCGAAGGTGTCGAACGACTTGCCGCGGGTGAACTGGACGTCTTTCTTCTGCAGGTCGCGCGCGGTGACATCGTTCGCACAGGCGAAGCCGCGGACGTAATCGCGCCACTGCGCCGCCTTCACATCTTTCGCGCGGCGGCCGATGACGATCGCCAGCTCCCCTTCGTGATCGACGCGCTGCGAGATGGCCGGACGGACGATCGTCCCGAACGGAGCGAGCACCGCGCTCGGCGGCTTGAGAAAGATCACCGGCTCCGACGGCGCCTCGTTCCCGAGCTCTTTCGCGTGCTCGGCGTAGTTGCGTCCGATGCAGACGATCTTGCTCGGAACACACGGCGCGAGGAGGACGGCGTCGGCGGGCGGATTGGACGATTCGCGGATCGTGCCGCGGTCGAGATAGCGAAAGATTTTCATGACTAATTTTGACGATCGTAAATCAACCACAACCCCGAGAACCCGCGCAGCAGGCGGAAACGGGAGCGGTAGAGCTGGTGGAGGAACTTCGCGTTGGAGTAGTAGACCGCTTCGTGCAGGAAGTCGCCGAAGTCTTCGTCGAGCTCCTTGGCGGTGTCGAGACTCTGCTTCGCTTTCGCCAGCAGCTCCGCGTCGGGACGCACACCCGCGGCTAACGTCGTGGCAAGAATCGTCGCCTCTTCGTCCACTTTGATCCGCAGCGCGGCCGCACGGAGGAACAGCATCCACAGATCGTCGTTGTCCTCTTCCGCCTCGGCCGCACGCCGCTCGAACAGCTTGTGATACGCAGCCGCCTCCCACGTCTCGAGGCGCAAGTCGCGCGCGCGCTCGACGATCTCCTCCTCCGGCAGATCGGCCGGGATCGGATCGAGCGCAGCGGCGATGCGCATCAGGAATCGCAGCAGCACTTCATCGGAACCGAATCGCGCCGTGACGTTCTCGTGCTGTTCCGTTTCGACGAGAAAATCCGCCGGGATCTCCAGCACTTCTTCCGGCGCCTCCACGCCTCCTTCGAGCTGCATGAGGATCGCGCTCATGCTCGCCTTCAGCTGCGCGATCACGTCGTGCTTCACGTTCGATTCGGCGCGAAGCTGATCGAAACGCTCCTTGAAATCGCGGAAGCGCGCGAGCTCGTCGACGAGCTGCGGGTTCGAGTCGCCGAAATTGCGCTCGATCGCCTGCCCGTGCTGCATCAGCTTGTCCGCCTCCTCCAGCAGCCGGTGCTCCTCGGAGTGGTAAAGGCGCAGGAAGCGATTCTTCGCCGCGACGTTCAGCTCGATGATGGCCACGAGGATGTCGGGATGGAAGTAGAGGTCGCCGATGCGATGCTTGAACGTGCGTGCGTTCTTGAGCAGGTTGCGCTCGGTGAGCTCGTCGAATGTTTCGGCGGCGAGGATGTCATCGCGCATCGAGCGCACGGCGCGGATCATGCGCACCACTTCCTCGTGCGGCGGATCGGCAACGCGCAGCGTCGACACGAGCGCGAGGATCCGTTCGCGGAAATCGAGTGAGTCGCGCGGAGAGAACTCGGCACGCTGCGCGTGGTAGTCCTCGCCGATGCGCGTGAAAAGGAAGTCGAGCTTGTCGCGGCGATCGCCTTCCACCGCGTCGGCGTAGAAGTAGAACTTGATGAGGTACTGGATGATGTTGTCGTCCTGCCGTTTCAGCTTCTCGAAGAAGCGGCGGACGATCGACGGCGTGATGCCGTCATCGGCGCTCAATAGCGATTCGGTGGCGCGATCGAGGATCGATTCGGAGCGCGTGATGACGGTCGCGGCGTCGGCGATCTCGGTCGCGTTCAGCTTGCCGGTGACGCCTTTGATCTGTTCGTACGTACGCTGAAAATCGAAGTGGTACGGAACCTCTTCGCGCAGCAGATTGCGATACACGCCGGTCGCGAACTGGTGGAAGGTCCAGAGCGATTTGAAGCGGTCCGACAGGCGCAGCCAACGCCCATGGAGAACTCCAATTTCAGTGACTGACACGTCGAGATATGATTCTGGCACAGATGGCACAGACGACGTTATTTACGCGCGAACAGATCGACGAGCGTGTGGCCGAAATGGGGCGGCAGATCGCCACCGATTTCGCCGGCACGGAGCTCATCGCGCTCTGCGTCCTCAAAGGCGCGGTCTTCTTCTGCACCGATCTGGTGCGCAACATCAATCTCGATGTCGCGCTCGATTTCATCCAGGTGTCGAGCTACGGAAATCAGAAGTATTCGTCGGGCGTGGTGACGATCCTCAAGGAGCCGCAGCTCGACATGCATGGCAAGTCGGTGCTGATCGTCGAGGACATCATCGACAGCGGCCTGTCGATGCGCGAAGTGTTCCGCTACATCGAAAGCCGCGGCGCCGCGATGGTGAAGACGGCGACGTTCCTGGACAAACCGGCGGCGCGCAAAGTGCCGTTCAATGCGGACTACGTCGGCTTCTCCATCGATCCGAAATTCGTCATCGGATACGGACTCGATTTCGCGGAGAAATACCGGAACATTCCGGAAGTGCAAGTGCTGTCGGACTAGCGTACTTTTGTACGCATGTTCATCACCCTTCTCCTCGCCGCGGCACTCGCCGCGCCGCCGCACATCGATCGCGTTGCGGAAACCGGCCGGGTGTGGGCCGCGGCGCGCTACTACCATCCTTACAGCCTGACTCGCGATCTCGATTGGGACGCGATGCTCGTCGATGCGTTGAAAGCGGAGCAGAAGACGGACTCCGACGATGCGGAGATCGCGGCGATCCGGGCGATGCTGGCGCGCCTCGGCGATCCGATGACGACGGTGCGCTCGCACTCGAAAGCGAGCACGCCGCGGGCGCAACCTCCGGCCGAGGTGCCGATGCAGAGCGAGGGCGGGAAACTGACGATCGATCTGCGTGCGTTCGGCGGTTACCCCGGATTCATGGCCGCTCGCGCATCGCTGAAAAAACTGCATGACGAGATCGCGAAAGCGAGCGACATCACGTTCGATCTGCGCGCGCCGCTCGATGAAGAGGGGCCCACGGTCTTCGATCCGCTGTTCGACTCGCTCGCGCCGATGCTGACGAACAAGGAGATCGCACCGCCGCCGCAGCGGTTCGTGATCCGCTCCGGCTATCCGCCGCAAACCGGCAGCTCATCGGGCGGTTATTACAACGCGGTCGGCGTCATGCCGTCGAATCCGATCAAGCCGGAAGCAGCGGATGCGCCGGCGAAAACGATCCGCTTTCTGGTCAACGAGACGACCGTCACGCCGGTCGCCGCAATCGCGTTGCGCGACGCCGGCATCGCCACGATCGAAGGCACGATCCTCACCGGCGACGCGCCGATGACGCTGCCGCTGCGCGGCGATCGCGAGGCGGCGATCCGCACGATCGAGATCGGCGGCGACACGAAGTCGGTCGCACGCAACGACGACCCACATCGCGAGATGACCTTTCCATCGCTCGAATGGCGCTGGCTCGCGGTGATCCGCGCCTGGGCGGTGATCCACTACTTCTACCCGTACCACCACCTCATCGGCGACTGGGATTCCGTGCTGCCCGAATACCTCGAGCGCATGGAGAAAGTCTCGAACGCCGGCGAGTACGCGCGCACGATCCTGGAGATGATGACGCACGTCGAGGATCAGCACGTCGGCGTGTTCGGCACGCCGGCCGCGTTTCAGGTCAGCGGTGTGGCCTGGCTGCCGATCGAGACGCGCATCATCGAAGGAAAGCTGGTGGTGACGGGGGAGAGCCAGGGCCTCGAGCCGGGCGACGTGATCACGTCGATCGACGGAGAAAGCGTCGCATCACGTTTGGCGAAGCTCGGATCGATCGCTCCCGCGGCCACGCCGGCGGGCAAAGCGTTGCGGGTTGCACAGCTCGCGGTGCGCGGACCGGACAAGTCGACGGCGCACCTCACGATCGAAGGCGCAGGCGGAACGACACGCGACGCCGACATCGCGCGAACGACGACGTTCGATCAGCCGGCGAAGAGCGATCCGCCCTACCGCGTGCTCGACGGCAACATCGGATACGCCGATCTGCGGCGGCTGGAGCGAGCGCAAGTCGATGCGATGTTCGACGCGCTGGCCAACACGAAAGCGATCATCTTCGACATGCGCGGCTATCCGCGCGGCACGGCGTGGACGATCGCGCCGCGCATCAACACCCGCGGAGCGCGGTACGCCGCGGAGTTTCATCGCCCCGAGCTCAACGGCGAGTCTTACTATCCGCTCGACATCAGCTTCAAGCAGGAGCTGCCGAAAACGGACAACCCGCTCTACCGCAATCCGACCGTGATGCTCGTCGACGAGCGCGCGATCAGCCAGGCGGAGCACACGGGACTCTTCTTCGAAGCGGCGAACGGCACGCAATTCATCGGCAGTCAGACCGCCGGAACGAACGGCGACGTCACGACGATGGTCCTGCCCGGAGGCCTCGTCGTCCCGTTCACCGGTCATGACGTGCGGCATGCGGACGGACGCCAGTTGCAACGCATCGGCCTCGTCCCGGTCGTCGAGGTGAAGCCGACGATCGCCGGCATCCGCGCCGGTCGCGATGAAGTGCTCGAGCGCGCGATCGCGTATGTCAATACCCGGTGAGGAGCGCGGGCGTCCCGCCCGCACGTGTCGGGCGTCTCGCCCGACACGGATGGGTCGCCGAGCGAGACGCCCGCGCTCCATTAATGCAGGCAGCACGATCACGGGCGTCTCGCCCTGCACGGATTAGTCGTCGAGCGAGACGCTCGCCGACTGCGGACGAGACGTCCGCGCTCCACTAATACAGGCAGCACGATCACGGGCGTCCCGGCCTGCACGAATTGGTCGCCGAGCGAGACGCTCGCCGACTGCGGACGAGACGTCCGCGCTCCATTAATGCAGGCGCCCGGTGAGCAGCAGGACGATCATCGCGGCGCCGAGTGCGAAGCGGTAGTAGATGAAAACGTGCGTAGTGTGCGTCTTCAGGTATCGCAGCAAAAACCAGATCGATGCGTAGCCGCTGATGAATGCGATGACGATCGAGACGATGATCGATGTCCATCCGAGCTCGCCGAGGTGGTGGCGCTCCTTGAACAGCTCGAGGAAGCCCGCGCCGCCGACAGCGGGAATCGACAGCAGGAATGAGTAGCGCGCGGCGGTCGGCCGGTCGATCTTGCGAAAGAGCGCGGTCATGATCGTCGAGCCGCTGCGCGACGAGCCGGGGATCAGCGCGAGGCATTGTCCGAGGCCGATCGAGATGGCGTCGCCGACATTCATCTGATCGAACGTGCGGAGCTGTTGCCGTTTCGCCCAGCGCTCCGCGACATCCATCAGGATCGCCACGACGATCACCATCGTCGTGATCACCCAGAGTCCGCGGAACGTCGACTCGATGTGCTTCTTGAGCACGAGTCCGAGGACGACGATCGGAATGGTGCCGATGATCACCAGCCACGATTCACGCGAATCGACGTCGGCGAGCGGATGACGCGTGATCAATCCGCGGAAGAAGCCGGCGATCAATCGCACGATGTCTTTGAAGAAATAGAGCACGGCCGCGATCCACGTGCCGAACTGAATGACCGCGCTCGCCGCCGCGCCGGGATCGCCCCACCCGAGGAGCACGGGAACGATTTCGAGGTGCGCGGTCGAGGAGATGGGGATGAATTCCGTGAGGCCCTGCACGAGGCCGAGCACGATCGCTTCGATGATCGACATTTACATTTCCCAAATCACGGGCAGGATCAGCGGACGGCGGCCCATGTTCTTTCTGAAATAGCGTTTGAGCGCGGCGCGCATTTTTTCTTGCAGCAGATCGGAGTCGCGCAGCTCGTCGGGCGGACTGTTCGTGAAGATGTCGGACAGCTGCGCGCGCACGTCGTCGAGCACGTCCTGGCTTTCATCGACGTGCACCAGTCCGCGCGTGATGATCTCCGGCTCGCGGATCAATCGCCCGTTCGAGTCGATCGCCACGACGACAATCACGAATCCATCCTCGGCGAGATGCTGCCGGTCGCGTACCACGACCTCCGGCACCTCCTCCGCCTCCGCGTCGATGAACACCTTGCCGTTCGGCACGCGCTCCGGATGGATGCGCAGGCCGTCGCCGTCGATCTCGACGACCTGGCCGTTCGTGATCACCGCGCCGTGCGGCACGCCGACCTCCTCCGCGAGCCGCGCGTGATGAATCAGATGCCGCAACGTGCCGTGAATCGGAATGAAGAACTTCGGCCGCGTCAGGTTGAGCATCAGCTTCAGCTCTTCCTGGCACGCGTGCCCCGACACGTGCACATCCGGCTGTTCGTGCGAGATCACGTCGGCGCCGCGGCGATAGAGATTGTCGATGACGTGATTCACCGCGCGCTCGTTGCCCGGAATCGTGCGCGCGGAGATGACGACGATGTCGCCGCGGGTGATGTCGATCTGTTTGTGCGTGCCGATGGCCATGCGTGCGAGCGCGGATGCAGGCTCGCCTTGTGTGCCGGTGGTGAGGATCACAGTCTCCGCAGGCGCGAGCTCGCGATTCGCGCCGCGTTGCTCGCGCGGGAAGCGCAGGTAGCCGAGACGCTCGGCGGTCTCGACGTTGTCGACGAGCGAGCGTCCGATCATCATGACTTTGCGATGGTGCCGGCGGGCAAGATCGATCACCTGCTGCACGCGATGGATGTGCGAGGCGAAGGTGGTGACGATGATCCGTCCGCGCGCGGTGCTGAAGATGCGATCGAGTCCTGCGCCGACGCTTTTCTCGCTCGGACAATGTCCCGGCACGAGCGCGTTCGTCGAATCGGACAGCAGCGCGAGCACGCCGCGCTCGCCATACTCCGCGAATTTTGCGAGGTCGGTCGTCTTCGCATCGACCGGCGTGTGATCGATCTTGAAGTCGCCGGTGTGGATGATGGTGCCGGCGGGCGTGGTGATTGCGAATCCGAGCGCGTCGATGATGGAGTGCGTGACGCGGATCGCTTCGACTCGGAACGGTCCGACCTCGATCACATCGCGCGGCTGGATCTCGCGCAGCTCCGCATCGATGCCGAATTCTTCGAGCTTGTCGTGGACGAAGCCGAGGGCGAGCGGCATTCCGTAGACCGGAATCTTCAGGCGCTCGACGAGGAACGGCACCGCGCCGATGTGATCCTCGTGGCCGTGCGTCAGGAAGATCGCGCGCACCGATTCGGCGCGATCGAAGAGATACGACATGTCGGGGATGATGACGTCGACGCCGAGCGTGGCGGCATCGGGGAACATCATGCCGCAGTCGACGAGGATGGTCTCCGCGCCGTACTCGTAGACCATCAGATTCATCCCGATCTCGCCGAGACCGCCGAGGGGGATGATGCGGATCGATGGTTGTTGAGTTGTCGGGTCATTGAGTTGTTGCGTAGAGAAGTCAATCTCGCTCATCGCCACCTCAACAACCTAACAACCCAACAACCTGTCTACGGGTAAATCCGATTCAGCATTCGCGGATACGGAATCGTCTCTCTCAGATGCGGTACGCCACTGATCCACGCCACACATCTTTCAATGCCCATACCGAAACCGGAATGGGGGAACGTGCCGTACTTGCGCGTGTCGAGGTACCACTGGAACTTGTCGAGGGGAAGGCCGTGCTCCTGGATGCGCTGGAGGAGGAGATCGTGATCGTGGATGCGCTGTGAGCCGCCGATGATCTCGCCGTATCCCTCGGGCGCGATCATGTCCATGCCGAGAGCGAGCGTCGGATCCTCGGGCGCGGGCTGCATGTAGAACGCTTTGATCGCCGCCGGATAGCGCGTGATGATCACCGGCGAGTTGAACGAGTTGGCGATCACCGTCTCTTCGTCGCCGCCGATGTCGTCGCCGAAGTTGGCCGGCATGCCCTTCGACTTCAGCAGCTCGATCGCATCGCGATAGGTGATGCGCGGAAACGGACGCTTCACGTTCTCGAGCTTCGACAGATCGCGCTCGAGCGTCTTCAGTTCTTCCTTGCAGCGATCCATCGCGCGATGCACGAGATACTCGACGAATTCCTCCGCGAGCTCCTGCAGGCCGTCGAACTCGAGGAACGCAACCTCGGGCTCGACCATCCAGAACTCCATCAGATGGCGGCGCGTCTTCGACTTCTCCGCGCGGAATGTCGGACCGAAACAGTAGACCTTCCCGAACGATGCGGCCGCAGGCTCGAGGTAGAGCTGACCCGACTGCGACAGGAACGCTTTCTCGCCGAAGTAGTCGGTCTCGAACAGCGTCGACGTCCCCTCGGCCGCATTCGCGGTGAGGATCGGCGAGTCGATGAGGACGAAGTCGCGATCGTAAAAAAAGTCGCGGATCGATTTCTCGACTTCGTTGCGGATGCGCAGGATGGCGTGCTGATTTTTGGAACGAAGCCAGAGATGGCGCAGGTCCATCAGAAACGCGGTGCCGTGCTCTTTCGGCGTGATCGGATAATCGCGCGCTTCGCCAAGGATCTCGAAGGTCTCGACGCCGAGCTCCACGCCGCCGGCGCGCTCTTCCGCGCGAACGGTGCCGGTCACGCGGATCGATGATTCCTGCGTGACTGCATCCGCGGCGTTCCACGTCTCCTCGGAGACTTCTTTCTTGAAGACGACGCACTGCAGGTAGCCGCTGCCGTCGCGGATGATCGGAAACTGCAGTTTGCCCGAGGTGCGCTTGTTGTACAGCCAGCCGTCGATCGTGACCTTTTCGCCGATCAGGCCGGGGAGATCTTTGATACGAGCGATCGTTGCCATAAAGGACGGCGATTATAGCGAACCGCCGGGGCGTGTATTCTAGACAGCGATCTCATTAATTTATGAATTCCAGAAGGGCAGCCGGTCGCCTGATATGGATCGCCTTCGTTGCGGCAGCTGCAGCAGCGGCGGTGAATATCACACGTCGTCCGCCGGATCCGTTGCGGCGCGTCGCAGATGCGGCTCCCGGGCGTACGCGCGCGTTTCCGGCGCGGCTCAGCGGGATCGAATGGAGTCCGGCCGACCCATCGCGGCAGAGCGCGGCCCTGAACGACGTCGCCGCGGCTCTGCTGCGCGATGCAAACGCTGATGCGTCGCCGCGCATCCATCATGCCGCTGCACTTGCGCAGCTCCTGCGCGGTGATGCGGCCGACGCCGAATCGCGACTCAGTCAGCTCGCACCGAGAGCGAACGATCCGCGTCTCTGGAGCGATCTCGCGGCAGCTCGTCTGACGATCGGCGTGCGGAACGATGACGCCGCGGAGCTTGCACAGGCACTTGCGGCTGCCGACGCCGCGCTGCAGCTCGATCGTGATCTGGTCGAAGCGCAGTTCAATCGCGCGCTGATCATCGAGCAGCTCGGGCTGCGAGACCAGGCGCGCGACGAGTGGAAGTCCTATCTGCAGCTCGACCCGCAGAGTCGATGGGCCGATGAGGGGCGTGCGCATCTGCAGACTCTCCAGTCGTTGCGGCCTTTCGGCGACGAGCTCGCGCGCAACTACGACCGGCTGGCTGCCGATCCTCCGGCCGCACATGCATTCGCGCGCGAGTACCCGCAGGAAGCGCGCACGTGGGGCGAGACTGAGATCCTCGGCCGCTGGGCGATCGCGGAACGAGCGAACGATCACGCGCTAGCAGCGAAGCATCTTTGCATCGCGCGCGAGCTTGGCGCGGAGCTCGTGCGCTTTCACGGCGATCAGATGCTCACGCAGCTGGTGCAGACGATCGACCACACGAACGATGAACAACGAACGCATCTCGTCGCCGCGCATATCCTGTTCCGCGATGGCCAGAAGGCATTCCAGAACGATCGCGTGCTCGATGCGGAACGAATGCTCACGAATGCAGCAACTGAGTTCGATCGCGGCAAAAGCCCGGGAGCACTCCTCGCCCGATACTTCGTCGCGAACGCCGCGTATTCGCAAGGGCATCGTGCGGACGCACGCAAGAAGCTCGAGGCATTGCTCGCCGGAGCTCGGCCGACCATCTTCATCGCGCATCGCGCGCAGCTGCAATGGGAGCTCGGGCTGGTTTACTTTGCCGAATCGCGATGGGGCGCCTGCATCGACGCACTGACCGACAGCGTTGCGGGATTCGAGAGGCTCGGCGAGCTCGAATACGGCGAGTTCGTGCGGGAGATTCTGGCCGAGGCGTATGACCGTATCGGCGATCCGGCGACGGCATGGAAGCATCGTCGAGTCGCGCTGCGCCAACTTGGGAAGCGTCCATCGTGGAAGCAGCACGTCGTGATTGCATCGATGAGCCGCGCAGAGGCCATGAACGAGCAGTGGCCGGCGGCGCTCGCGTTCATGGGATTGGAGATCGATCTCGCGCCGCGCATCAACGACCGCGTCCTGCGCACGGAGACGCTGCTCCTCCGCTCACGGGTGCATCTGCGCATGCGCCATCGTTCCGCGGCCGCAGCAGATCTCGGACGCGCGCGCATCATCCTCACGTCGCTCGCAGATCCTGCGTATCGCACACAGCTCGCTGCGAATGCTGCGATCGTCGACGCGCTGTTGATGCCGGATCGTAAATCAGCCGCCGAGATGCTGACGCGCACGATCGAGTTCGAACGCAGCGGCGATCGCCGTCTGTTTCTGCCGGAGCTACTGCTCGAACGAGGACGCGCGTTCCGCGACCTCGGGGATCGTTCGCGTGCAGCAGCTGATTTCGAGGCAGGCATCGCGGAGCTCGAGACGAATCGCGATTCGCTGGCGGAAGGCGAAGCCCGCTGGGGCATTTTCCACGCGGCCGGCAATCTCTTCGAGGAGGCGGTGACGCTTGCACTCGCACGGCAGGACGTGAACGCCGCGTTTCACTACGTCGAGCGTGCGCGCGCTCGTGCTCTGCTCGATGCACTCGGCGCGTCGTGGCCGCAGGTCGATCTGGCCGAGATCCCGTCAGGCACGACCATCATCGAATACGCCGTGCAGTCGAGCGGACTGCTGATCTTTGTCGTTGATGAGCGAGGTATTCGTTCCGTGCGCTCTCACATCGATCTGCAGACGGTGGCAGAGCTGCGCAACGCGGCGATCGCAAATGATCACAAACAGCTGACGCGTGCAGGACGGTTGCTCGACCGGCAGCTCATCGAGCCGGTGCGAAACGAGCTCACGCCCGGCAGGCGGCTGGTCATCGTCGGCGATCCGGCGATGTCCGGGCTGCCGTTCAACGCACTGGTCGACGACAACGGAAAGTTTTTGATCGAACGTCACACGCTTTCATTCGCGCCGAGCGCAGCCGTCTTCGTGCGACTTGTCCGACGAGCATCGATGCCGCGGAATGTGCTCGTGGCGAATGGCGAAGCTCGCGACCTGGCCGCCGTTCGAGCAGAATCGGCACTCGTCGCTGCGACGTATCCGCGTGCAACAACGATTCAACGTGGCGACGCGTTTCTTCGGGCCGCGGTGAACGCAGACGTAATTCATTTCGCCGGCCACGCGTCGCGCGGCTTTCTGGAGCTGGACGACGGACGCATCGATCAGCACGACATCGCCGCAATCCGCCTGCCGCGAACGTCGTGCGTCATCCTCGCTGCATGTGACACAGCCGCCGGCGAATCGCGCTCGACGGAAGGCACGATCAGCGTCGCACGCGCCTTCCTCGCCGCCGGCGCTCCCGCCGTCATCGCGACGCTCTGGCCTGTCGATGACCAGCAATCGGCGCGCTTTTTCCCCGCCGTGCACAAACGACTCGCGCAGGGCATTCCGCCAGCGCAGGCATTGCGTGAAGTGCAATTGGAATGGATTCGAAAACCCGATTCACCCGCCTCGCTCTGGGCCGCGGTGCAGGTATTCGGAAACTGAGGAGGAGAGAGATGCCATATCAAGTGCAGTTCGTAGGGCTGGTTTGCTTTTTCAATGAACCCGGAGGGAAGCGTGCGCTGCTGCCGGATGGCCGGAATCCGGGCAAGGACGTCATGCCGCATGCAGCATCGATCGTGATCGACGATCCGGCGAAGATCATTCGGGATCGCACAACCGGATTGAGCGACGAACAGATCACATCGGGAGAGTTCGTCCTGTCGCAGCACTCAATCCTGCACCTTTCCGGCGCGGAGGCTGGCGGCGCGTTCGACCCGACGGACCTGGACGCGACACTGCCGAACCTCTCCGATGTCGATAACGATGTCCGCATCGATCCCGCGAAAGCGATCGCCCAGGTACCGATCAATACAGGCACGCTCGCACCCTTCCGATTTCCCGGCACGCCGGATGACGGAACTGCCGCATTGATCACGCAGCTCAAGTTGAAGTACGACGGAGAGATCACCATCACAGTGGAACCGCACGGCGGCCGCGCAAAGATTGACCAGAAGGACTGGCCGACGATCACTCTGAATGCCGGAACGGAGATCGCAATTGTGAACGCGTCGCGCTCTCCCAAGGGACCGGGAAAGGCTGACGAGCCCGAGGAGCATTTCCACATCTACGGAGAGCTCTCGTCAAAAGCGGTGAACCTCAAGAACGTGCCGGTCACGCCGCACAACATTCCTCTGTCGCAGTCGACACACCGCGTGTTCGATTCCGACGGAATCGGTGGACACTCGATCGGCGGCGGCTCCGCGAAATGTTCGAACACCGGCTGCTGCCGGCCGGTGGTTGGCGGAGGTTAGGCCTCCGCCGCTGTCACACCAGAATCTGCGCGGGATGCTGCGGCGTCCCAAGAGTAGTCAGAACGTCTCCGATCGGATTGGCGTATGCGATTCCTTCGTTGTTGTGGCCGCCGATGTTCGTCTTGCGAAACAGCAGGCCGACCGGCTGCAACGACGTTGTGTACACCAGCGCTCCGCTGTCGCCGCCGTCGCAGAAGGGCTCGAACATACCGGTCGTCGTGTTCATCTCCTTCGAGAAGATCTCGATGACGTTGTCGAACAGAACGGACTTTCCGAAGTACGTTGCAGGGAAATCGTCGATCTCGGCGGTTCGTACTTCGCCGGTCGTTCGATGAGTCTTGCGTCCGACTTTAATGACGTCGAGAAACTGGTGCGGTATCACGGGGTTCGGATTGAGAGGGCCGTCGGTTCCGAGCTGGTTTTCGACTGCTTGAGCCTGATTCTCGAACGCGGCGAATGCACAATCCGCGGTCTTCTTCCCGCCACTCTTCAGCTTCGGAATTTTCGCGAGTCGCCCGAGACCTGGCGTCGTTCCACCGTCGGTCTTCGCAGGCTGCAGAATCTCATCGCCGAGCTTCGCCTGGTCGACGTTGGCAATAACGTGGTTGCATGAAACGAAACCACGCTTTCCATTGAGAACGGCGAAGAAACCGAGCGTACCGGGATCACCGAGCGGATGGCCGACCGACACGCCGGAACGAAGGTGACTGGTAATCGCCGGCGCTCCAAGCGCTGGCGGTGAGCTGGCGAGGATGGACGGAAATCCGACGTCGCCGATGACTCTGAAGTCGCGTTCGTCCTCCGACAGATCCTTGACGATCTCCTTGAAGCGAGCGTCGTTCTGCAGTCGATCGAGATCTCTTTGCGATCGAGCTCGAATCGCCAGACGATACTCCTTCGGCGTATTCGTGAACCCGACGCCGATCGCTACCCTCGGCACACCCACGCCCAACCCGAGAGCGTTTGCGGCATTCACTGCGACTTCGTGAAACGAACCGGGAGCCGGAGGGAGCTGTCGCACACGTTGCTTGACGTCGCGAATCCGCTGAAGATCCATCATTCACCTCTCTGCAATTAGAAGGACCGCGGATCTATTTTCGCGCCGAATTCTTCAGAACAGCTTCAAAAATACGACGTTGGCTACGAAACCGTCTTGGGCGTTCCGGCCCACCGTCTTGCCGATGTCCAGACGCAGCAGCGTGCCCCAGGGGCCCACCGTCTGGCCGGCGATGCCGAGGCCCTGGAAGGGCTCGCGGGAGTAGCCGGCGGCGCGGTCGGTGATCAGGCCGTGGTCGTAGAAGGCCTCGAGTCGGAACTGTTGGGAGAAGACGAAACCGTACGAGAGATGGCCGATCATCGCCTTCTCGGCGCGCACGGAACCGGAGCGGATGCCGTGGATGCGCTGCGAGCCGAAGAAGCCGAGCTCGTACTTCGAGAAGCGGTCAAGATGTTGACCATCGAGGTAGTTGAGGTCGAGCGTGACGCGCTGGAACTTCGGCAGATAGAGGCTCTTCGCGAACGACGTGCCGAACGTCGAGTAGTTCTGCTGCGCCGGATCGTACTCGGCGAGGTCGCCCCACGGCTTCCACGCCGTGCGGTGGTTGTAGTCATAGAAGCCGGTCACGGTGTAGCCCCAGCGCGAGTACTGCGCGTCGATGCCGGGCGAGAGCTCGAACGTGCTCGACGGGACGACGAAGTCCGCCGCGGTGTCGTCTGCCTTGCGGTACGTGCGATGGGAGACGCCGAACGTCACATCCGCCTTGCCGAATCCGAGGAAGGGGTGGCCGGCGCGGAAGTAGAGGCTCGTGGGGAGCGACTTCACCGCTTCCGATTTGTGCTCCTCGCCGTTGCGGAAGATCGAGTTCGTCGTCGGCAACGCGATGCCGAAGAAATCGACGCCGACATTCGTCCGCGTGTTCGCCACGTTCGGATTCGTCGCATTCGCCGCGACGATGATGCCGGCGAAGAAGACGTTGGTCTGAATGCCGCGATTGGCGAGATTGAAGTTGAAGTAGTCGACGCCGCCGAGCGGCACGACCGGGTACTCGAGGCCGGAGTCGTGATGCACGCCGCCGAGCATGAACGTGCGCGCGGTGTCGAAGCCCTGCTTGACCACGCGCTCGCCGGTGCCCGTCTTCTCGAGGTACTGCATGCCTTTGTCGGTCTCGCGGATCATGCGCGCGTCGGATGCGGAGACTTCCGCGTGCAGCCGGTCGAACTCCGGCGGATCGATGCGGAAGTTGCTGAATGTCGTCTGACGGAGGACCGGCGTCGCGCGGCCGGCGGCGGAGACGACCTGCTCCGCGTTTACTTCGCGCGGCAGCCAGAAAACTGAACGCGAATCGATGTTTGCAACATCCGCGGCGGACAGCGGCTTGTTCGTCCCTTTTTCGAACGGCTGGAAGAGCACCTGCTCTTCGTTCGACAGCACCTCGCCGCTCAGATTGAGCTGCACCATCGACAGGCGGATGCGAGCCCAGCTCTTCGCGTCAATCCACACCGTGCCGCGATACAACGGCAGCGACTCCGGCGCGTTCTGCGGCGGCTCGAAGCGCACTTCGTACGTGTGATAGCCGTCGACGTCAGTCTCGCGCACCAGCTGGTAGCGGTACTCGTTCGTGAGGTGGATATCGAGCGGCAGCTGCGTGACTTTTTCCGGCTGGATGATCGGCAGCTCGGGCATACGTCCGTACTTCCACTTCACGCCGTTGATGTAGAAGTCCTGCCACACCCAGTCGTTGAGGACCTTCGGCTGCGAGAAGTAATCGCCGGCGATGGTCGCTTCGATCGCTTCGCCGCCGGTCATGTCGAAACGGAGCTTGGTCGTGTCGAGCGCGATGTAGCGCGGCTGAATCGATTCCTGGAACGTCTTGTACGCCTGGTGATTGCGGATGATCTCTTCGACGGTGATGCCGCGCTGCGTGGCGACGCTGAGCGACTCCTTCGTCACGTTCTGCTGCGGCTTCTCGGCGTGCTCCGCGGTGATCGCGAACGGCGCCTTCACCGGCTGCACGCCGACGAGGAGATGTCCGCCTTTGCGGCCGGTGTCGGTGATGTCGCGCTCACCGGCGGCGTCGATGCGGCGCGGACGCTCGTAGCGATCGGTGGGCAGCGACACGATCGACGCCGCGCTCGCATCACCCTTCGGCACGACGATCGTCCGCAGGTCTTCGCCGCGCACGAACGTCAGCACCGGCATCGAGACGGCATTGCCTTTCGCATCGAGCACGGTCGTCTGCGACGTCGAGTCGTACGCCCAGTCACCGCCGAACATACGGTTGAAATTCGCGAGCGCCTGCAGGACAGGCGAGGGCGCCTGTCCCACATTCAGATACGCGCGCGTCGCGCCGTTCGCGAGCGCCTGCGCGAGATCGAAGAAAGCGTTCGGCGACTGCGGATCGACCGTCGCGACGATCTTCTTCGACGGATCGTTTTCGGCGATCCACTTCAGCGTGTCGGCAACTCTCGATGCATCGACGAGGATCTCGTCGTAGTACGCGGCCGGTGCCTGGCCATCGGTCACGATTTTGTCCGCGACATTGAGTCCCTGCGCGGTGACGGCGAGGCGCTTGATCGCGTAATCGGCGACGTCTTTGTTCGGCGCTTCGAACGACACGCCGAACGACTGGAACGGTCCGCGCGTGCGGGCCCAGTCGACGATCGTCTTCGTGTGCGTCTCCACTTCCTGCAGCGGATCGGCGGTTTTGTCGATGACGTACGAGACGATGACGGTGGTCTTGCGCCGCTGCTCGGGCGAGAGCGTGTCGAGCGCGCTGCCGGCGGTGGCGAGGCCGGTTTCAGGGACGCGGACGAGCAACGGCACCGCCGTTGCTGGTGTGGTGGTCAGATCGCTGACGGCGCCGACGCAAAGCGTGCATTCCTTTGCAGGCGCATCGGCAGCAAAGACGGGGAGCACGAGAAACGGCACTACGGAGAAAAGGAACGCAAGTCGTTTCATTCAAAACCCCCGAACGCCTTCCTCGGAGATGAAAATTGCCCACGCCGAAAGGGTTACTGTTCTTCAACAATCAGTCGGGAATGCGGCTCCCGAGCGCGGAACTGCTCGCTGCCGTACAGGACGCCGGACTGGAGATCGCGACGCTCGATGCGGTGTCGACGATCCGCGCACGAATGGCCGAAGGTCACCGCCTCTTCGTCGCGGCAGGCGGCGACGGCACGGTGCATCACGTCATGCAGTCACTCGTGAACACCGACGCCATGCTCGGCGTCATTCCGCTCGGCACGTACAACCATTTCGCGAAAGACCTCGGCATCCCGCTCGACTGGCGCGCGGCGCTGGAGACCGCGGTCAGCGGCACGACGCTGCAGATCGACGCGGCGCGCGCGAACGAACGCTTCTTCGTCAATAACCTGTCGATGGGGCTCTATCCCGAGCTCGTCGCGCGGCGCGAGCAGCACGGGCGTGATTACCCGCGATGGAAAGCGCGGCTGCTCGCGGCGTACGGCACGTTTCGCAAGTATCCGCACGTCACGCTGAACCTCGAGACCGAGCACCACCAGGAGGTCGTGCGGACGCATGTGTTCATGGTGTCGAACAACACGTACGACCTGTCGCGGATCGGCGTCGAAGCGCCGCGCACGCGGCTGACGGAGGGACGGTTATCGGTGTACTGGCTGCCGCACCTGCCGCGCGTGCAGCTGATGAAGTTCGTCGCGCACTACCTCGCGGGACGGGTGCACGAAGCGCCGGGATTCCGCTCGTTCCGCACGCTGCGCATGAAAGTGCAGTCGCCGCGCATGACGCTGCATGTCGGATTGGATGGAGAGTTGTTCGAGATGGCGACGCCGATGGTGATTACGATCGTGCCGCAAGGGTTGCTGGTGAAGGTGCCGCGCGATTAGCGCGGCACCTTGCACGGGAGGCTACTGAACGTTTGCGGTATAGAAATCCTGCGACCCGATCTCGAACGCGTTATGCGCGCTATCGAACGCGCGAACGGTCAGACGGTGCCGGCCGTTCTGCAGCTTGGTCGTGTCCATTACGAAGCGCCAGCCAGAGTTCAGGCTGTTGAAGATGTGCGGGTATTGCTCGGCGACATCCGTCCGCGGGAAGCCGTACTGCGCGCTGCCGTAGCGGTCGCCGTCGATGATGACGTCGAGCGACGTGAGCGTGTTCGACTGTCCGATGGCCCAGCCCTGGAACGTCACGGTTCCCTTCATGTAATCGGACGGCGCGGGCACATCGATGAAGCCGAACAGCGGGCTGGTGAACGAGTCCTCGGCGCACTGGAAGAAGACCGGAATGCCGTCGCGGTTCGGGATCTCGGAGATCGTGCCCTGGTGGTCGATCACGCGGACCTTGATCGTGTGATTGCCCGGCGGGATGCCGAGGGAGAGCAGCGCGCCGACATCGAGCGTGAACATGAAGCCCGCGCGCGGTGAATCGGGATAGTTCGGGTAGAGCCGCTCCACGTCGTAACGCGGCAGGCCGTAGCAGTTGGTGTAGGCGGAGAAGATCGAGCTGAACGCGCAATCGTCCGTCGAGATCCAGCGCACGCCGTCGATCATCAGCTCGACCGTGTCGACGCGGCCAACATCACCACGCGGTGCGAGGTCGAGCGCCCATCCGCGGATCGGCGTGATGTGCGCCTGCGGACGGACCGGCGGCGAGACGCGCGGCAGCGTTCCGCAGAGATTGCCGAACAGCACGGCGTCGCGCTTCGGCTCGTCGATGAAGCCGAACGGCTTCGCGTTCGCCTGGCTGTTGAGGATCTGAATCGTGCGGCGGCCGATCTGGCGGCGGAGTCCCTGCTTGTCGGTCGCGTAGACGGCGAGCTGATGCACGCCATCCTGAATGCGGGTCGTGTCGATGTTGCCGATGAAGCCGCTGTACAGGGCAGTCGGGAAATCGGGGAACGCGTTCGCCACGTCGGGACGCGAGTCGCCGTACATCACTTCCTGCATGCTGCCGTTGTCGATCTGAATGTCGATGTGCGCGATGCCGTCGGTGTCGGAGGCCCATCCCAGAACGGGGAAGGAGTTGCTGGCGTTGTAGACGCCGCCCGCATCGGGGATGTCGAGCGAGCCGAAGGGCTGCTGGTTGATCGTGTTGTCGACCTGGATCGTGCGGCGGCCGAGCTCGACCGGCGCGCGGTTGTCGGCGAAGTAGACCTTCACGAAGACCGTGTGCGGCCCGTTCGAGAAGCGCGCCGCATTGAAGCCGGTCTGGAATCCCGGCGCGATGTTGTGGATGCCGGGATAGTTCGGGAACGCCTCGATGATGTCGATGCGCGGAAGGTTGCGGTTGGTCTGGTACTGGAACTGATCGTCGACGTAGAGCTCGATCTTGTTGATCGACGTGCCGACGGGGTCAATCGCCCAACCTTTAATGAGGATCTCGCCGGACTGCGTTACGCCGGGATCGGGAAGATCGAGCGACGCGATGAAGTCCGAGGACTGCGCGAAGAGTCCCGGCGCGACGAGAAGCGTGAGGACTGCAGTGAGAACCAGGCCGCGGGTCGTAACCCATCTCCACATAACCCCAACCTCCAACACCCCGATGATGACCTGTACGTGGCTATTCAGTTGTCGTCGCCGGACGAACTAAAGTGCCCGTCCGCTTTGGTTTGTGCGAGTTTATACTAACGCGGGTGAGCTCTTCAAATATCAATATGGACAAGGTGTCATCCTGAGCCGCGCAGACGGTGAAGGACCCGTAGCTCGAGCGGAGTCCGCCAAGTCCGTTACGGCTCCTTCGGTGTCTGCGCACCTCAGGATGACACCAACCCTCGACGACGTTCGCGCGGCCGCCCTCCGCATCGCGCCGTACATCCACCGCACCCCCCTCCTGACCAGCCGTTCGCTCTCGGAACGGGCGGGGGTGGAGGTGCGGCTGAAGTGCGAGAACCTGCAGCGCGCCGGGTCGTTCAAGGTCCGCGGGGCGATGAACGCCCTGTTGCAGCTCGATCCGGAGCAGCGCCGGCGCGGAGTCGTGGCGTTCTCGTCCGGCAACCACGCCCAAGGCGTCGCACTCGCCGCCCACACCCTCGGTATCCCGGCGACGATCGTCATGCCCGAGGGCTCGGTCGCGATGAAAGTGCGGGCCACCGAGGGATATGGCGCGAAGGTCGTGACGGCGGGAGTCACGGCGGCAACGCGGGACACCATCGCGCGCGAGATCGCGG
>DATEZA010000048.1:0-11216 GCA_035255945.1 Thermoanaerobaculia bacterium
ACGACCGCGCCGAGCGCCGTCTGCAGCGCCTGCGAGACGAACTGATGGCCGTTGAGCCGCTCGCCTTCGATGGCGAAGAAGACGGAGTCGGGCTTCGCCTCACGCGAATCGATGACGACGGAGTGGGTCGTGATGTCGCCGCCCTGGATGACGCGGCCGCCGACCATGCTGGCGATTTGGGAGAGGGTCAGCGTGGGCATGACGACCTCCCAACCTGCCGGTTGCGCGGTTGCGCGGTTACGAGGTTGCGGGGGGCTCCGCTCAGGCAGGAGCGGCGCGTCTTGGCGAAGCACCGCGAAACCTCGCAACTGCGCAACCGCGTAACCCCGCGGGCGCTCTCCTCCGACCCCGCCGCGCTCCGATCGCCGCCCTTCCCCCGAAGCTGCCCGGCGATCCCCAACCGTCCACGCTCGCAGAAGCGGAACGGCGGGGCCGGAAGAGAACACCCGCTGTGGTGCGGGAAAGTGTAGATCGATTTCATGATGAATTTCAATTCATTTTTCGTGTTCTTTTGAGCGTCGCTTTTTCAGAGCGAGCTCGGCTTCTTCGCGATCGTCGAAATGAATCACCCGATCGCCGATCAGCTGATAGGTCTCATGTCCCTTGCCGGCGATGACGATCACGTCATCGTTCGACGCGCCGAGGATCGCCTGCTCGATCGCCGCGCGGCGGTCGGCGATCCGTTTGTGCGGCGTGTCGCCGGTACCCTTCTCGATGTCGTCGAGGATGCGCTCCGGGTTTTCACTGCGCGGGTTGTCGCTGGTGAGCACGAGCTCGTCCGCGAGCCGCGCGCCGATCTCGCCCATCAGCGGACGCTTTGATTTATCGCGATCGCCGCCGCAACCGAAGAGCAGCACGATGCGCTTGCCGTTCGCGAGATCGCGCACGGCGTGCAGCAGCTTCTCGAGCGCGTCGGGTTTGTGCGCGTAGTCGACGATCACGACCGGCGCGCCGGCAGGCGAGGGCGCCTCTCCTACATTCTCGAATCGTCCGCGCACCGCTTCGAGATTGCGGATGCCTGCTTCGATCTCTTCGCGCGTGCAGCCGACGCTGATCGCGGCGCCGGCGGCGGCCATCCAGTTGGAAAGATTCGGGTAGCCGATGAGGCGCGAGGCGACGGTGATGCCGCCGATCGGAGTGTGCAGCGTGCCGTGCAGTCCGCGTACGGAGACTTCGACGTCGGGAGTGATGTCGGCATTCGCGCGGCCGAACGTCATCGCGTCGGGGAACTCGTCCTTCAAACGGCGGCCGTGCGCATCGTCGATGTTGACCACGCGTTTGCCCGTCTGCGTGAAGAGGATCCGCTTCGCCTGGAAGTAGTCCTCGAAGTCTTTGTGGAAGTCGAAGTGATCCTGCGAGAGGTTGGTGAAGACGGCGCAGGCGAACTGCACGCCGTACGTGCGCTCCAGCGCGAGCGCGTGCGACGAGACTTCCATCACCGCGCGCTTCACGCCGGCGTCGACCATCTTCGCGAACCACTCCTGCAGCACGACGGCGTCGGGCGTGGTGCGATCGGCGGAGAGACGCTCGTCGCCGGCGCGGTACTCGATCGTGCCGACGAGGCCGACAGGCTCGCCGGTTGCGTCGAAGATCGACTCGATCATCTTTGTGGTGGTCGTTTTGCCGGATGTGCCGGTGACGCCGACGAGCGAGAGTTTTTCCGCGGGGCAGCCGTAGAAATTCGCCGCGGCGACCGCCAGCGCGGCGCGCGGATCGTCGACATCGTCGATGGTCAGAACCGCAACCGCGCCTTTCTCGCGCGCCTGCGGAATGAACTTCGCGCCGTCCATCGCCGTGCCCGGAATGGCGACGAAAAGCGCGCCAGGCTTCACGAGGCGCGAGTCGCACGTGACGCTGGTGATGTCGATGTCGAGTGCGGTCGAGGACGTCCGCACTCCTCGCAGGAGGTCGCGCAATTTCATTTGGCGGCCTCCGCGCAGGCGAGTGTCAGAACGCGATTCGATGGCAAGGCCTGACCTGGCTCCGGTATTTGTGATTGGACGACGCCGCTCCCGACCGCCCGCACCTGCAGACCGGCCGCAACCGCCCGAGTGATCGCGGCCCGCGTATCGAGGCCGCGAACGTCGGGGACGCCGGCATGCGTCTGCGGAGCGGGTTGCGAGAATTCGGCCAACAGCGGCGTGTCGAGATCGATCGTTCGCGACGGCACGGTCGGGGCGACACCGAGGTAGCGCAGCGATGCTTCGGCGATCTCCTTGAAGGCCGGCGCGGCGATCGTGCCGCCGTATTGCGCCCCCTTCGGCTCGTCGACCACGACGAGGATCACGAGGCGCGGACGATCGGCCGGGACGTAGCCGCAGAACGACGCCACGAACTTGTCGGGCGCGTAACCGCCGCGTCCCGCTTTCTGCGCCGTGCCGGTTTTTCCGGCGACGACGTGCTCGACGAGCGCAGCCGGTTGTCCCGTGCCGCGCGCCACGACCTGCTTGAGAATCTCGTTCATCACCGCCGCGGTCTTCTCGCTGATCACGCGCACCGGCGCGGTCCGCTGCGGCTGATAAATCGTGGTGCCCTTCGCGTCGATGACGCGATCGACGATGCGCGGCGCGACGCGCGTGCCGCCGTTCGCAACCGTCGCCATCGCCATCGCGATCTGCAGCGGCGTGACGCCGATCTCCTGTCCGATCGACATCGAGGCGTTCGAGACCAGCGACCACTTCTCGGTGCGGCGCAGAAGGCCGGTCGCTTCGCCCGGCAGCTGCACGCCGGTGCGCTCGCCGAAGCCGAAGCGGCGGATGTAGTCGTAGAAGCGCGTCGGGCCGACCGCGAGCCCCACCTTCACCGTGCCGACATTCGACGAATGCACCATCACGTCTTCGAACGGCAGCATTCCGTACGCGTTGTGGCCGTGCTCGTGGATCGTGACGTTGGCGATGGTGATCGCGCCGTTGCCGCAGTCGATGATCTGCGACGGCGTGACCATTCCTTCTTCCAGCCCCGCCGATGCAGTCACGATCTTGAACGTCGAGCCGGGCTCGTAGAGATCCTGCACGTCGCGATTGCGCCACGCCGTGGGCGGGTAGTCGTCGAAGTGATTCGGGTCGAAGGTCGGCACCGAAGCCATGGCCAGGATGGAGCCGTCGCGCGGATCGACGACGATCGCGGAGCCGTCCGCGGCGTGGTACTTGTCGACCGCTTTCGCCAGCGCCGACTCGGCAATGAACTGGATGACTGAATCAATGGTGAGGACGACGTCGTTGCCGTCGACGGGACGATTCGCTCCTTCGCCGCCGACGAGGTACGTGCCGGCGCGCGCGTCGCGCAGGATCGTGACGCGGCCCGCGTGTCCGCGCGCGTAGTTGTCGAAGGAGTGCTCGATGCCTGCCAGTCCTTCGCCGTCCAGTCCGACGTAGCCGATGACGTTGGCCGCGACGGTGCCGCGCGGATACGAGCGGCGGTGCTCTTCGATGTACGCGATGCCCGGCACCTTGAGCGCTTTGACCTGCGCCGCGGCTTCCATCGGCAACTGGCGGGCGATCCAGACGAAGCCGCTGTCGCTCTGCAGCTTCGATTCGATCTCGCGCGGCTCGAGTCCGACGCCGGGAATCGCGGCGAGCGTTTTCGCTGCCGCTTTGCGGTCGGCGACCAGCTGCGGATCGGCGTAGATCGAGACGGCGCTGACGCTTTCGGCGAGCACCCGTCCGCGCGCGTCGATGATCGAGCCACGCACGGGACTGAGCGAGACGGTGCGCTCCTGCTGCTTCGTCGCGCGGGTCGTGTAGTAGTCGTGGCGGACGAGCTGGACCTGGATCAGCCGGGCGACGACGATCAATCCCCAGACGGTGAGGCCGGCGAAGAGTTGGATGAGGCGCTTGTTCGATGTGGTCATCGCGTCATCACGGGCGCAGTGGAGGGACCTGAGTGGGCGGGCGGCGCACCACCCTTCCGCCCGGGTCCCTCGACTGCGCTCGGGATGACGGGGGCGACGGTGACGATGGTGCTGGCGTCGGTCGGAGCGAAGCCGAGGGTGGACGCCTTCTGCTGCACGGCGGCGAGCGACGTCAGCCGATCGAGCTCGAGCTGCAGGGCCTTGTTCGCGTCCTCGATGTCCTTCCGGCTCTTCTGCAGGCGCGTCGCTTCATGGCCGAGGCGGATGACCTCGAGGTTCTGCCAGGTGAAGAGGAGAAGGAAGAATCCGATCGGCGCGCCGAGGGAAAGAACGGCGAGCAGCTCACGGAAGCGGCGACGGTCGCGCTCCCGGACGATGTGAGCATTCTCGATCGGTTTCTTCTGTGTGTACATGACGATGCGCGAAGCCAGCGAACAAGGGTGAAGATCTGCCTACACGCACGATTCGAAGAGCCATCCACGCACACCCACGCTCCACGCTCCACCCCTCCCGAGCTCCCCTCACCGCACTCACACCCACCCTTCCCCAACCTTCACCCTTGCTCCCTGGCTACGCGGAGCGGGCTCCAGCTACTTCTTCTCCGCGACCCGCAACTTCGCACTTCGCGACCGCGGATTTCTTTCCAATTCCTCATCCGAAGCAGTCACCGGCCGGCCGGTCAACACGTTGACGATCTCCTGCACGCCGCATCCGCACACCGGCATGCCGGGCGGGCAGGTGCACTCCCCTTCCAATCGCCGCAGCGCGCGTTTGACGATGCGGTCTTCGAGCGAATGGAAGGAGATGATCGCGACGCGCGCGCCCGGTTCGAGCACGCTCACCGCGTCGTCGACGAACCTGTCGAGTCCGACCAGCTCCTCGTTCGCGGCGATGCGCAGCGCCTGAAAAGTCAGCGTCGCCGGATCGATGTGGTACGGCTTCTTCGCCTTCTTCACGCTGCGGATGATCTCCGCCAGCTGCGTCGTCGTTTCGATCGGCCCGTTTGCGCGCGCCGCGACGATCGCATGTGCGATCCGCCGCGACATCGGCTCTTCGCCGTACTCGCGCAGGATGCGCGCGAGCTCGTGCTCGTCGAGTCCATTCACCAGATCGGCGGCGCTCGAGCCTTCCGGTCCCATGCGCATGTCGAGCGGCGCGTCGTAGCGGAAGGAAAATCCGCGGGAGACGTCGTCGAGCTGCATCGATGAGACGCCGAGGTCTGCGAGGAGACCGCTGACGCCGTTGATGTTCGACTGCTTCAGGATGTCAATGAGCTGCTCGTGGCGTCCTCGCACGAACGTCACGCGGCCGGCGAACCTCGCCAGCCGATCGCGGCTGCGCTGAAGAGCCTCCGGGTCGCGATCGATCGCGATCAACCCTACCCCCGGGTAGCGCTCCAGCAGCGCCTCCGCATGTCCACCGAGTCCGACCGTGGCGTCGACGAATGTGCCGTCTTCGCGATTGGGGCGGAGAAAGTCGATGGTCTCGGTTAAAAGAACAGGTTGATGGTTCATGGTTGTTGAGTTGTTGAGTTGTTGGGTTTTTCGGTGGCCCAACAACCGAACAACCCAACAACCCAACAACTCACACCCCGTGCAACTCCAACTCCTTGAAGTCCTCCGCGCTCATCGGCGCCTCCGTCATGCGGCGCTGGATTCGCTCCTCGTTCCAGACGATGAGGTGATCTGTGTTGCCGATGACCACCACGTCGTCGGTGATGCCGGCGACGTTGCGGAGGATGGTCGGGATGAGCACGCGGCCCTGTGCATCGATCGAGGCGACATGGCCGAAGTAGTTCATCCGTTCGAGCAGCTTCTGTTTCGCGATTGATGTCGACGGCACTTTGGCCAGGCGCGCCTGGAAGTCGGCCCAGACCGGAAGCGGGTAGATCAGAGCGCGCTCGCCGTCCTGCGACGTGATGAAAAGATCGCCGCCGAATTTGTCTTCAATGAGCTTCCGGAAGTTCGCCGGCACTTTGAGACGACCCTTCTCGTCCACCTTGGCCGGGGCATGCCCCATGAGTACGGTGAGTTCCACGGTTGGCTCTTCCTGATGCTTACGAAGGCCAAGTTCTACCACTTTGCTCCACCAGTGTCCACAAAATTCCACCGCATGTAAAGCAATGGTCGAGCAATGGCCGAGGCCGCCGGGCTGCTGCGATGCCTCGCACCGGCTGCTGTGATCGTGACCGCTGACACCCCGCCGCCCGATCGGCGAGAAGACTCTGAGCCGGTGCTCTGAAAACGGTTACCGACATGTTATTCTGAGCTTTCGAGCCTGGTCCGCTCTGCTACCAGCATTCAATTCCCCGAGGTGTCCCTGTGCCCGTCGTCCGTGGAAACATGTTGTTTGTCGCGTTGACTCTTTTCCTCGCTCCGATCCTGAATGCCGGACAGCCGTATCTGGTCAAGGACATCAACCAGACGATGGGGTCGGCGAAGTCGTATCCCGACCACTTCGTCACGATCGGCAGCTACACCTACTTCACGACGACGGATCAGTACGACGTCCCTCGCGAGCTCTATCGCACCGACGGCAGCGCGGCCGGAACGATCGATCTCGCCGTGACGGGCACGGCACCGGTGGCATTCAATGGAAAAGCATGGTTCACGACGGCAACCGATCTCTGGTCGACCGACGGCACAGTGGCAGGGACGCAGCAGTTCGTGCTTCCACAAGGCGTCGCGAATCCGACGCGTTTGATGGCTACGTCGAACGGGCTCTATTTCTACAGCCCGATCGACAGCAACTGGTCGTATCTCTGGCGCACTGACGGCACGACCGCGGGAACGACGCAGGTCAGTACGACGAAGTTCAGAATCGCGCAGGAACCGAGCGACGACTATCGCTCATGGACCGCGATCGGCGCGACGCTCTTTTTCGTCACCACCGACGACGTGAACTGGACGATCTGGCGGACGGACGGCACCACGACCGCCGCCGCATTCCCGGCCTCGGGCGCCTACCCGATCGCGCTGCAGAAGCTCGGCAACATCGTCATCTTCATCGAGACGTTCCCCGACGGCACAGGGCGGTACTGGCGCACGGACGGCACCGCCGACGGCACATACGCGTTGTCTGGGACGAAGCCGATTTTGTACAACGGCTTCTTTTCGAATTACGTCATTACCGGATCGGCCGTGTATTTCACCGGCAGCGACGGTTCCGGATGGAAGCTGTGGCGGAGCGACGGAACGAATACCGGCACGACTGCCGTCGCCAGCTCTTTGCCCGGCGCGAGCGGGTTCGATGCGTCGCTGCTCTGCGCTCTTACGAACGGCACGCTGATCCTTAAAGGACCGGCACTCAATCCTGCATACCAGAACATGGCCGGTCTCTGGTCGTTCGACGGCACGAATACGACGTTCCTCACGAACATCTTCGCCGGGACGGCGCGCGGAATTGCAGTGAGTACCGGCTCGTGGGCACTATACGGAAGCCTGCATGACGTGTGGCGCACGGACGGCACGATCGGCGGCACTTACGCTCTCAGCGGCTCGTTCTCCGGCAGCGACGCCTCGCACACATGGCCGATGGCCACGCTCGGCTCCTCTGTCCTGTTCGCGACTTTCGACGGCGTTGGCGATCTGCGCAAGTCGGATGGTAATCGCGGCACCGATACGTTCGTCAAAACCATTCCCGGCAGCACGGACGGTTCTTATCCGCAGGGATTCGTCCGTCTCAACAGCGGTGTGCTGTTCACCGCGGACGACGGCAGCGCCACACGCGGTCTCTGGTTCAGCGACGGCACGACGGCGGGAACACAAAAAGTGCTCGCCGACTCGATGTTCCTGGGCACGCCCGTGACGTGTGGAGGCCGCGCGTATTTCCCGCATAAGGACGCCGCCGGCCTCGAGCTCTGGTCGACGGACGGCACTGCGGCAGGCACGTCGATCGTGGCCGATCTCGATCCCGGATCGGACAACGGAACCCCTCACAGCGGCAACCCGGGGCGGATGGCGTGCATCGACAACACGCTTTATTTCCAGGCCGGTGATGCCGAGGGGACCGGATTGTGGCGAAGCGACGGGCGGATGATCGGAACGTACAAGATCCGGAACATTCCGTCGGAACTCGAGACGCCGGTGCAATACGGCCATGGATTTTTCTTCGTCAGCGGACGGGACTTGTGGGTCTCGAACGGAACGCCGGAAGGAACGTTCGCCCTCAAGACGGGGAGCGCTCCCATCACCGGACTGCAGGTGGCAGGGAATTACCTTTATTTCGTCCTGAACGATTCGTCGGACGCGCTCTGGCGGAGCAACGCATCCGTGGCCGGAACGACGAGTGTGCTGACCGACTCGACCATCATGCCGTTGGGTGCGTTCAATCAACGGATGCTGTTCTTTCGAACCGCGCTCGGAACCGGCTATTGCACGGCCGGCGACGCAGCGGACATTTTGTGCTTCGAGGTGGCACCGGGCAACAGTACCGGTTTCAAGGTCCTGAACGGAAAGCTCTATTACAACAAGCCGCAAGTGATGATGACGCCGGACAGCGTCAACGTCACGAATACCGGACTGTCGGCGACCAACCTGATCACGACGGCGGGCGGCCGGCTGTATTTCATCGATTCCGGTTATGTGACGCTGCGGGAGACCGACGGCACGACGGGCGGCACAACGACGATCGGCGGACCGAATCTCGGGACGAAACCCGAGGTGGTGGAAGGCGGTGGCCGGCTGTTCCTGAGTGCGTATGAATTGTTTGCTTATGACCTGCCGGTCGCCGCATTGAGCATGTCGCCCGCGACGCTCCCGGCATCCGGCGGTGCGGTGACGCTTTCCGGACGCGGATTCATCGGGCCGGTCAGCATTACAGTCGGGGGTTTGCCGGCGACTGCCGGCGCGGTCTCCGCGAACAGCATCGCGTTCACTGCACCGGCACACGATCCGGGCACGTACACCGTGACGTTGACCACGGGCGACGGACGGATCATCGATGCCGGCACGCCGCTCGCCTACACATGCACGGCACCGGCCGCCGTCATCAGTACATCGCCGGCGACCGTCTGTCCGAAGACGCAGATCCAATTGCACGGCAGCGGCGGCACACAATGCCACTGGTATCCGATCACCGGACTGGATAATGCGGCGAGCTGCACGCCGGTTGCGACGGTCAATGCGCCGGTGACGTACATGCTCGTGGTCAATGACGGCACAGGCTGCCCGTCGACGAACAATCCGGCGGTGACGCTCTCGGCGTACGCAGCGCCCGACGCGACGGTCACGCTCTCCGCCAATTTCATCGAAGCGCTCAAGACATACACGGCGTCCGTGCCCGATGCGGGACCGGGTGGCACGTACTCCTGGACTGCAACCGGCGGGCTGTCGATCGGCGGCGATGCAACCCAGCGCACCGTCACCTTCAACGCCGGCTGTGCGCCGGGATCGCTCAAAGTCACAGTCACGAACGCAAACGGCTGCGCGGCCTCCTCGGATAATTACGTCGGTGTTTACGTGTCGCCGCCCGTCACCAGCGTCACGCCGGCGCATGCAAATCCGGGCACCGTCATCACGGTCACGGGGAGTCAATTGCAGTGCGTGACCGGAGTGACGCTCATCGGACCGGGTGCAGTGACGGTACCGTTCACGCTCGTCGATCCGACGACGATCCGCTTCACATTCCCGGTCAATGGCGCACTGCAGTCCGACGTTTTTCTCAACACGGCCGCGTCGCTGGTCCAGACGAGATTCCCGCTCTATCGCACGGCGCGCTACAACTTATTTTCCGATCAGAATGCAGACATTCTGTGGCGCCATCCGGCTACCGGCATGTCCCTGGTCTGGGCGATGTCCCCGGACGGCCGTTCGTTCGTGACCATTACGCCGATCCTTCGCGATTCCGGTACGGACTACAAGATCGTCGGCTCTCACGATCTCGGCGGATTTCCCAATACGGACATCCTCTGGCAACGCACGAGCACGCGCGCACTGTCGTCGATGGATACGTTCAATGGCCATCCGGTCTCGGAGACGACATGGCCGCTCATCCCAGGCCCGACATTGAACGTTGCGGCGATCGGCGACTTCAATGGCGACGGACTCGGCGAGCCGCTCATGCGCGATACGCAGACGGGCGCCACGACGTTGTGGACGTACTACCCGACCATGCCGGGCGTGGTGCAGGCGCCGGTCCATTCCGGCGGCAATCTCGACTGGAAGATCGTCGCCGTCGCCGATTTCGATCTCGACGGCAAGGACGACATCCTTTGGCGCAATA
The DNA here is from genome assembly GCA_035255945.1 of Thermoanaerobaculia bacterium. GTDB lineage: Bacteria > Acidobacteriota > Thermoanaerobaculia > Gp7-AA8 > Gp7-AA8 > JAJPHC01. Next base: position 10,073 of record DATEZA010000048.1, read on the forward strand.
CGAACAGCGGGATGACGCTGCTCTGGTTCATGAACGGAGCCGCAATCCGCTCCTCGCAGGTGGTGCACACAGGGGGCAATCTCGACTGGACGATCGCCGGGGTCGGGGATTTCGACGGCGATGGTAAAGCCGACATTCTCTGGCGCTACACGACCGGCATGACGCTGATCTGGCTCATGAACGGTACACAGATCCGTTCATCGACGGTGGTGCACAGCGGCGCGAATCTCAACTGGACCATCGCCGGCATCGGCGATTTCAATAGCGACTGGAAAAGCGACATCCTTTGGCGCGAAAATGCCAGCGGCGCCACGCTTTACTGGCAGATGGACGGCCCTCAAATCACCACGTCGATCCTCCTGCACAGCGGCGCTAACCTCGACTGGCAGCTCGAAGGACCTCGGAATCCGTGATGAAAATCTCACTAAGCGTCATCGTCCTTGCGCTGCTCGCGCCGTTCGCGGCGGCAAACGAGCCGTATCTCGTCAAAGAGATCAATCCGCATGTTTCGCCAACGAGCTCCTTTCCCGATCATTTTCAGACGATCGGGAACCTGGTGTTCTTCAACACCACCGATTACTACGGCTATCCGCAGCAGCTCTGGCGCACCGATGGATCCGATTTCGGAACGATCTTCCTGCACAACGCGGACAGCACCGCGGTCGCATTCAATGGCAAAGCATGGTTCACGTCGGGAGGCGGATTGTGGTCATCCGACGGAACCATCGAGGGCACGCAGCAGCTGACACTCCCCGTCGTCTCGCCTGCTCTCACTCCGAATTCGCTCATGGCCTCTTCGTCGGCGCTTTATTTCTACGCCGGCCCCGGCAAGACGAGCATCTGGACGACGGACGGCACGACCGCCGGCACGCATCAGGTCACGACGAAGACGTTTGTTCCCGGCGTCAACGCGATACAGATCGAGTACTACCAGAACTGGGCTGCGGCAGGGTCCAACCTGTATTTCATCGCGGACGATGGAACGGGCTTCTCGGTCTGGCGGACGAACGGCTCCGGCATGAGCCTCATCGATGGACCGCCGAGCGGCTGGTATGTCATTGCGCTCCAATCGTTCGGAAACATCGTGCTGTATCAGAAGATCTCCAGCAGCGGTTATCAATCGCAACAACAGTACTGGAGAACG
>DATEZA010000049.1:0-17930 GCA_035255945.1 Thermoanaerobaculia bacterium
CGCCCGGATCGAAATCATTCTCGTCGCGCGCGGCCGGCGCCGCCACTCCCTGATACTTCTCGCGCAGCTGCCACCACGCCTTGTTGTAATCGGCGGGCGCGATCTCGCCGGAGAATACGTTCCATCTCCACTGATCGACGACGATCCCGAAGGGCAGAAATGCAACTTTGTCGAGTGCGTCGCGCATCAGTAATCCGAGGTCTGCGGATGCGGGCGGCTCGGTCTGAATCAGTCCGATCTGCTTGAGATACGGCGGCGTGATCGACAGTGCGATCGTGTCGCCGATCGCCTCGTGGAAGCCGTCGTTCGCGCTGTTCTTGAAGAGGAACGGCTGATTCTTGTACGCGCGCTGATACATGTTGTGACCGAGCTCGTGGTGGATGACCTTGAGATCTTCCGCGGTCTGCTCGATGCACATCTTGATGCGGATGTCGTCCTTGCCGTCGACATCCTCCGCGCTCGCGTGACAGACGACGTCGCGATCGCGCGGCTGGATCAGCATCGAGCGCGTCCAGAAGGTCTCGGGCAGCGGCGCGAATCCGAGCGACTTAAAGAAGCGCTCGCCGGCGCGGACCATGTCGAGCTTCCCGATCTTCTTCTGCTTCAGGATTTCGGTGAGGTCGTACGTGGGCGTCGACGGAGGCGCGACGAGGTCGTAGATGTTGCTCCAGTCCTGCGCCCAGATGTTGCCGAGAAGATGCGCCGGGATTGGGCCGTGCGCGGGGACGATCTGCGATCCGTATTTGTCGAGCAGCTTCGCGCGGACATGGCAATGCAGTGCGTCGTAGAGCGGCTTGACCTGGTTCCAGAGGCGATCGGTCTCCGCCGCGAATTGCTCCGGCGGCATGTCGTAATTCGAGCGCCACATCGCGCCGGTGTCTTTGAATCCGAGCTCGTGCGAGCCTTCGTTCATGAGCTGCGCGAAGCGCGCGTAATCGGAGCGCATCGGACGCGCCGTGGCGTGCCATCCGGTCCAGACGTCGAGCAGCTGTTTCGGATCGCGGCTGGTGGCCATGATGGTGCCGATCTGCTGCACGTCGAGACAGTCGTTGTTCTTCCGGCAGTACTTCGCCGCGCCGTATGTCGACTCGAGCCGCGCGGCGAGACGCGTGAGCTCCGCGGTTTTGGCGGGATCGGATGGAGCGGGCGAGGTGAGTCCGAGCTTGAGCAGATCGAGCTTGCGCCGGATCGCCGGATCGACCGGCAGGCCATCGAATCGCGCCGCTTCTTTCGCCAGCCGGACACCTTCGGCGATGACTTTTTCATTCGCGGCCGCGGCGATGAGTTGCGTGTCGTCGGTGATGTAGGTCTCCTGCACCCACGCCGCGCGCGCCGCGTCGATGGCGAGCGCCTCCATCCGCGCCTCGGCATCGGCGACGAATGCGGCAGGGTCGGGAGACTGTGCAAAAACGGTCGTGCAGACGAAGAGCGTCAACAAAGCTGCTTTCATGGAGCGCCACTTGGGCAATGGCAGTGCCACGGAGCTGCTCTCGCAGCAATGGGAAAACGTGTCCGAAAACGGACAGCCTGTTCGCAATTGCGGACAACATCGCGCGCTCGCGGCGATTGCTGCTCAGAGCAGCGCATGGCATCGCATCCGCTGGCGAACGCAGCCGGGGGTGATGTCATGAAGTCCGTCGTTGCCGCTTTCCTGCTGTTGTTCGCCGCCACACTGAACGCGCAGACATTTCCGCGCTGCTTCGCAACCTACACGTTGCTCGAGGTCACGTCGGGGCAGGATTTCACGGTGCCGATCGTGCCGGTCACCGGCGTCACGAAGTACCGGGTGAAGATCGCGGGCGACTGGAGCGTGATCGATAACAACCGGCTGCTGATGAAGGGCACGACGCTCGATCAGAACTTCTCGCCCAACATGCCGATGCACGAAACGCTGTACGCGACGACGCCGAGCTTTCCGAGCTTCGCGTACATCGACGTCATCGCCGAGGTGCCGCAGAACGACGGCTCGCGTTCGTTCTGTTCGCAGGATTTCCTGATCACCATTCGGCCCGACGCGACCCTCGGGCGCAACGCGACGCGACTGGTCGTGCCGGTCGCCGGCTCGGTGCACGGCGCGTTCAACAGCATCTTCAGGACGCGCGTGCTGCTGAAGAATCGCTGGAGCGGCACGATCACGGGCCGCATCGTCTTTCATCGCACGGGTGTGCCGGGGACGGATTCGGATCCGTCGATTCCGTACAGCATCGCGGCGGATTCGTTCACGACATTCGATGATGTTGCAGCTGCGATGCAGCTGTCCGAGGTCGTCGGCAGTCTCGATGTCGTTCCGGATGTCGCGCCGTCGGGCGCGTATCCGGCCCCGCAGGTGCGCGCGGATCTGATCAGCGCCGGCGCGAACGGCGGCGAATATTCGGCCGCGATTCCGGTGGTCAACACGAACAACTACGTCGGCGCGCTGTTCGGAGCGCCGCAGTTTCTGATCGAGCCGCCGCACAACAAGCGGATCAACGTCGGCGTGCGCACGCTCGCGGCGCCGCTCGACATCACCGCATTTCTCCTCGGCCCGGGCCGCGTGGAGAAGGCGCAAGTGACCCGCCACTACGCCGCCGACTTCTTCGAACAGACATCGCTCGGCAGCTGGTTCAACGATCAGCAGCAGCCGGGCGACACGATCGAGTTCATCATCAATCCGGGCTCGTGGGCCGCCGGCGCGATCGTGTATTTCGCGGAGACGGACAACACGACGAACGACGTGACGATCGTGTCGCCGGCGGACATCCAGTTGCTGAATCAACCGATGATCGCGTGCGCGAATGGTTACGGGTGCTCCGTGTTGCCGCGGTTCTGACGTCTTCGGCACGAGAAGGGCGACAACTCTCGATTTTCGCGTGCGCGTTGCCCCTCGCCCCGCGAAGGCGGGGAGAGGGTGGCCGAAGGCCGGGTGAGGGGCCGTTTTCACGGTCACCAGATCGCGCAGCGTTTCGCGCGCACCATGGCCGAATCGGCAGCGCACTGAAACGCGCTCGCGAACTCGGGCATGTTCGACAGCGGTCCGTTGATGCGGAAGCGCGCTACCGGATGTTCGTTGGACTGCGCGATGAAGCGCTCGAACTCCGGCGTCGCGTGCGAAGCCCAGATTCGCGCCCAGCCGAGGAAGAAGCGCTGCTCGGGCGTGAAGCCGCCGGCGTTCGTGCGCGGCTTGCCCTGCAGCGTTTTCTCGTACGCCGCGTATGCGATGCGCAGGCCGCCGAGGTCGGCGATGCTCTCGCCGAGAACGAGCTTGCCGTTCATGTGGACGCCGTTGCCGACGTCGTACGCGCCGAACTGCTCCTCGACGCACGACGCGAGCTCGTCGAATTTCTTGCCGTCCTCGGCAGTCCACCAGTCGGTCATGTTGCCGCGGCTGTCGAAGCGGCGCCCTTCATCGTCGAAACCGTGGATGATCTCGTGACCGATCACCGCGCCGATGCCGCCGTAGTTGTACGCGTCGTCGGCATCGGGATCGAAGAACGGCGGCTGGAGGATGCCGGCGGGAAAGATGATCTGGTTCCGCTGTGGCTGATTCTCCGCGTTGACGGTCGACTGGCTGAAGTCCCAGTCGGTGCGATCGAACGGCTTGCCGATCTTCTGCAGCGCGCGGTCGTAGAGAAAACGCGATGCGGCGAGCACGTTCTGCACGTACGGACGATCGCCGACGGTGAGCGCGGAGTAATCGCGCCAGCGGTCCGGATAGCCGATCTGCTGATCGAATGCGGCGAGTTTTTCGAGCGCCTTCGTTTTCGTCTGCTCGTTCATCCAGGGGAGGTTGTTGTGCACTTCGTCGCCGAGGGCGGCGAGCAGGTTCGCGATCATCGTTCGCGCCGATTCGCGAGCGCGCGGCGAGAAGGTGCGCTCGACGTAGAGCTTGCCGAGGGCCTGGCCCATCAGGTTGTCGACGGAGCTGACGCAGCGGCGCCAGCGCGGGAATTGCGCTTTGCGGCCGAAGAGCGCGGCGCCGTAGAAGCGGAAGTCTTCGTCGACGAACGCCTGCGACAACACGGGCGCGGCGCGATGGAGCATGCGCCAGCGGAGGTACGACTTCCAGACCGCGAGCGGCTGTTCGGCGATGTAGCGATCGACGGTGCGGAGGAACTCCGGCTGTCCGACGTCGACCATCGGGAACTGCGGCGCGTCGATCGCGGCAAGGAACGCGTTCCAGTCGATGTGCGGCGCGAGCTCGCGCAGCCCGGCGAGCGACATCGGGTTGTAATTCGCTTTCGTATCGCGCAGCTGCGCGGCGGTCGATGACGCTTTCGCCAGCAGCGTCTCGAACCGCATCACTTCCTCGGCGCGCGTGCGTGCAGCTGCATCGGCATCGCCGGCGAGCTGGAAGATCGTGGCGATGTGCTTCACGTACTCGTCGCGGGTCTGCTTCGATTTGTCGTCGTCGCGGAAGTAGTACTCGCGCTCCGGGAGTCCGAGGCCCGACTGGCTGATGCCGGCGATGACGTGCTCGTTGTTCTTCAGGTCGGAGCTCGAGGTGAAGTTGAACGGTGCGGCGATGCCGTCGGCCTGCAGGACGGCGATGGCGCGCTCCAGTGCATCGCGCGAATCGATCTCTTCCATCGCATCGAGCACGGGACGGATGGGATCGATCGCGGTGCGGTCGATCTCGTCGCCGTTCATGCAGCTCGCGTAGAGGTACGCCAGTTTTTTCTCGTTGCTGCCGTCGGGGAGCGATGCGCGTTTTGCGGAGAGCTCGTCGAGGATCGCGTGCAGCACGGCGACGTTGCGCTCCTGCAGCGCCTGGAACGAGCCCCAGCGCGGGAACGAGCCCGGGATCGGATTGCGCGCGAGCCAGCCGCCGTTCGCGTACTGCGCGAAGCTCGCGCAGGCGTTGGTGGAGGGATCGAGATCGGCGGGATCGTAGCCGTGTGCCGATTGCGTGCTGATGCCCATCTCGCTCAGCAGATTCGATGCGCCGTCGACCACGTCCATGATCCAGAGCATGTAGCGCGAGTCGACGTGCACGGTGCGCGTGACGTCTTCGTCGACGACGTAATCCGATCCGACGCCTTCCCAGTTCGAGTCGAATGCGAGGCCGCACAACTCACCCCACGCATTGAGGGTCGGCGAGCCGGAGCTGCCGTTGGTCACGACGTTCGTACTGGCAAAATCGACGGGGAGAGTGTCGAGATCGGGATCGGCGTAGGTGCGGAAGTCCTTCGCCGCGGCGCGCTCGAGGAGGCGCTTCGGGCTGTTGAACGGCTCGACGCCGGTCTCTTTCTGCAGCACGCCGCCGATGACGGTTTGCGGCGCGTACGTGACGGCGTCGCGCGGCGAGACGCCCTGCACCACGCCGTACCCGACGCGCAGCGTGGCATTCGCATCGGGGTAGAGGCGATCGCCTTTCGCGACGCGGAGTGCAGCGAGGATGGCGGGCGCGGTGCGCGACAGCACGCCGTCGTACGCAGCGTCGCGCGCGGCGATCGCGTCGGCGAGAGGACGGAGTGACGCCGCGAAATCGATCATCGAATCGCGACGCGCCAGGAGCTGCGCGGCCGTCTCGTTCAGCATCTGCTGTTCGGCGTCCGGCTGGCCGATCTTCGTCGACGCGTAGATGCGATCGAGCAGCGCGCCGATGTCGCCGGCGATCGCGTCGATGCGTTGCGATGGGGGAAGCTTCGCTGCTTCTTCGAGGAACAGGCGCACTCCCGCGCGGTCGCTGCCCGGCTCGATGGAGCGGCGCGTGCGGGTGATCGATGCGATCAATTTCTTTCGCTCGCGATCGGTGTAGCCGGCGGCGCGCTCGAGATCGGGCTTCGGGTTTTCGACGCTGAGGCGGTAGAGCGTGTTCGCCTGCGCGAGCATGGGCGACGAGGTGTAGAGCCACTCGAGGATCGTGTCGCGCTCGCGCGTGACGCGTTTCTGCGCGCGGAATTTGCGCTGTTCGGCGATGGCAGCGTCGTACGCGGCGGCGATCTTCGGCTGTCCGGCGATCGCCGCCACGATCTGCGCTTCTTCCTTCCGCTTCGCGGCGAGCATGCCCTGCTTGTGGAACGCGTCGAGGACGCCGGCGTGCTTCTTCTGATAGTTCTCGATACTGGCGATGCGGCCCGCGTTGCGCAGGGCAATGTCGCGATCGTTCGCGCCGCGCGCGCGGAGGACATCGAGCAGCATCGTGCGGTAGCGGACTGACGCCGGAAGATCGAACGACTCCGCGTCTTCGAGCTCGTCGCTCAATGCATGACGGCGCGTGATGCCGGGCGTGCCGGCGACCAGCACCAGGTCACCCGGATCGAGATCGTGCGTCGAGACTTTGAGGTAGTGCTTCGGCTGGTACGGGACGTTGTCCGGCGCGAAGTCGGCGGGCTTGCCGTCTTTGCCGATGTACGCGCGATAGAAACGTTTTGTGTGGCGCCGGCGACCCGCCGGCGTGGTCCGCCGCCGAGTCGGCGGCGCCACACTGTAGAAACCGAAAGTCACCGGTCTGCGCGCCGTCGAAGGACGCGGGGATCGTGCAGCGGACGTTGCCCGGCTTTTCGCAATCGTCGACGAGTTGGCGCGTGCGGCGGACGAGCAGCTGCGCGCGCGCGGCGTCGTCGAGTTGTGCGGGGATGTCGCCGAGGATTTTCTGCGTGACGTCTTCGGAGGAGGTGGTGACGTAGACGCGCGCGTCTGGGAGCGCCTGCACTTCTTCGCCGCGGGTGTGCGCGAGGAAGCCGTCTTTGATGAGGTCGCGCTGCGGAGTGGAGTTGAACTGCAGCGCGCCGTAGACGCAATGGTGATTCGTCACGATCAGGCCGTCGGGCGATACGAACGAGCCGCTGCAGTTGCCGAGGTGGACGAGCGCGCCCATCGGCCAGCCGGTGAGATCGGTGAAGGCGGCGGGATCGAATTGCAATCCGAGCCGCCGCAACTCGGGTGCGAGTGCGGGCATCTGGGAGGGCAGCCAGATGCCATCGTCCGCCCGCATTGCGGCGGCCAGAAAGGTGAGCAGGGCGAGGAGGAAGCGTCGTGTCGTCACGCCGCGCGGCATCGGCAATCGGGGAGCCAATGCACGTGTGAGAGCGAAGCGCGATTTACGCGCTCAGCGCGGTGCGGATGTGGGATTCGGGTGTCCGGGAGCGGACAGTGCTCACCGCTTCAGCCGTACGATCTCGGCGAGGATGTCGTTGTAGATCACGACGATCATCAATGCGGCGAGCAGTGCGAAGCCGAGCTGCTGGATGCGCTCTTTCACGCGCATCGAGAGATCGCGGCGGACGACACCTTCGACCAGCAGGACCATGATGTGGCCGCCGTCGAGGACCGGAATCGGGAGCAGGTTCATGATGCCGAGCTGCAGGGAGATCATCGACATCAGCAGCACGGTGGGGACCCAGCCGCGGCGGAACATCTCGCCGGAGATGCGCGCGATCTGCAGCGGTCCGCTGAGCTCCTTCACCGAGCCCTGCGCGGTGAAGAGGCGATGCACCGCTTCGCCGGCGAGCTTCAGCATCTTCCAGTTCTGCTGCAGGCTGTCGGCGATCGCTGCGCCGAACGTGAACTTGCGAATCGTGGTCGGCGGCAGGAAGCCGCGGTACGGATCGGGATCGTTTTCTTTCAGCGGCTGCGCGCCGAGGGTCGTGTGGTACGCCGCCGCGCCGCGCTGGAGATCGAGGGCGATCGCTGCACCTTTCGACTTCAGGATCGCCGTCTCGAATTCGGCGTATCCGACGATCGGCTTGCCGTTGATTGCGACGATGCGGTCGCCGGTGCGCATGCCCGCTTTCGAGGCTTTCGAATTCGGGAAGACGCGGCCGATCACCGGCTCTTCGAGCGGATGAATTCCGGCCAGTCCGACCGGGCCGAAGTCGCTTTCTTCGCGGCGAGGGGTGAGCGTCGTGGTGATCGTCTGCCCGGCGCGCACGTACGTGACGTGCAGCGGAGTGCCGGCGTGCGTGCTGACTTTGAGCTTCACGTCGTCGAAATCGTTCATCGCGTCGCCGTCGATGGAGACGATGCGGTCGCCGCCGCGCAGTCCCGCTTTCGCCGCGGGATCGTTCGGAACCACATCGCCGATGACCGAGGAGATCTTGCGCTGCTCGATGCCGACCATGTCGACGGCGGCGAAGATGCCGACGGCGATCAACAGGTTCATGAACGGTCCGGCGAAGAGGATGAGGAAGCGCTGCCACTTCGCCTTGGAGAGGAACTCGTCGGGATTGGCGGGGGTGTTCTCTTCCGGATTGTCGCCGGCCATGCGCACGTATCCGCCGAGCGGGATCAGCGAAATCCGATAGTCCGTGCCGCCGGCCTGGAAGCCGAAGAGGCGCTTACCGAAACCGAAGGAGAAGACGAGCACGCGGACCTTGAACGCCTTCGCCACGAGGAAATGTCCTGCCTCGTGGAAGAAGATCAGTCCACCGAGGACGACGATGACGGCGACGAGGTTGCTATGGAGAAGATCTTGGATGGTCGACATTTTTCAGCGTCTGACTGCAACATCGATTCCGCGCGCTTCATTGCGGGCCCACGCATCCCAGTGCAACGCATCATCGACACTTTCGATACGCGCAACGTGGCCGGAATGTTTGTCGAGCACGCGGCTCACCATTTCTACGATTCCGGTAAAGGGAAGTTCTCCCGCCAGGAAGCGCTCGACCGCGATTTCATTGGCCGCGTTGAGCACGGCGGGCATCGACCCGCCTTCGCGGCAGGCGGCGTACGCGAGGCCGACGGCGGGGAAGCGCTCCGGATCGACGGGGAAGAAATCGAGCGTGCGGATCCTGGCGAGATCGAGGCGCGCGAACGGCGCGGTGACGCGCTCCGGATAGAGCAGCGCGTACTGGATGGGGAACTTCATGTCGGTCGTCGACAGCTGCGCGATGAGCGAGCCGTCGATGAACTCGACCATCGAGTGCACGATCGATTGCGGGTGAATGAGGATGTCGATCGCGTCGGCGGGCTGCGAGAAGAGGTGATGCGCCTCGATGACCTCGAGGCCCTTGTTCATCATCGTCGCCGAGTCGATGGAGATTTTGTTTCCCATCTTCCAGGTCGGATGCGCGAGCGCGGCTTCGATGCTGACGTCGCCGAAGGTGGCGAGATCGCGGCGAAGGAACGGGCCGCCCGATGCCGTAAGGATGATGCGCTGTACTTCCGGATGGACGCCGCAGCGGAGTGCCTGATGGACGGCGTTGTGCTCGGAGTCGACCGGGAGGATCTCGCCGCCATGCTCGCGCGCGGTGCGGGTCATGACATCGCCCGCGGCGACGAGCACTTCCTTGTTCGCGATGCCGACGCGCTTGCCCGCCTTCAATGCGGCGTGGACCGGCGCGATACCGGCCGCGCCGACGATCGCGGCGATGACCGCATCGGCGGAATCCATCGACGCGATCTCGCACGGATCGCTCACGACTTCGACGTTTACCCGCGCACGGAGCCGCTCCGCGTCGTCCGCGCTGCGCACGGAGACGAGCTCGGGCCGATACCGCTCGACCTGTTCGGCGAGGAGCTCGATGTTGCCGCCGGCAGCGAGTCCGACGACGCGGAGGTCGTCGGGGAATGCGTCGACGACCGCCAGAGTGGAGCGGCCGACCGAGCCGGTGCTGCCGAGAATGGAGATTCGTTTCATAGCTGGAGTGCGGCGGCCATGCCGCCGCTGATTTTCTTCGCGACGGCCATGCCGTCGCGCAACCGCGGCATGGCCGCGGTCGTTTTGAGCGGCGGCATGGCCGCCGCACTCCGATGGTCGAGCTCGGGACGATGGCGCTCGACCTGTTCGACGAGCTGGAGTGCGGCGGCCATGCCGCCGCTGATTCTCTTCGCGGCGGCCATGCCGTCGCGCAACCGCGGCATGGCCGCGGTTGTTTTGAGCGGCGGCATGGCCGCCGCACTCCGGTGGTCGGTTCGTTTCATGCGGACATGATGCGCAGGGTGGTGAAGCCGTTCTGGATCAGCACCCAGTACACATACAGCAGCGGCGCGGTGAAGAAGATCGAGTCGAAGCGGTCGAGGAATCCGCCGTGTCCCGGGATCAGCGTCCCGGAGTCCTTCACGGCAGCGGAGCGCTTCCACATCGACTCCGCCAGATCGCCGACAACGCCGGCCATCGACAGCACGATTCCGCAGATCGCGGCGTGCACGAGCGGGAAGCGCGGGAAGAACGTGAAGTGGATGACGATCGCGGCGATGAACGACGTCGCGATCCCGCCGGCGAAACCTTCGATGCTTTTCTTCGGACTGATGCGCGGCGAGAGACGGTGTTTGCCGAACGTCCTGCCGACGTAGTACGCGCCGGAATCGCCGAGCCAGACGACGATCAGCAGGAAGAAGACGAGCTTCGGTCCGTCGAGCGGAAAGTCGTTGCGCAGGCGGATGAGCGAGCCGCCGAGCATGCCGACGTAGAGCGTCGACATCACCGCGATCGCGCTCGACGGCAGCGAGTCCTCGAGCATGTTGCCGCTGTTGAAGACGTACGACGCGGGGATCAGCAGCAGCGCGATGAAGACGCCCATCTCCACCGAGATCGGCTCGAGCACGAACGCGCCGACGATGAAGAGCATCACCGCGATGCAGATCGTCTTCGGCACGCGGTAGCCCTTGCGCTCGCCGAGGATGAGGAATTCGTAGAGCGCGAGGCCGGCGACCAGGGCGATGGTCGCGTCGAAGACGTATTCGTGCGACCAGCCGATGACCCAGATGGCGAAGGGGGCCGCGACGAGAGTCGTGAGCTCGCGCGTGTATTTCATGGCGTCATTGGCGGTTCCGGTCTGCCGTCTGCTGTCTGCTGTCCGCTGTCTGTTCGATGAACATTTCCGAATCGCGCGGCTCGACTCCGCCGTAGCGGCGCTCGCGCGACTGGAAGTCGATGATCGCCTCGAAGAGATGTTGTTTCCGGAAGTCGGGCCAGAGCACCTTCGTCACGTGGATCTCGGCGTAGGCGATCTGCCAGAGGAGGAAGTTCGATACGCGCAGCTCGCCGCTGGTGCGGATCAGGAGATCGGGATCGTCGACGTTCGCGGTGTAGAGGTGATCGCCGAAGAACGCTTCGTCGATGACCGCGTCGCTCATCTCCTTCTCTCGGAGGATGGCCATGATGCGATTGACGGTGTCGACGATCTCCGCGCGTCCGCCGTAGTTGAGCGCGATCTGGAACAGCAGGCCGGTGTTCTTCGCCGTCTGCTCCTGTGCGTATCGCAGCTCGCGCTGCACGGACGGATCGAGCCCTTCGATGCGGCCGATCGGCATGAAGCGGATGTTGTTCTCCATCAGCGTCGCCAGCTCTTTGCGCAGGTACTCCTTGAGCAGCATCATGAGCGTGGCGACTTCGTAGCGCGGACGCTTCCAGTTCTCGACGGAGAACGCGTAGAGCGTCATGACGCCGAGCTCGAGCCGCGCCGCGGTCTCGACGATCTCACGCACCGAGGCGATGCCGGCGCGGTGGCCTTCCACACGCGGAAGGTTGCGCGATTTTGCCCAGCGTCCGTTGCCGTCCATGATGACGGCAACGTGACGCGGGAGCCGTTTCAGGTCGATCTTTTCGAGTAACGACTCTTCGATCGAGCCCGGTTCTGCCAGTTTTCGCAGGTCGATCATCGCGAGCCGCGATGATACCGTCACTTGCCACTGAACTTCGAGGGGAACTGCTTGACGATGCCGTCGCTCAGCACGTCGGCCATACCGAGGATGTGCTGCACGATGTGCTCGTAGTCCTGCACGCTCGCGGCGTAGTTGCCTTTCAGTTGATGCGTCGCTTCGTCGAGCGTCTGATCGAGATGCATGTTCATCGCGGTCTGTAGCGTCGCCTGCGGCCAGTTCTTCGGATTCGCGCCGTGCAGGAACGTGGCGATCTCGGCGGCGTTGTCGTGCCAGCGCTTGTTCGATGCCGCGACCTTCGCGTTGTCGCCCGCCTTCGCCGCGGTGACGATGTCGGCGGCGATCAGGATGTGATCGCGCAGCAGCGCAGTCAGCTTCGTGCCGGCGTCCGCGCCGTAGAACTGCGCGACGGCGTTGCCGATGTCGGTCTGGTTCTGCAGCAGACGCTGCGTCGTCGCGTCTTTGTCGGGCAGATTCCCAACCGCGCTGACGATGTAGAGCCGCGTCCACGTGACGTGGTCTTCCCACAGCTTGCGCATCGCGTCATGGAAGTCCGATTTCGTCAGGGCGTAGGTGGTGTCGGGAATGAACAGTAGTGCCAGGATGGCGATCAAGAGATGCCGGCGCATGGTGTGTTTCCTCCGCGCCGACGCCGGTGCAAGTGACGCGCCTGTTTGGCAAGCGGTAATTTGTTAATAGCTGACGCGGATCAACATCAGCCCCTTCGCCGGAGCGGTCCACCGCGCTTCGTCGAAGATCCGCGCAGGCTCGAATTTGCCCCGTCCGATCTCGATCAGCGAGCCCGCGATGCGCCGGACCATGTAGCGAAGGAAGCCATCCGCGGTGACGGTGAGCGTGATCGCCGCGCCCTCCCGCTCCACCTCGATCCGCGAGATCGTCCGCACCGTCGAGCTCACCTCGGGGTCCGCAACAGTGAAGATCGCGAAGTCGTGCTCGCCGCGCAGCAGTTGCGCGGCGTCATGCATCGCGATGTGATCGAGCGCCTTCGCGACATGCGCATGCGTCTCCGCCGCGAATACGTCCGCGACTTCGGCGTTCCAGATGCGGTACGCGTACGTCTTCGATGTGGCGGAGAAGCGCACGTGAAAGTCGTCCGCGACTTCTTCCACGCGCATCACGCGGATGCCGGCCGGGAGGAGTTGGTTGATGCCGAGGAGGAGTCCGCGCGGCGGGATCGTGAAGGGGGCGTCGAAGTGCGCCCGTTGCGCGGCCGCGTGCACGCCGGCGTCGGTGCGGCCGGCGCCGTGAATGCGCACCGGCGAGCCGAAGATCGTTGCGAGTGCTTCCTCGATCACCTGCTGGACGCCGGTGGCATTCGATTGCGTCTGCCAGCCGGCGTAGCGGGTGCCGAGGTATTGAAGGGTGAGGAGCAGGCGCACGACGCGCTTATCGCAGATCCTGCGCGATGATCTGGTCCTTCGCGAATCCCGATACGCTCGAGATCGAATCGATCACGCCGATCGATACGCGATTGAGACCCGGCTCCATCAGCAGGTCGAGGGTGTACGTGTAGTACTTGCCCTTCGTCTTCTCCCAGTCTTCCTTCGGAATGGTGATCTGGTGCGTCTTGCGCGCGACATCCGACATGTCGCCGTCCTTGTTGCCCACGACGACGTACACATCGAAGCCGCCGACGTACTGGCCTTCGCCCTGCGGCAGAAGGGTGATGCTCTCCATCGGGATCTGCACTTCGACCGGCACGCGGAACAGCTCGTCGTCGGTCGGGATCGGACGGGCCATGCGCATGAGCACGTGCATGTCGTTCGCCTTCGACGAGTAGAGCAGGTTGGCGATGACGCGATCGCTCATCTCGGCGTACGTCGACTTCTCGACGAACGACTGGCGCGCGCGGACGATGTACTGATTGCGCGGATTGTTCTTCAGCCGCACTTCGAGCGCGCGCTGGCGATCGACGCGCTCCGTGTTCGCGGCGCGGTAGCCGAGGGAGTAGTACGAGTCGAGATCGCGCTGAATGTTGTTGAAGGCGAGCTTGAAGTTGTTCGTCTGCACCGAGGCGATGCCGCCGGTCATGTCGGCCATCAGCTGCATCGAATCGACCGTGTTCTGCTCGATGGCGGTCGAGACCAGCATCGATGTCGGACGCGAATTCTCCGCGCTGTTCTCGCCGCCGACCTGCAGACCGCCTGCGTGGATCGTGTAGAGCGTGATGCCGTTCGCGTTCGCGTTCTTCGCGACGCCCTGAATCACCGACGTCGCGTCGAAGCTCATCCCTTCCATGAGCGCGGTGTTCCCCTGCCAGCCTTTTTGGGTGGCCTGATCGTCGATGTACGCGAATGCGTCGCGGCCCGGCTGCAGCGGAAAACCTTCCGATGTCAGCACGAGAATCTTCTTCCCTTCGACGCCGGCGAGCGTCGACATCAGCGCGTTGAGCGATTCGGAGGACTGGCGGAGATCGTGGTCGACCGACTGTGCGTACGCGCGCGCCGAAGCGACGGCGTCTTCGAACGACGACGCATCGCGGATCTCGGACTGGACCTGGTTGCGGTCGCTGCGATTCTGGCCGCCCATGGCCGACTCGCCGGCGATCACGTCAAGCATCTGGATCAGCTGGATCGGGTCGCGCGTGAACGGCACGCGGACTTTCATCGAGCGGTTGAACGTGGCGATCATCGCCTCGTCACCGGGACGCATCACCGTCTTCACGAAATCCTTCATCTGCGAGAAGACGCGGTTGCGGTTGAACGGAGCGAGGGAGAGGTTGTCGATGAAGAAGATGATGCGGCGGCGCATGGCGTCGGGATCGACCTGCACCTGCGTCTGCACCGGCGTGGTGGTCGTCGTTGCATTTGCCGGCGCGGGGGTCTCGTCGGTGCTCAACGCTTTATCGCCGATCACTTCGTAAAAGTTCGAGACCGGCTTCGGAATCCCGTTCTCGACGATCTCGAAGTCGCCCTTCTTCAGGCCGTGGATCACGTTCCCTTTGCGGTCGGTGACGACGACGTCGATGTTGATGACGCGAACGTCCATCGTTTCGACGAGCCGCTGCGGTTCTCCCTGCGGCTTTTTCTGCTGGGCGATGGCGGTGATGGGGAGGAGAAGCGCGGCCGCGGTCACGGCAGCCGCAATGCGAGCGGACATCATCAGGTCAAGCCTCCGAGATTTCGACGGACTTACGACGGCCCTCGTTACGCGCGCATTGGCTCACGGCGTGCGAGAATACGAACCGCCGGTGGGAAACCGCCGCGCGAAGTGAATATTTCCGCTGAGAGGCTGCGGCCAAGTGGCTGTTACAAAACAAGATCCGCTCGCGTTCGCGAAGATGGCCGGGGCCGGCAATGACTTCGTGGTGATCGACAATCGGTCGGGCCGGATCGCCGACGCGACCGAGCTGACGCGCCGCATCTGCACGCGTCGTTTGTCGGTCGGCGCCGACGGACTCATCCTCATCGAGACCTCGGCCAAAGCGACGTTCCGCATGCGCTACCTCAACTCCGACGGATCGCAGGCCGACTTCTGCGCGAACGGCACCCGCTGCGCCGCCCGCTTCGCGTTCCTGAACGTGATCGCGCCGCGGCGGATGACGATCGAGACCGAGGCGGGGGTGATCGGGGCGGAGGTGGGGGAGGGGAACGTGGTGATGCTCACGCTGCCGTCGCCGCGCGGATTCGAAGCGCGGAAAGTGCTCGAGATCGGCAGCACGCGGATCGAGGGGAGCTTCATCACGGTCGGCGTGCCGCATTACGTGATCTTTCTGCGGGGCGAGTTGTGGTCGCAGCAGATCGAGGCGCTCGGGCGCGCGATCCGGATGCATCGCGACCTCGCGCCGGCCGGCGCGAACGTGAACTTCGTCGTGGTGCGCGACTCCGGATCGATCGAGGTGCGGACGTACGAGCGCGGCGTCGAAGCGGAGACGCTCGCCTGCGGCTCCGGAGTCGTGGCCTCGGTCGCGACAAGTGCTTTGTTCGGCAAAGTGCGGACGCCGGTGAACGTGCTGACGCGAAGCGGGATCACGGTCGAGGTGTCGTTCACGCTCTCCGGCTCGGAGCTGCACGACGTGCGGCTGAAGGGCGATGCGCGGCTGATCTATCGCGCGACGATCACGCCGGAGACGCTCGAAGGCTTCGATCCCGATTTCGTGCGGGATCCGACGCAGGCAGCGCTGAGTGCCCGATAAACGAACGCTCCTGATCGCGATCGGCGCGGCGATCGCCGCTGCGATTGCGTGCTTTTTTGCAGTCGCGTTCGGCACGCCGATCGATCGCGCCCTGCCGTTTCTCGCAGTGGTGATCGTCGCGTTGTCGGTGTGGCGGCCATGGGTCGCGATCGGCGTGCCGCTGCTGATCGTCGCCGAAAATGTTTTCTTCGATGAGCCCACGCGCCTGCTCGCAATCGCCATCGTGGTAGCGCTGGCGTTCGTCTCACAGTTCCCCTCGCCCCGCTCGCGGGGAGAGGGGCCAGGGGCGAGGGGCCCTGCCTTCATCACGCTGCTCGCCATCCTCATCCTCCGCTGGATCCCCTTCACCAACGTCGTCATCTGGCGCGAGCTGATCATCCTCACCGGCGCAGTCGCCGTCGCATACGTAATGAACGGCGTGAACTTCGCGGTGCTCCTCGCGCTCTACGCGCCCGCCTGGCCGATCAAAATCGCGATCGTGCTCTTCGCCCTGGCTATCCTCGCCGCGTTCCGGCTGAAACGCATTCGCTGGAACGCGCCGGCGTTCGCGCTGCTCCTCGTCTTCTTCCCATGGAGCGGCATCGTTGCCCGCGGTTGGCGCGCGTTCGTTCACCCGCCGCGGCAGGGTCAGCGCCTCGAATTGCGCTACGCCCTCAAACCCGGCACCACGATGACCATCGACGTTCCCGAGCACGCCGAAGCCCTGATCGTCTCCGGCGCAAACACGCAAAAACTCCCCTGCAACACGATCCTCGGCTGGATGAACGGCAGGCCGGTCATCGCCTCCGACTGGGGCTTCATGCGCCGCGAGCAGTTCTTCGCCTCGCGCAACTGCTATCCGTGCGATCCGGCCGGAAAGATCCGCGACTACGGCTGGTCCGCGTGGATCGACGGCGCGACGCGCATCCCGCTGCCGTACGGAGTGAAGTCGATCCGCATCGCCGTGAATCCGCAGCTCCCGAAGAACGCCCTGCTGCAAATCGAGGCATTCGAATGAGCCTGGCCACGCGATTCACCATCGCGGCGGTCGTCGTCTACGCGCTCGTCCTGCCGACGCAACTGCAGACGCCGATCGACGGCGACGAGCCGTTCTACCTGCTGGTCACCGAATCGATCGTGCACGATCACGACCTCGACCTCGCGAACCAGTACCGCGACATCGCGCACACCGACACCGGCCGTCCCGATCTCGTCCCGCAGCTCGGCGATCCGACCGGCCCGCACGGCGAGCAGTACTCGCGGCACGAGCCGTTCCTCCCGCTGGTGATGGTGCCGGGCTACATGCTCTTCGGACTTCCCGGCGCCATCGCGACGATCGCGCTGTTCGGCGTGCTGCTCGTCCGTTCGCTCGTGCGCTGGTTCGAGGACGAAGGGATCTCCGACGCGACGATCCGCGCGCTGATGCCGCTGATCGTCTTCGGTCCGCCCATTCTTTTTTACGCGGTGCGGATCTGGCCCGAAGTGCCCGCGGCGTTCTGCTTTGTCGAAGCGATTCGCGGAATCCGTCAGCGTCGCGCGCAGCGCTGGATCCCCGCGCTCTTCGCGCTGGTGCTGCTCAAGCTGCGCTTCATGCTGCTCGCGGTGATGCTGCTGCCGTTCATCGTGCGCGACCGCAAGCGCGCGGCGATCGCGGCGGCGATGCTCGCCATTCCGCTGCTCGTGGTCTGGCTGATCTCCGGCAGCGCGACGAACGTGCACACGCTGCGCGAGCTGGTGCCGGTCGCGCCGATGCTGTACGTCAAAGGGCTCTTCGGCCTGATGCTCGACGGCGCCGCCGGCATCGCGTTCCAGGCGCCGCTTTACCTCCTCGGCATCGTCGCATTCGCGCACTGGCGCTCGATGCCCGAAGGCTTCCGGCTGGGCGCGATCGCATCCTTAATCTATGTGCTCACGCTGCTGCCGCGCGCCGAATGGCACGGCGGCTGGTCGCCGCCGCTGCGCTACATCGTCGTTCTGATGCCGGTCCTCGCCCTCGGTGCCGCCGCGCTTTACGAGCAGGTTCGCAGCGCCCGCGCGTGGCTCGCACCGATCGTGATCTGGACATTCGGCATCGCGCTGCACGGCATCGCGAGACCGTGGAGTCTCTTCCACATCGCGAACGGCGAGAACAACGTTGGCGAATATCTCTCGACGCTCTATCACTCCGACTTTTCGCGGCTGTTCCCCAGCTACATCCGCCCGAACTTCGCCGCGATCGTCGCACCACTCGCAGTGCTCCTCGCCCTCTTGACCTTCGCCCCGCGCGGCGGGG
>DATEZA010000050.1:0-9012 GCA_035255945.1 Thermoanaerobaculia bacterium
CTCACCGAGCGCGTGCGGCGCAATCCGTACAGCGTCGTGCTGCTCGACGAGATCGAGAAAGCGCACCCGGATATCGCGAACATCCTGCTGCAGATCCTCGAGGACGGCATCCTCACCGACTCGCTCGGCAACACCGTCGACTTCCGCAACACGCTGATCATCATGACCAGCAACCTCGGCACGCGGTTCCTCACCACCAAGGGCCACATGGGCTTCCGCGAGAAGACGGCGGAAGGCGATCAGAAGTCGGCCGAGCAGCTCATTCATCAGGAACTGAAGAAAGAGTTCTCGCCGGAGTTCATCAACCGCATCGACGACATCATCATCTTCAACCCGCTCACGCAGAGCGAGCTGCGGCAGATCTGCCGGCTGCTGGTCGACGACGTCAACCAGGCGCTCGTGCACAAGAACGTGCAGATCGCGATCGACGACTCGGTCATCGACTGGCTGCTCAAGCGTGCGGAGGAAGAGTCGAACTCCGGAGCCCGTCCGCTGCGCCGCGCGATTCAGCGGCACATCGAAGACGAGCTGTCGGAGTTCATGATCCGGCACAAGGACAACGTCCCCGAGCGCATCGACTTCACGATCAACGGCAACGAAGTGCTCTTGATGCCGGGGAGCGAAGCGTTGACGCCGTAACGCCGCTTGCTGCCGCGCATCAACCGGCGCAAGCAAGCTTGCGCAATCCGAGGGCGGCGGCAAGCCGCCGCACTCCATCAGCGGCCGACGCTGGCGAGTCTCTCCGGCCGATCCATCGATCGCCCGAACGCCTCGGCGTCGAGGTCGCAGCGCACGAGCACCGTCTCGTCGCGATCGCTCGTCAGGATCAGCAGCTCCACGCGATCTCCCTTGCCCGGCCGCGAGTAGATGAACGTCCACTCGTGGCGCGAGCGCGCGTGCACGAGCTGCGTGAAGCCGACCGCTTCGCGCGACATGAGCTGCGCGGCCTCTTCGCCGTCCATCCGGCCATGCTCGAAGACGGCGAGCTGGAAATCGTGCACTCCTTCCGGATGGACGATGTTCGAGGCGAGGCGCGCGATTCCGAGTCCGGGGATCCACGTCGGGCGGCCCATCTTCGCGCGCAGTGCGCGCTCGATCGCGCCGAAGTCGGCGTAAAGCGGCAGCGTGACGAGCAGCGAGATGGCGATCAGCGAGCGCTTATTCATGGTCGTTCGCGCCTTTCTTCGACATGTGCGGAATGCCGAATTCGCCTTCCAGGTGCGACAGCTGATCGAGATCGATCGGGCCGACGATGTTCACGATCGTCAGCTCCCGCGGCTCCGCGCTGATGACGACGAGGCCCACCGGCTGATCGCTCCCGGCACGCATGTCGAAGTAGATCTCCGAGTTCTCCTGCCTGCCGCGGACGTTCACGATCTTCTTCCACGACGGTCCGAGCTGCGCGCGGACCTTGTCGAGCACCGCGGGATCGTATGCGTGCTCGCTGTCGAATTCGTAGCTGCGGACGTAGATGCCTTCGAGCTTCGAGACGATTGCCTTCACGGCGCGCTCGTCGCTGTCGCCGGCGGAAAGGAACTTCGACGCGAGCCGCAGCATCTGCGAGTCGAGCGTGATGTCGACGACTTCCTTCGCTTTGTCAGCGAGTCCGGGGATGTCGATGGTGAGTCTCTGCGCGTGCAGCGGCGCAGTCATGGCGAGAATCAGGAGTGCGAAGAGTGTTTTGCGCATGTCGGCCTCATTTCGAAAGTTCGTGGATGTGCTCACGGGTGTCGTGCAATTTCTGACTGGTGATGCGGAGCGCGAGGAGGACCTGCTCCTTCGCGCGCTCCCCTTCGCGCCGCTGCTCGACATAGCGCGCCGTCGTCCCGCCGATGACCAGCGTGAGCAGCGCAGCCGCGGCGAGCGGGCGCCATATTTTTCGCGGACGCTGTTTCGTCGCCGCGAGGACGCGGTCGCGAAATCGAGGCGGCGGTTCCTTCCGCCGCAATGCGAGCTTCAGTTCTTCGTCGAGGTTCATCGTTCCTCCAGCATCCGCCGCAGCGAGCGAAGCGCGCGGTGGAGATGGCTTTTGACCGTGTTCAGCCGCATGCCGGCGACGCGGCTGATTTCTTCCGGCCCGAGTCCTTCCTGGTAACGCAGGGTGACGACGAGCCGTTGTGATTCCGGGAGTGTGGCGACGAGCTGGCGCAGCGCGCGGCCGAGCGTCGGATCGCCGCAGGGCGTGGCGAGATGCTCGACTTCATCGATCGGGACGGCGCGCAATCCTTTGCGGCGCCGCAACTGATCGATGCAGCGGCGCGTCGTCACCTGCCGCAGCCAGTGCACGAGGTGCGAATGCGAGTCGATGTCGCGCAGGCTGCGGTAGAGCTGCAGGAAGACGTCCTGCGCGATGTCGGCGGCGCGCTCGCGATCGTTGAAGAAGTGATAGGCGAGGCTGTAGACCATCGACTCGTGCTCGGCCAGCAGCTCGGCGAATGCGTCGCCGTCTCCCGACCGGGCACGAGCCAGCGGATCCGGCCCCTCGATCTCGACTTCACTCGCGATCAGCGTCATCTACGTGCATATACGCAGAAATTCGCCGCGCGAATGCAACTCAGCCGAGGTGCTGCGAGAAATACCACGTGTGCCCGAATGGATCGATCACCCCGGCGTTGCGCTCGCCGTACTCCTGGTCCTTCGGCTCGCGCTCGACTTTCGCGCCGGCGGCGACGGCCTGGTTGAACATCGCGTCGCACTCTTTCGTCGTGATCACCAGCGTCACGGGGGAGCGTCCCTGCGGACCGAGGTAGCCGAGCTCGGGGTGTTCGTCGGCGAGCATGATCTTCGACTCGCCGAACATCATCTCGGCGTGGCCGATGCGGCCGCCGTCCTCCATGCGGAAGGCTTCCTTTGCGCCGAATGCCTTCGTGTAGAAGTCGATCGCGCTCGCCGCGCCCTTCACGATCAGATACGGAATGACGTTTTCCATGTGCCTCTCCTTTTGCGGCCAATATGGCGATCCGGCGCGGCCGCGTATTGGAAAAATTTGACGTCAGATCACCGGCACGTGATTGAGGTGCTCGGTCCTGAACGCCGCGTACTCGCCCGGCGTGATTCCGGCGAACGCGCGGAAGTCGTTAATGAGATGCGACTGATCGAAGTAGCCGCATGCGAGCGCGACATCGGTCCAGTCGATCTCATTCGTCGGATGCACCAGCTTCAGCACGCGCTGGAATCGCACGACTCGGGCGTAGAGCTTCGGCGTCAGGCCGACTTCGTCATCGAACAACTGAATGAATCGGCGCTGACTCAATCCCGTTTCTTCGACGACAGCTGAAATAGCGATTGGATTGCCGAGGCGGAAGAGTCCGTGCGAGACCGCGCGGTGACGTTGCAGGCGTGATGCGCGGCGGATGAGCGTCCGCTCGAGAATGTCGAAGCGCATTTCATCGTCGGGCGCGGCGAGGATCTGTTCGCGCACGAGCTCCGCGGCGCTGCCCCAGATCGCATCGAGCGGCACTGTCTCGTTGTGCAGCTCGCACGCGGGCATACCGAGGAACGGGAAGGCGCCGCCGGGACGGAAGTGGATGCCGAGGATGCGCATCTCGTAGCCGGTGTCGATGATCGTCGGTTCCGAGTGCACGCCTGCGAGCACCGCAACGCCGAGTGTCAGATCGAACACCAGCTCCATCGTGCCGGTCGGCATCAGCCGCTCCTGTTTGTGCGGCACGCTGTAGCCGGAGTAGAGCCAGATCTGATCGACGAATTCCGACAGCGGAGGCTTCGGAATCCGGCAGCGGTAAAGCATTCGAAAATCATACGCGCTACCCTTGTTCCATGAGTTTGTTCGTCCTCCTGCTCGCGCTGCTCACTCCGGCTGACCTGTCGAACAAATCGCTCGCCGAGCTGCGACTGATGCGCGGCGAAGTCTTCGGCCGGCACGGCCGGATCTTCGGAACCGACAAAGACATCGATCGCCATCTGCGCGCGCAGAGCTGGTACAAGCCGAGTCGCGATTACACGAACGACGAGCTGACGGATGACGATCGGCGCAGCCTCGATCTCATTCGCGAAGCGGAGGCGAAGCATCACGAGCACGTCGAGCCCGGCGACATGCGCTGGTGGCAAACGCGCGAGCTGACCGAGGAGAAGCTCGGCGAGCACAGCGGCGTCGAGCTGCGCGTAATGCTTGCGGAGATCGAAGCGATTCACGGCAAGACATTCGAGGACTCGCCGACGCTGCAGCGCTACTTCGGCGATCGCTACTGGTATGAGGCGAAGAAGTACGACGCGAAAGCGCTGAGCGCGACCGAGCGCCACAACATGGCGGTGATCGAGTCGGCGATGAAGAAGCAGCGCAAGGTCGTGCTGCTGCCGGGCGACATGGCCGCGTATCTCGACAAACCGATCACGCCCGCGATGCTCGACGGCGTCGGATTGCACGAGCTGCGTCTGCTGCGCAACGAGATCTACGCGCGGCGCGGCTGGTCGTTCAAATCGGCATGGCTCGCGAACTGGTTCGCCGGCTACGACTGGTACACGCCGGCGGAAAAGCAGCCGGTGTTGACGAAACTGCAGTTGAACAACGTCGAGGTGATCTCCGCGCGCGAGCGCGAGCTGCACGATGCGCTGGCGACGAAGAACATCGAGCCGTCGATGCTCGAAGGTCTATTCACCGAGGATCTGAAGCGGCTGCGGAACGAGGTGTATGCGCGGCACGGACGGACGTTCAAGGACAAAGAGCTGAACGAGTACTTCACGTCATTCGGCTGGTACAAACCGGATCCCGCGTTCAAGGAAGCGTCGCTCTCGCCGATCGAGCTCGCGAATGTCGATGTGATCCGCCGCCTCGAGGAGGGGGCGGACAGCCGCATCAGCTTCGAAGGGTGATGAGGCTGCGCTCCGCGGTCGCGGAGCTCTGCGAGTTTTAAGGGGGACAAGCTGAGAGCTTGTCCTACACACGCCGCGGCGTGTAGGACAAGCTCTCAGCTTGTCGATTGTCGCCGCGTGTACGACAAGCTCTCAGCTTGTCGAATTGCGAGCGTGATAGAGGTGTCCCCTCGCCGCCTCGATCAACTGCTCCGTCGTCAACGGCTGATCGACCCCGCCGGTGAATGTCACGCTGCCCGTCACGAACTCGATGTGCGTCTTGCCGCGCAGGCGCTCGAGCAGTTGCGTGGCGCCGTCGGCGTTGGTGTCGGGAAGCACGGCGCAGAACTCGGTCGCGCCGAGGCGCGCGACGATGTCGGAGTTGCGGCAGGTCTTCGTGAGGCGTCCGGCGAATGTGAAGAGCAGATGGTCGTTGCTCCCTTTCGCCAGATCGAGCAGCACGATCGAGATCGCGCGTTTGTAGCGCGCCGCGCGCGCGAGCTCGAGCCGGATCTGCTCGTGCAGGTACCACGGGCGATAGAGGCCGGTCAGCGAATCGCGGTATGCGGCGGATGAGAGCGCGTGCTGCTGCGTCGCCAGCTCCGCGGCGTGCTGATCGAGACGGCGGAAGCGGTCTTCGAGTGCATGCTTCTCGCGGCGCAGCTCCGCTTCGTGCGCGATCATCAGCGAAAGGTTCGCGTAGAGCGCGCGATGCGGATCGGTGAGCTGCGGCGCGCGCACGGAGAGCACTCCGTAACGTTCGCCGGCAGTGCCGATCACGTCCCAGCGATGTTTGTCGTCGCCGATGGACGCAGCGCCGGACTCGAGGGCGACCTCATGTCCGGTGAGCGTCGTGATGGTGGTGATGAGTCGTTCGACGTTTGGATGAAGGGCGATGGTCGTGGTCAATGATTCACCGTGTCGGGTGGGATCTCGAGCAGCTGGGTGTCCCACATTTCGACTCGGTTGCGGCCACGGTTCTTCGCGGAGTACAGCGCGCGATCGGCGCGATCGATGAGTGCGGAGGGACTGAGGATTCCGTCTTCAGGCGGCGAGTCGAGACCCGCGGCGCCGATCGAGGCGGTGACGATGATCGACTCGTCGCCGATGATCGTCGGGGTTTCGGCGAGCCGCGCGCGGATGCGCTCCGCGACGACCGGCGTGTAGCCCATGCGCGTCTCCGGCAGCACGACGCAGAACTCCTCGCCGCCGTAACGGCCCGGGACGTCGTACACGCGGCAGCTGTCGCGCAGCGTCTTGCCGAAGGTCTGCAGGACCTGATCGCCGACCGCGTGGCCGTACGAGTCATTGACCTGCTTGAAGTGATCGATGTCGATCATGAGGAGCGAGACCGGCGAGCTGTGACGGAGCGAGCGGTTGATCTCGCTCTCGATCTTCTCCATCACGTACCAGCGGTTGTAGAGGCCCGTCAGCGTGTCGCGCGTCGTGACCTCGGAGAGCACGCGGTTGCGCACCACGAGATCGAGATTCTCGCGCTGCAACGTCATCATCCGATTTTCCAGCTCGCGGAACCGCGCGTCATTTTCCTCGGCCGTGCGGATCACGTCGAAGATCTCGTGCAGCAGGATGCGCTGCTCTTCGGTGAACGGTTTGCCGTCGTTCGCGACGACCGATACGCGTGGGATGGGAGTGCGGACCGTGAACGCCTGCCGCGCTTCGGGGGAGTGTGCATCGACCAGGGAGAGTGGCTTCTGCAGCAGCGCCGACAAGGGGGAAAGAATGCGGGCTGCCGCGTACTCGACAATGCTCATAGCTGCCCTCGGAAAATTTGCGGGAGTATAGCGGTCTGGAAGGATGGGTGGCTACGGGTAATTTTGGAAGTCGGTAATCACCGATGCTCGATCCGGAACCGATTCACCCCTGCCCGGATCTCGTCCCCCGCCTGCACTTTCGTGTTCGTCGCAGGCAATGTGTTGAGGAACGTGCCGTTCCGCGAGCCGAGATCGCGCACGCGGATCACGCCTTCCGGGTCGGGTGCGACTTCGAAATGCTTGCGCGAGAGGAACTCGTCCGGAACGCGCACGTGACCTTCGCGGCCGACGACCAGTCCGGTCGGCGGGATCTCGAACTCCTGTCCGCTGAGCGCGCCTTCGATGCAGATCAGCACGATGCGCCCGGCGGCCGCGGCCGGCGCCGCGCTCTCTCGCCGCGTCTTCGCCAGTTGTGATTCGTCCACCAGCTCCGAGGCTTCGAGATGAATCGGCTCGACGGTGCGTCCGAGCTCGTTCACCGGCTCGACCGAGATCACCGCATTGCCCGCGCGGATGATGTGCACGCCGTCGCCGAGGACAGCTTCGTCAACCTGTTGACCATCGAGGAAGGTGCCCATGTGCGAGTCGAAATCGCGGACGACGAGATCCTTGCCGCGCACCGAAAGCGAGAAGTGGCGGATCGACAGCTCCGCTCCTTCGATCTCCACATGGCAGCCTTTGCGGCCGACCAGCAGCGGGTACTCGTAAATCGTGAAGATCGCGTTCAGCGGCTGCTTCACGCCGCTGGTGATGATGCGCACGGTTCGGGGCTCGAACGGTTGATCCGACGCGCCGACTACGGCGCCCTGCTCGTGCGGCAGGGCCGGCATTTCCACCCGGTACGGCTGCAGGTCGACTTCCTTGATCTCCTGCGGATTGAGCATCCGCGCGAGGACGGCCGCCTTGCTTCCGGCGAGCCATTCACCGCAGTGACACGTAGCGATGGAGTTGGGAAGCCGGACCGCGATGACGCCTGGGATGTCGTACGCCTGGCCGCATTTCGGACAGCGGATCAGCGGCATGGGCGGATGATACACTTCGGCCGGTCCGTATGCTCGTCGCAGACAACCAGTCGAAGAGCCAATCCCGCTTTGGTTTGCGCGAGAAGTTCATCGCCATCTTCGCGTTGCAGACGATCGTCATCGCCAGCGTCATCCTGCTCATCGAGCGGTACGCGGTGAAGAAAGCGATGACCGACCAGACCGTGCAGCAGGGGTCTGCGATCGCCGAAACGGTCGAATCGACCGCCGGCTACTACGTCCTCTTCGGACTGACCGACGACCTCAAATCGATCATCGGCGATCTGGTGAAGAACCACGCCGTCGAATACGCCGATTTCGTCGGCGCAGACGGAAAGCCGCTCGCCGCGAGCAGGCCGGAGCCGCCCCCGTTTCTCGTCAATCGCAAGCTCGTGCCGGAACAGCGCGTCGATCTCGGCGGCGGTCTGCATCTCTTCGTGATGCCGTTCACCGAGAACCGCGCCGACCTGAACGCGCACGCGAAAGGCTACTTCCGTCTCGTGGTCAACGAATCGCAGGCGCAGGCGGCGATCGCATCGCTGAAGTGGTGGAACATCGGCGTGACGATCCTCGCGCTGATGATGGCCATTCTCGCCGCGTACTTCGGTTCGCGCTTCATCGTCCGGCCGATCCTCGAGCTCGTGTCGAGCGCGAGCCGCATCGCGCAGGGCGACCTCACCCAACGCACCGAGGTCGATCGCGACGACGAGATCGGCAATCTCTTCGAGGCCTTCAACTCGATGGCCTCGAATCTCGAGCGCACCGTGAAGAGCCTGATGGCATCGCAGACCAAACTGAAATCGGTCGTCGAGACCGTCGGCTCGCGCTCGCGCACGGTCATCGATCGCGTCGACGAACAGCGCTCGATCATCGACACGACCTACATTTCGATCGATCAGCTCAACAGCGGCGTTCGCAAGATCACGGACAACGTCGAGGCCCTCTCGGCGTCCTCCGAGGAGACGTCGTCGTCGATGCTGGAAATGGTTGCATCGATGGAAGAAGTGAGCCGCCACACCGACACCTTGTGGGGCTCGGTCGAGGAGACCGCATCGGCGACCCATCAGATGGTGACGTCGATCAACGAGGTCGATCAGAACGTCGTCTACCTCACGAACTTCGTGACCGACACGTCGTCGTCGATGGTCGAAATGTCCGCATCGATCGCGCAGGTCGAGACCAACGCCGCGCGCTCGTACGACCTCGCGGTGACCGTCGCCGACGCTGCCGAATCGGGCATGAAGGCGGTGCGCGAAACCATCGAGGGGATGGAGCAGATTCGCAAGTCGGTGCACGAGTCGAACAGCGTCGTCTCGCGCCTCGGCGAGCGCTCCGTCGCCATCGGCAAGATCCTCAACGTCATTGAAGACGTCGCCGAGCAGA
Source organism: Thermoanaerobaculia bacterium (assembly GCA_035255945.1). GTDB lineage: Bacteria > Acidobacteriota > Thermoanaerobaculia > Gp7-AA8 > Gp7-AA8 > JAJPHC01. The sequence continues at coordinate 8,984 of DATEZA010000050.1, forward strand.
CGAACCTGCTCGCGCTGAATGCGGCGATT
>DATEZA010000051.1:0-5104 GCA_035255945.1 Thermoanaerobaculia bacterium
CTGCAGCAGGAGGCGATGACCGCCGCGCTCGAGGAGCGCGACTCGATCGTGGTAATGCCGACCGGCGGCGGAAAGTCGCTCTGCTACCAGGTGCCGGCGCTGCTCAAGGACCATCCGACGGTCATCGTCTCGCCGCTCATCTCGCTGATGAAAGACCAGGTGGACGGGCTGCTCGAATGCGGCGTCACGGCGGCGCAGATCAACAGCTCGCAGACATCGCTCGACCACCGCGCGATTGAGCGCGACCTGCTGCAGGGGAAACTGAAATTGCTCTTCGTCTCACCGGAACGCCTGGCGATGCCGTCGTTTCGCGAACTGCTCCGCCGCGCCGGCGCGAAAACGTTCGCCATCGACGAAGCGCACTGCATCAGTCACTGGGGTCACGACTTTCGTCCGGAATACCGCCAGCTCAAGACGCTGCGCGATGAATTTCCGGGTGCATCGCTTCACGCGTACACCGCGACGGCGACGGCGCAGGTGCGGCGCGACATCGTGGAGCAGCTCGCGTTGCACGATCCGTTGCGGCTCGTCGGCGATTTCGACCGGCCGAACCTCACCTATCGCATTCTTCCGAAGCTCGACGAGTACAAGCAGATCGTCGAGGTCGTCGACCGGCACAAGCACGAGGCGGGCATCATCTACTGCATGCGCCGGCGCGATGTCGACGAGCTGACGGCGAAATTGCGCAAGTCGGGCTACGACGCGGTCGGCTATCACGCCGGGATGCCGCAGGAAGAGCGGCGCACGGCGCAGGATGCGTTCGCGACGGAGAAGACCGATCTCGTCGTCGCGACGGTGGCGTTCGGGATGGGCATCGATCGCTCGAACGTGCGCTTCATCCTGCACACCGCGATGCCGAAGTCGATCGAGCATTACCAGCAGGAGACCGGCCGCGCAGGCCGCGACGGGCTGGAAGCAGAGTGCGTGCTGCTCTACTCCGGCGCGGATGTCGTGTTCTGGAAGCAGATGGTCGAGCGCGGAAGCGACGACGCGGCGCCCGATCCGCAATACGTGCAGACGGCGATCAAACATCTCGTCGACATCGATCGATATTGCTCCGGCACCGCGTGCCGCCATCGCGCGCTGGTGGAATACTTCGGCCAGCAATACTCCCGCGAGTTCTGCGCCGCATGCGACATCTGCCTCGGCGAAACGGAAGACGTGCCGGACGCGCTGACGGTCGCGCAGAAAATTCTCTCGTGCGTTTATCGCGTCGGACAGGCGTGGGGCATCGGCCACGTGATCTCCGTGCTGCGCGGCGAGAAGACGGAAAAAATCCGCGAGCGCTCGCACGATTCGCTGTCGACGTACGGCCTGCTCAAAGGCTGCAGCCGCAACGAAGTGCGCGACTGGATCTGGCAGCTCGTGAATCAGGGCTACCTCGAGCAGAGCAACGGCGACTATCCGGTGCTGCGGCTCACGTCGTCCGCGCGCAACGTGCTGCGCGGCGAAGCCGAGGTGCGGCTGCGCCAGCCGATCGCGCCGGCGAAGAAGACGCGCGAGCGCGACCGCGAGCGGCGCATGCTGCCGGTCGAATCGTGGGAAGGCGTCGATCGCTCGCTCTTCGATGCGCTGCGCAACTGGCGCCGCGCCGAAGCGGACGAGCGCAACGTGCCGCCGTACGTCATCTTCAATGACCGGACCTTGCGGGAGATCGCGCGTGTGCGGCCGTCGACATTGATGCAGCTGCGCGGGATTTACGGCGTGGGCGACGCGAAGCTGGAGTCGTTCGGGCGGGCGCTGCTGGAGCTGCTCGCGGCGCGGTAACAAGTGTCATGCCGAGCGAAGTCGAGGCTCGTGACGCGCTCCGTCGGCAGGGGATCCCTCGACTTCGCTGGGGATGACACACACACCACAAGAACGCCAAAATCTGCTCGATGTGCCGCCACTCCGTCGCGACCTGATGCGAAGCTGGAGTCGTTCGCGTAACGCGTGTCATGCCGCGGGAAGTCGAGGCATCCCCTGCCGGCGCTCGTGACGCGCTCCGTCGGGAGGGGATCCCTCGACTTCGCTCGGGATGACACACACTACAAGAACGCCAAGATCTGCTCGATGTGCCGCCACTCGGTGGCGACCTTGCAGCTGCGCGGGATTTACGGCGTGGGCGATGCGAAGCTGGAATCGTTCGCGTAACCCGTGTCATGCCGAGCGAAGTCGAGGCATCCTCTGCCGAGGCTCGTGACGCGCTCCGTCGGAAGGGGATCCCTCGACTTCGCTCGGGATGACACACACACTACATGAACGCCAGAATCTGCTCGATGTGCCGCCACTCCGTCGCGACCTGATGCGAAGCTGGAGTCGTTCGCGTAACGCGTGTCATGCCGAGCGAAGTCGAGGCATCCCCTACCGGGAGGGGATCCCTCGACTTCGCTCGGGATGACACACCCGCTACAAGAACGCCAGAATCTGCTCGACGTGCCGCCACTCCGTCGCGCCATTCCCGAGCGCGACGCGGATCGCGTACTGACCGCGGAGCTTCGTGTGCGAGACGAACAGGCGGCCCGTCGCGTTCATCTTCTCCATCATCTGCATCGTCGCGTCGTCGCCTTCGCGCAAGCGGAACACGACCACCGACAGGTTCTGCGTCAGCACCTCGACCGAAGGCTTCTTCCGCAGCTCCCCGGCCAGGCGCGTCGCGAAGTCAACATGTTGACGGATCATCGACTGGATGCGATCGAGGCCGTAGTGCTCGAACACCATCCACAGCTTGAGCGCGCGGAAGCGGCGGCCGAGCTGGAGGCCGTAATCCATGTAGTTGATCTCCGCGCTATCGGTCGTCTTCAGATATTCGGCGACGAGCGAGAACGTCTCCTTCAGCACATCCGGCTTGCGCGTGTAGAGCACGCTGCAATCGATCGGCGTGAAGAGCCACTTGTGCGGATTGATGACGATCGAATCGGCGTGCTCGATGCCGTCCCACATCGAACGGAATTCGGGACAGATCGTCGCCGAGCCGCCGTACGCCGCATCGACGTGCAGCCACACGCCTTCGCGCGCAGCGATCTCGCCGATCGCGCGCACGGGATCGATCGACGCGATCGACGTCGTGCCGGTCGTCGCGACGATCGCCGTCGGACGCGCGCCTGCCTCGCGATCGCGCTTGATCGCACGCTCCAGCGCTTCGGGCTTCATCCGGAATTGCTCGTCGGTCTCGATCTTCACGATGCCGGTCATGCCGAAGCCGAGGGCCAGCGCGGCTTTGTCGATCGATGAATGTGCGTGCTCCGAGCAATACACGCGCAGCGGCGGCAGATCGCGTCCGGTCATGCCCTCCGCGCGGATGCCGAGGCCTGTGTGCTCGCGGGCGGCGGCGAGGGCGAGGTAGGAGTTGATCGACGCGGTGTCGTTGATGATGCCGAAAAGATTGCCGGGAAGTCCCAGCGCGTCGCGCAGCCATCCGAGGGTGACGGTCTCGAGCTCCGTCAGCGCGGGCGATGTTTTCCAGAGCATGCCGTTCGCGTTCAGCGCCGCGGTGAGCAGCTCCGCGAGCACGCCTGCCTGCGATCCGGTGATCGAGAAGTATGCGAAGAAGGATGGATGGTTCCAGTGCGTGACGCCGGGAAGGATCTTCGACTGAAAATCGGCGAGCAGCGCGTCGTAGTCGCGGCCTTCGCGCGACGGCGCATTCGGAAACTGTTTCGCGATATCGCCCGGCTGCACGCGCGAGAGCACGTCGTACGAATCGATGTGATCGATGTAGTCGGCGATCCAGTCGATGAGCTTGTGGCCGGCGGCGCGGAAGTCGTCAGAGGTCGGATCGAGCTTCATGGGGCGCGATGTTATCGCGCGTCACGGTGCGGCAGGCGTCGCGGTCGTGCACCCATTCGCCAGCCACGTCGCATCGAAATCGACGCCGTACCGTCCCTCGGCGTACATCTGCACGGTCACCCAGTTCTGGGTCGGACGCGAGCGCGTGCCGTTGTCCAGCGAGATCCAGAACCAGCCGCCGCGATCGGCGCCGGCCGTCGGCGGGAAGACGCTCGCGGTCGATGATGTGGCGGAGGTCGGCGGGAAACTGAGCGATGACGTGGCGACGGTCGTCGCGTTCTCGTGCTCGTCGAAGCGCACCAGTCCGCGCACGGCGAGCTTCTCGTTCTTCGCGTAATCGCATTCGTCGGCGGTAGCGTTGGTGACGCCTTCGCGCCACAGCATCAGATTCGTCTTGAAGCCGGTCTCGCCGCCCTCGATGAAGCGCGCGGCCCAGACCGACGGCAACGGTTGCCGGCGATCGACTTTCTTCGCATCGGCAGGCGTGTAGCGGTCGTAGAACGTGTACGGCATCGGCACGCGCGCGGTCGACGACGCCGCGCCGCCCTCGGGTATCGCGCGGATGTGCACCAGCGGCGAACCGCCCGCGTAGTTGCCGGTCGTCACGTCGGGATTCACGCGCTCGTAATCGCCGGTCAGGACGTTGTCGAAGAGGACCGTGTTGTTCCAGTAGCCCGGCTCCATCGGGCTGGTGAGGTCGCAGCTGTTCGTCACGTCGATCGTGACGTAGCCGGTCGCGTGCGGATGCTCGAGTCCGACGCGGCAGCCGGTGTCGCGAACGCCCTTCATCAGGATCTTCTGCAGCCGTTGAATGAACTCGATGGTCATCGAGCCGCCGACGCGCGCGCACTTCATGTCCTGCAGATGATTCGGATTCGAATCGTCGGACGCCGACGCTGCGCCTTCGGGCTGACCGGAGTACGTCACCGGCACCGTACCGCGCGCGATCAGCTCGTACATGGAGACCGTTTCCATGTCGTAGCCGGTGAGGAACATCGGGAACCACATCACGGGGAATCCGAGGTCGGTCCAGATCGTGACGCGAACGAGCTGCGGAGATTTCGAGGTGTTGATGACGGTGAAGACCGTGTTCACTGCTTTCGTGCTCGGCTGCGTCGGATCGACTTCGAAGTACGGGAGGAGGAGCGTCGCGGCGCCGTACGTGCCGATGTCGCAGCTGGCGTTGTTTTCGGTGACGACGTGGGGAGTGGCGGCGAACGCGCTGGCGGACAGCAGACAGCAGACAGCAGACAGCAAGAGGAACCGGGGTCTCATCGATCGTTCCCCTGTTTCACGATCGCGGTGGTCGACGGCGCGTTGTTCACGCATCCATTCC
>DATEZA010000052.1:0-2162 GCA_035255945.1 Thermoanaerobaculia bacterium
CAACATGCCGAAGAAGGACGGCCGCGAAGCGCTGCGCGAGATCAAAGCTGATCCGAACCTTCGCCGGATCCCCGTCATCGTCCTCACCACTTCAAAAGCCGAGGAGGACATCTATCGCACGTACGACCTCGGTGCGAACTCATTCATCACCAAACCGGTTCACTTCAACGCGCTCGTCGAAGTCATGAAAGAGATCGGCCGCTACTGGATCGAAATCGTCGAACTTCCCTCGGGAGCGCCACACCGTTGATGGACGCTCGGGAAATCCGGGTGCTGTTGGTGGAAGACGATGAAGACGATTACGTCCTGACGCGCGATCTCCTCGCCGATAGCCGCCGGACCCGTTTCTCGCTCGACTGGATCCCGTCGTTCGGCGAGGCCCTCGGCACGATCGCCAATGGTCAACATGATGTCTATCTCGTCGACTACCGCCTCGGCGAGCACGATGGACTCGAAGTTCTGCGCGAGGCGCGCGTGGCCGGTTGCACGCGTCCGATCATCCTGCTCACCGGCCAGGGCGACGGCGAAGTCGACATCGCCGCGATGAAAGCCGGAGCTGCTGACTATCTGGTGAAAGGGCAGATCGATTCGCAAATCCTGGAGCGCTCGATCCGCTACGCGCTCGAACACAACCGCACGCTCGAAGCGTTGCGCGAAAGCGAGGAGCGCTACGCCCTTTCCGCGCGCGGCGCGAACGACGGATTGTGGGTGTGGGACCTCGGCGCCGGAACCGTTTACTACTCCGACCGCTGGAAAGAGATGCTCGGATTTTCGCAGAGCGAGATCGGCGACTCACCCGAGGAGTGGTTTTCGCGAGTGCATCCCGACGATGTGGCCATGCTTCGCGCCGACATCGATGCGCATCGTCACGGTGCGACGCCGAGCATCGAGCACGAGCACCGCATGCGGAACAAAGCGGGCGACTACCGCTGGATGCTGGCGCGCGGCGTGGCCGTGCGCGACGCCGGCGGCGACGCCACGCGCATCGCTGGATCGCAGACCGACATCACCGAGCGCAAGTTCGCGATCGACCGTCTCATGCACGACGCCTTTCACGATGCGCTGACCGGTCTTCCGAACCGCGCGCTGTTCATGGACCGCCTCGAAAGTGTGATGGAGCGCGCACGCCGCCGCGGCGGTCACGAGTTCGCAGTCCTGTTCCTCGATCTCGATCGCTTCAAAGTGGTCAACGACAGCCTCGGGCACGCGCTTGGCGACCTGCTGCTCGTCAGCGTCAGTGACCGTCTGCGCGGCGCTCTGCGCGCTACCGACACCGTGGCCCGCCTCGGCGGCGACGAGTTCACCATCCTCACCGAGATCAACCACCTCGCCGACGCCGTGCGCCTCGCAGAGCGCATTCAGGACGAACTGCGCGTTCCATTCCGCGTCAGCGAGCACGAGATCTTCACGACCGCCAGCATCGGCATCGCGCTCAGCGCCACCGGCTACGAACGTCCCCACGATGTCCTGCGCGACGCGGACATCGCCATGTATCGCGCGAAATCGCGCGGCCGCGGCATTCACGAAGTCTTCGACAAGACCATGCACGAGCGCGCCGTCAAGCTGCTGACGTTCGAGACCGAGCTGCGGCGTTCGATCGAACGCGGCGAGTTGCGCGTGTACTACCAGCCGATCGTGTCGCTCGAATCGGCGAAGGTCACCGGATTCGAGGCGCTCCTGCGCTGGCAGCGCGGCGACCAGCTCGTTGCCGCCGACGAAATCGTTCCGATCGCCGAGGAGACTGGACTGATCCTACCGATCGGGCAATGGGTCCTGCGCGAATCGCTGCGGCAACTCGCGGAATGGCCGGAGTCGCTGCACATGCACGTCAACCTTTCCGCGAAGCAGTTCCTGCAGCCGAACCTGCTCGACCAGGTCGCCGGCGCGCTCGCGGAGAGCGGCGTGGCGGCCGAGCGGCTGCACCTCGAGGTGACGGAGAGCGTCGTCATCGACAATGCGGAGGCCGCCGCGAGATTGCTGGAGCAGCTGCGTGCGACCGGAGTCGGCATCAGCCTCGACGACTTCGGCACCGGCTATTCGTCGCTCAGTTCCCTGCGCCAGTTCCCGTTCGACACGCTCAAGATCGATCGTTCGTTCATCTCCACGAACGGCGACCAGCGGAACGACGAGATCGTCCGCACGATCTGCAACCTCGCGCAGAT
>DATEZA010000053.1:0-3190 GCA_035255945.1 Thermoanaerobaculia bacterium
GGGGGGGAAGGAAGAGCGCGGCGCGCGCAGCGGCAGCTTCGCCGACGACGATCTCCGCTTCCTCGCCTCGCTGGCGGCGATCGGCGGCGCGGCCGTCGACAACGCCCGCCGCTTCCACCGCCTCGACCTCATGCGCGAAACGCTGGAGGACGAGAACCGCTCGCTCAAGCAGCGGATGCTGCGCGAGTACTCCGACCGGCTGATGGTCGGCGACTCGCCGAAGATGCAGCGCGTGATCGACCTCGTCGCGCGCGTCGCCGACTCGCAGGCGAACGTGCTGATCCGCGGCGAGTCGGGGACCGGCAAGGAGATGGTCGCGCGGCTGATCCACGGCAACTCGCCGCGCAAAGACGGCCCGTTCGTCGCCATCAACTGCGCGGCGCTCCCCGAGACGCTGCTCGAATCGGAGCTCTTCGGCATCGAGCGCGGCGTCGCCACCGGCGTCGAAGCGCGTCCCGGCAAGTTCGAGCTGGCGAAGGGCGGCACGGTCTTCCTCGATGAGATCGGCGACATCCCGCCGGCGCTCCAGGCGAAGCTGCTGCGCGTCCTGCAGGAGCGCGAGATCGAAAAGCTCGGCGGACGGAAGCGGATCCCGATCGACGTCCGCATCCTCACCGCGACCCATCGCGCGCTCGAGGAGATGATCGAGACGGGGGAGTTCCGCCAGGACCTCTACTATCGGTTGAAAGTCGTGGAGATCGTTCTCCCGCCGCTGCGCGATCGCAAGGAGGACATCCCGAAGCTCGTCCGCTACTTCCTCGACAAGTACGGCAAGCGCGAAGGGCTCAACGACGTGCGCATCACGCAGGAAGCGCTGCAGAAGCTGTTGCGCTATCCGTTTCCGGGCAACGTCCGCGAGCTGGAGAACCTGATCGAAGGCGCGCTCGCGCTGACCGTCGACCCGGTGATCGATCCCGGTGACCTGCTCCTGCCGAACGACGCGTCAGCGACCGCCGACCCTCGCGAGCTCTCCGGCGATCTCCCCACGCTGGCCCAGCTCGAAGCGCGCTACATCGCCCGAGTCCTCGACTACACGAAGGGCAATGTGGCGAAGGCAGCGAAGATTCTCGGCGTCGGCCGGGCCACTCTGTATCGGAAGCAAGCCGATTTGCCTCAATTTGATACGAATGACCCAAAATGGGACGTGCATTAGCAAGTCACTGACACCACAGCCCTTATCTCTCGATCTCTCCGTCTCTCCGTCTCTCTGTCTCATTTCAATACACTTCAACTCCACGCTTGCCGATCCCGTGAAATGTTGTAAACTTCACCCCATCAACAGGTTACGAGAGAATTACAAGATGTGGCAGGGGTGGCAGTCCGGTTGCTCTAGCGATGTCCCGATCAAAGGGGGCATCCATGAACACAACCGCTCAGACCCGCATCACCAAACTCGAGTCGATCCTGCCGGCGACCTGGGCACTTCCCGCCGTTCTCGCGGTGAACACCTTCGCGCTGCTGGCGCTCGACCAGCTCGGCGGAATCCCGTCCTGGATCAAGACCGCCACCGCCGTCTTCCTGTCCTTTTAATCTGTCGCCGGAGGAGATGCGCGCCATGACCGCAGCTGCCGAGCGGCAGATGGAGCTGATGCTCCCCATGGTCCCGGACATCGAGATTGCGGCCGCCCGCGCGGCCGGCAACCTGGCCCGGGAGCTTGGCATGTCGACGGAGATGGTCGATGAGATGACGCACGCGATCATCGAAGCGTGCATCAATGCGCGAGAGCACTCCGGTAGCGTCGACAATCGCATCTATGTAAGATGCCTCGGCGTCGCGAGCAGCGACGGCAACCCCCGGATCGACGTCTGGATCTCCGATCACGGCCGCGGCTTCGATCTCAGTGAAGCCCGCACCCGGCGACGGTCCCTCGGCCCGGCGCACAAGCGCGGCTGGGGTCTGCAGATCATCGAAGCGCACATGGACGAAGTGGACATCACGTCGACGCCCGACGGGACCACGATTCACATGGTCAAGTACGGAAAGACATCATGACGGACGAATTGAGACTCGCAGTCGAGCGCCGCGGTTCGGACGGCGCGATCCTCCACACCAAGGGCTACATCAACAATGTCGGAGGGGAGGAGATCGCCAGCCGCGCCTACGAGCTGATGGACGCCGGCTGCAAAACGCTCCTGCTCGATCTCCGCGAGACCAAGATCGTCAATTCCATCGGCATCAGCATCCTCATCGAGATCATCGAAAAAGCGATGGAGCGGAACGGCCGCGTCGCCTTCTGCTGCCTCACCCCGGTCATCTACAAGACCTTCCACATCATGGGTCTGGCGAACTACGCGAAGATCTACGATTCCGAGGAAGCCGCGATCAGTGAATTGGGACTGGCAGCATAGAAAACCTGAAACCTGAAACCTGAAACCTGAAGAAAGCGGCGGGCGGACCGTTCTGCGCCTTCTTCAGGTTTCAGGTTTCAGCTTTTCGATATCCGGCCATCAACGAATTAGGCTTGGCGGCCTAGGAAACCTGAAACCTGAAGAAGACGCAGACCGGTCCAGCCGCGTGCCTTCTTCAGGTTTCAGGTTTCAGGTTTCAGGTTTTAGATATTCTTCGTTTCGTGCTCCGGCTTTCCGACCTTATCGCCGACCTTCAGCACCTCGAGCGCGCTGCGCAGCCGGCGCATGCGCCGCTGATCCTCGACGCATTCACTCGCAACACACCGTTCGACAGCGGCTCGGTGTACATGCGCGACGGCAGCGGATTGCGTCTCGCCGCGAAATCGAATCAGTGCATCGCGCCGGACCTGCTGCAGATCGAGATCCCGTCGGAGCCGACCACCGAGCTGCTGCTTCCCATCGAGCCGCGGACGATCGTCGTTCTGCCGATTCGCGCGCATCGTGAGACCGCCGGGATCCTCGCGTTGTCATCGTCGAAGAACATCGGTGACGACGACCTGCAGCTGGCGCGCGTCGCCGCCGCGTACCTCAACGTGCTGCTCACGAATCAGCGGCTCACCCACGAGATGCGCGAAGGCGACTTCCAGCTCAAGTCGCGTTTGTGGGAGCTCGAATCGCTCTACGACATCGGGCTCTCCATCGCCGCAACGCTGAACCTCGACGAGCTCGCGGACGAAGTGCTCTACCGCATGATCTCGCTGATGAACGCACGCCGCGCCGCGCTCTTTCTGCGCGAGGGCGATCAGTTCAAGCTCTACCGCGCGTTCGGCGATCCGCCGGC
>DATEZA010000054.1:0-14247 GCA_035255945.1 Thermoanaerobaculia bacterium
GGGGGGCTTCGTGCTACTGGCGCGCCGCCGGCGCCGGCGCCACGACCATCCCCAGATGCCGCGCCGATTCGCGCACGCCGCGCGCGAAGTTGACGTCGATTTTCTTTCCCGGCGAAAGGAGCGCGTCCTTCGAGATCGCGCCTTTCGGGAACAGCGTCTTCGTGCTCGCGAGCAGCACCGGCGACTGATACGTCGGATCGCCCGACAGCTGATCGATGGTCGACACGTACGGGAACACGACCGCCTGCTTGCTCGGATCGATCAGCGTGAACTCGATCGAGCCGCGATCCACTTCGACCGGCAGCCGGTCCTGGAAATGTCCGAGCGGCGGAATGGTGAAGGGGATGTTGCTGCGGACGGACTTGCCGTCGTAGTCGTACACCGTCACCTGCACCGTGACCGAGGTGCGGCCGAGGTTCACGGCGCCGATGTTCGTGCGCCAGCCCTGGCTCGCGACGTTGCGCACACCGTGCGCGATCGCGGTGATGCCGTCGTCCATCAGGCCGGCCCAGATGCCGGGGATGGTCTGACCGTACGTGCCGCTGTCGACGTTGTTGAATGTTTCCGAAGTCACGAGGAACGCGCGATCGAGTGTCGCGTCGGGCACACCCGGGTTGTCTTCCGGAAACGTGGCGACGAGCAGCGCGCCGGTGTTCTGCGACTTGAAGACGCTGCCGAGGACGTTGTCCCAGAGCGCGACGGCATTCGCGGGCACGTCGACGAGCACTTCGTCGCCCTGACCGCCGCCGGTCGGGATGAAGGTGACGCTGACGCGAAGCGGATAGTCGAGCTGCGGGTTGAAGATGCTGAGGCGGGTCTGCCAGCGCGTGCCGAACGCGCCCGGCACATTCGCCGCCGCCGGGATGACATAGGTGTCGTTGACCTGAGCGGCCAGCGGGAGTGCGGCGAGTGCGAAGAGGAGCGCGGCGAAGAGGCGGTTGGTCATGGCGAGAGCGCGGTACTGCGAGGCAGGTGCCGAGGGCGGCTGTGAGAGAAAGCGGTATTTCGATGGGTTCGCGTTGTCCGCTGCACGGGACATTGCGTCCGTCAACGGGTACGTAGGCGCGTGGGTACGTGGGAGTGCGGAAGGGTCCGCGAACCCACGCGCCCACGAACCCACGAACCCCATTAAACTTTCCCCATGAATCAGATCAGCGACCGCGTCCGCAACGTCGTCCAATCCGACATCCGCCGCATGTCCCGCGAGTGCGAGCGCGTCGGCGGCATCAACCTCGGCCAGGGCATCTGCGACCTCCCGACCATCCCCGAGCTCGTTGAAGGCGCGTGCGATGCGATCGCATCATCGAAAGCGACGTATTCGAAATTCGAAGGCATCGATCTGTTGCGCGAACGGATCGCGAAAAAGTGCGAGCGCTTCAACGGATTCAGCGTCGATCCTGCGTCACAGCTCGTGGTGACCGTCGGCTCGACCGGCGGCTTCGCCACCGCGGCGATGGCGACGCTCAACGCCGGCGACGAAGTGATCCTCTTCGAGCCTTACTACGGCTATCACCTCAACACGCTCCGCATGCTCGGCGTCGACACAAAGTTCGTTCCGCTGAATCCGCCCGACTGGGTGATCGACTTCAACGCACTGCGCGCCGCATTCACGCCGAAGACGCGCGGCATCGTCGTCTGCACGCCGTCAAATCCTTGCGGCAAGGTCTTCTCGCGCGAGGAGCTGGAGAAGATCGGCGCCCTCGCGCGCGAGCACGACGCGTGGGTCTACACCGACGAGATCTACGAATACATCGTCTACGACGGGCGGAGCCACGTGTCGATCGCATCGATCGATGCATGCAAAGACGTCGCGATCACCATCTCCGGATTCTCCAAGACGTTCTCGGTGACCGGGTGGCGCATCGGATACGTCGCGGCGCCGAAGGAGATCGCCGCGCCGATTGGACTGGTCAATGACCTCTTCTACGTTTGCGCGCCGACGCCGCTGCAGTGGGGCATCGCACGCGCGCTGGAGATCGGCGACGAGTACTACGCAAAGATGGCGGCCGACTATCAGAAGAAGCGCGACATGCTCGCCGATGCGCTGAGCGAAGCCGGCTTCACGCCGTACGTGCCGCAGGGCGCGTACTACATGCTCGCCGAAGTGCCGGCGGAGCTCGGCGACGACAAGCAGGCCGCGCAGACGCTGCTCGAAGAATCGCGCGTGGCCTCGGTCCCGGGATCCGCGTTCTACGTTTCCGAGCGTGGAAAAAGGTTGCTGCGTTTCTGTTTCGCGAAAGACTTCGATGCGCTCGACGAAGCGTGCCGCCGCGTGCGGGCGTTCCGGAGTGCGGCGGCCATGCCGCCGCTCTGATTCAGCAGCGGCCATGCCGCTGCAAACGGCGGCATGGCCGCCGTTCGAAAAGCAGCGGCGGCACGGCCGCCGCACTCCTACTTGTTCAGCTCTGCCAGCACATCCTCGGCATGCTTCTCCGTATCGACCTTCTTCCAGATCTTGCGAATCTTTCCATCCGCTCCGATCCAGAACGTCGTCCGCGCCACGCCCCATGAGCGGCGTCCGTACAAATTCTTCTCTTTCCAGACGCCGTACATCTTCGCCACGTCCGACGTCTCGTCCGCCAGCAGCGGGAAGTTGAGGTCGTATTTCGATTTGAACTTCTCGTGCGACTCGAGCGAATCGGTCGAGACGCCGAACACCACCGCGTGCGCCTTCGACATGTCCGATTCGTGATCGCGGAACGAGCACGCTTCCTTCGTGCAGCCGGGCGTGTCGTCCTTCGGATAGAAATAGAGGATCACGTCCTTGCCGCGAAACTCCTTCAGCGTCACGTCCTTGCCGCGCGTGGAGGGAAGCCGGAAGTCCGGCGCGACATCGCCCACCTTCGGTTCGTAGAAGTCCTGCATCAGTTGGTTACCCCGCTCCCGAATAGAACTTTTTCGGCGATCAGCACTGCGTTGAGCGCCGAGCCGCGGCGCAGATTATCGCAAACCGCCCACACCCAGAATCCGCCGCGGATCGACGGATCGGGACGCACTTCGGCGATCAGCACTTCATCTTTTCCGGCCGCGTCGATCGTGCCGAAGGACTGATCTCCTTCCGGCAGCGCGAACGCCGGGGAGGAGCGCAGCGCATCGAGGATCTGATCGCGCGACAGCTCGCTCTGTGTCTTCACGAACAGCGAAAACGTGTGTGAGTGGAAGATCGTCCCCTGCGTGACGAGCAGCGCGAGCTCGGTGCGCGGATCGGTCAGCGCCTTGATCTGCGAGACGATGAATTCCTCGTTGTGCTCGAGGGCCGGATAGAGATTGAACGCGAGCTGGCGATCGAAGACCTCCTGCGGCACGCTGCTGATGTTCAGCACGCTGACCGTCTGCCGCGCGAGCTCCTCGACGCCCGCCTGATCGAACTCCGACGCCGGCTGCACCACCGTCGCGGTACAGCTCTCGATCGGCGACAGGCGCTCGAGCTGATGCAGGATCAGCGCGATCGGAATCGCCACCGGATGAGGCGAGACGAGCACTTTGTCATTCGCATCGATGTCCTCGAGATTGATCCCCGCCACCACGAGCTTCGCGTCTTCGGTCGACGTCGGTTGCGACAGATCGATGGCCACGAATGCATCCGCGCGCTGCCGCTCGATCCACTGTTTGTTCCCGGCCGGAGGTCCGCAGAAGAACGCGAGATCGAGATCCTCGAGCTCCGCGTCCGATGCCGCCGTGACGATCGCCGGCTCGTCGGCGACATCGGTCAGCGCGCCGGCGCTTGTACCGGTCGTGTCGAGCAGCGCGACGCGGTCGTACGGAAACGCGCGATCGCGCAGGACCGTCTTGATCTCGTTGCCGACCAGGGTGAGGGGATTGATGATGCCGAGGCGGAAGCCGTTTTGGGACTTGGGCATGGGCGGGGTTTTATCACAGGGTTGTTGGGTTGTTAGGTTGCTGGGTTGTTAGGTTGCTGGGTTACCGCCGACACTCAACAACCTAACAACTCAACAACCCAACAACCACTTCTACGGCGCGTGCTCGACCGGCTCCGCCGGCGCCGCATCCTCATCGATGTGCCGCGGCGGGAACGCGATCGACCAGAGCCGCGTGAACTGTCCCGACAGCAGATACAGCATGGCGAACATGAAGAAGAACTCCTTCGGCCACTTCAGCGCGATGGCGAGCACCAGCGCGAACACGAGGAAGTAGACGAGCGAGCGCTCCTTCTGCAGATTGAGGCCTTTCTGCGAGCGATAGCGGATCGGCGACACCATCGAGAACGACACGAAAATCGTCACCACCAGCATCACGTACGAAAACCGCAGATCGTTCACCGGCGCCGGCGCGTAATTCACGATCGATGCAATGGTCAGCGCGCCCGCGGGACTCGGCAGTCCGACGAAATAGCGATAGTCCGTCTTGCCCGTCATCACGTTGAAACGCGCCAGCCGCAGCGACACCGCGACGAGAAACAGGAACGCGATCCCCGCGCCGAGCGGCCCGAGAATGCGCAATCCCCATGCGTAGAGCAGCACCGCGGGCGCGGCGCCGAACGTCACCACATCCGCAAGCGAGTCGTACTCCTTGCCGAACTCGCTCGTTGCGCCGAGCTGCCGCGCCGCCAGTCCGTCGAACGTGTCGAACACCGCGGCGAAGAACAGCGCCCAGCAGGCGTGCTCGAACAGCGGAATCGACAGGTCGATGTTGCCCTTGGCGATCTGCTCGATAGCCAGCGTCGAGTTGACGATCGAACGGAATCCGAAGAAGAGATTGAGGATGGTGAACGACGTGGGGATGACGTAGATGCCGCGGCGCAGTCCCTTCTTCAGATCGGGACGCTTCATTCGGGCAGCTCCGCGATGACTGTCAGCGCGACCTTCACCTTGTCCTTGATCGCGACTTTGATCGTCGCGGTCGGGGGGAAGAAGATGTCGACGCGCGAGCCGAACTTGATCATGCCGACGCGCTCACCGCGTCCCACTTCCTCCCCTTCCTTTTTGTCGAAGACGATGCGCCGCGCGAGCAGCCCGGCGATCTGTTTGAACGCGACCGTCCCGCCGCGCGCGTCCTGCATCACGATTAGATTCTGCTCGTTCTCCGCGGACGATTTCTCCACCATCGCCGCGAGCTTCTTCCCCGGGTTGTAGCGGTAGTGCACGATCTTGCCGGTGATCGGCGCGCGGTTGACGTGCACGTCGAAGACCGACATGAAGATCGAGACCTGCCTGGTCAGACCGGGCCAGACCGCGCCGTCCGCGACGTCCTTGATCTGCACGACGGTGCCGTCGGCAGGGGAGAGGACGTCGACGTGGCGCTCTGATCCGGTGCGATGCGGATCGCGGAAGAAGTTGATCAGGAACAAGAGGAAGAAGCCGAGGACGATGGCGGCGATCCACCACTGAATCAACAGCGCGACCGCGAAAAAGACGGCGAACGGAACGACGAAGATCCACCCCTCGGGGGCAAATCGCATTCTCGGCATTGTGTCCGGATCGTATGCAAATTGGTTGCAAAACAAAAGGGAGCCGGCTTCGGCTCCCTTCAATCTCGATGCCTTCCGTCGTTTACACGACGTGTGAGTTTTCGTAACTTCGAATCCGCTCCGCCATCTGATCCTTGAGGAGGAGTTTGCGCTTCTTCAATGTCTTCTCTTCGATCTCCTCATCGACTGAGACGTCCTTCCTGGAGCACAGTTCGTTGAGGCGGTTCTCGCAACGGTGATGCTCTTCAATCCACTCCCGGAACTGAGGATCTTCCGTGCTGAGAAGCCGTTGAATGTCTTCCGTATTCGACATCGATTTCCTCCTTCGAAGTGATGCCATCACACAAATTTTACCACCGGCGTACGGGACCGGCGTGAAGCTGTTAAGCTGTTGAGCCAGTTAGGCATGGCGCGACGCACACTCCTCGTTCTCCTCTTCATTTCCGTCCTCCTGACCCCCTTCCGCCGCGAGCTGATCGTGGGCGACGAGACGAAGTACGGAGAGGTCGTTCGCGAGATGCGGACCACCGGAGCGTTTTTCCTGCCGACGCTCAACGGCACGCCCTTCACGCACAAGCCGCCGGTGCATTTCTGGCTCATCGATCTGCTGACGTTTCCGCTCGGCTTGTACTCGACCTGGGCGTTCGTGATTCCGTCGCTCCTCGGCTTCGCGTTCCTGCTCTGGCTGCTGACGCGGATGCGTGACTGGCTGGCTGCATTCGTCTGCGGCACGTCGGTGCTCGTGTGGGGCTCTGCACAAACCGCGCGCATGGACATCAGCTTCACCGCATTTCTGACCCTCGCCTGCTGGCTCCTGTTCCGCTTTTTCGAATCTACTGACCCTCGCCCCGCCGAGCGGGGAGAGGGTGGCCGAAGGCCGGGTGAGGGGCCGCGCCACTTGCTGTACGCGTCCATCGCCATCGCCATCGCCACATTGATCAAAGGACCCATGGCGCCGGTGATCGCGCTCGTCCTCTTCGGCCTCGAATGCTGGCGCCGCCGCCGCATGCCACGCGCGAATTACCTCCCCGCACTCGCCGCCTTGATCCTCATCCCGCTCCTCTGGCTCGTCCCCGCGATCCTCCTCGGCGGCAACTCGTACGCGCACGACGTGATCGTGAAGCAAACCGTCGGCCGCGCGTTCTCCACGTGGGTGCACAAGGAAGGGCCGTGGTTCTATCTCGTGCATTCGCCGCTCGACCTCTTCCCATGGTTCTGTGCAGCGATCGCGGCGATCGTCGCCGCGTGGAAAAAAAACGATCCGCTCGATCGCTTCTGCATCAGCTGGATCCTCGCGGTGCTGCTGCCCTATTCGCTGATGTCGAGCAAGCTCGATGTCTACATGATGGCGATGATTCCGCCGGTCGCGATTCTGGTGGCGGGCTACGAAAGCCGCCTCGCGAATCGCATCATGCTCGCATTGCTCGCGATCCTCGGCGTGGCCGGTTTGTTTCGCGTTCCGGCGCCGTACGACATCGCCGTCGTGCGCTGGTTGCTGATCGTGATGATCGCCGCCTCGATCATCGGCGCGATCATCGGAACGCGCATCGCAGTCGGCGCGGCGATGCTCGTGATCTACATCTACGCCGCAATCGCGATCACGCCGTTGGCGAACGAGCAGGCGACCACACGTCCTTTGATCGCAGCCCTTTCACGGCAGCGCGTCGCGCCGCAGGAGATCGCGCTTTATTCATGTCCGCAGTTGTGGAGCCGCGACATGCCGCGCGAGCTGGAGCACGTGCAGTATGTTGCGCCGGAGGATTTCGCGAAGATCCGGCCGCTGGTGATCGCCACCGCGCGCAAGAATGCGAAGGAAATCGCGCCGGCGCTCGCCGGATATCGCGTCGTCGACAGCGTGCAGATGATCGGAAAGATGTTCGATGTCTATCGACGCTAAGCGCCGCATCGCGGCATTCGCGTTCGTCGCGCTGCTCGTGCTCTCCGTCTTCTGGCCGTCGCCGATCGTCTCGGTGAATCGCCTCTGCTGCGATGCGTCGCTCGGCATCGACGACCTCTCGTTCCTCGGACGCGAAGCGCCCGCATGGGACGCGCTCTTCTGGTGCATCGCCGGACTGTTCGCGATCGGCATCGTGCACTCCGGCTCTCCATCACTCGATGACCTCCGCCCTTATCGCGCGCTCCGCCTGCGCGTCTCGGGCGCGTTCATCGCTGTCGCTCTCGCCGCGCTCGCGATGACGTTCGCGATCGCGCGCTTCGCCGATGCGCGCGTCACCGCGTGGGCCGAGGGGATGCAATCGGATGCGACCGAGGACTTTGTGCGGATTCTCAATCGCCTCGGCGGCGGGATGAATCCGGGGCTCGTCGTCCTCTTTTTCCTGATCGCGGGACTCGCGTACCGGCACCGCGCGTGGATCGGCTACGCGATTGCGATGGCGCTGTCGGGACTCGGCGCAGGGATCGTCGCGCAGCTCGTGAAGTTCGCGACGCTGCGCGGACGTCCGGAGCTGTGGCTCGGACCGTTCGTGCACGCGAAGTCCTCGGCGAGCTCGTTCCCGAGCGGACACACCGTCGGTGCGTTCGCGCTCGGCGGCGTGCTGCTGTTCGCATCGCGATCGCTCCCGGTGCGTTTCATCGCCATCGCGCTCGCGACGGCAATCGGCGTCTCGCGTATCTTCGCGTTCCGGCACTGGGCCTCGGATGTGTTCGCGTCCGCCGCGGCCGGCCTGCTCGTTTCCTGGATCGTCACAGCGGCCGTGAGCCGCATCACACAGAGCGCCGCGGCCGAACCCTAAAATCCGCGCCCGTCATGAGGCTCATCACATACGACCTCCTCCGCGAGCTCTGCGACCACTGCCGCCGCGAGCACTTCCACTTCGTCCCCATCGGCGCCATCCCCGCCCCGAGCCGCTGCCGCGAATGCGGCGCGGAGCGCAAGGTCGCGGAGATGAGCGACAGCGCGATCTGGCGCCTCGTCACGCAGCCGAACGGCGAGATGACGGTGGTGCCGGTCATCGCGAAGACGGCGTAAAGACACACCGAGGTACGATCCTCAGCATGATCGTGCCGCAATGGGACATCCGTCGCGAAGGCCGCGAATGGGCAGGCGATGAGTGCTACGCGCGCTTCGACCTGACGCCCGAGCGGTTCGAGATGGCCGACGGGAAGCTTTTCTGGAGCGACGAGCAGCGCATCACGCTGCTTGCATTGTTGCTGGAGAACGTCGGCATCGATGCCGCGCTGCGACTCGCGCCGCTCGATCTGTGGCGCGAGTCGCTGGACGCCGCGGAACAAAAAGCGACGTGAGTGACCACGCATCCGGCGACCACACGCGCGGTATGTAAGCCATGGACACACGAATGCGCTCGCGTATGGCATTCATGCCATCGCAGATCATGTGAATGCGATCCGTCGTCGAGTGCATGCCGCCGCGAGCCGCATTCATCCCGCCGCCGATGGTATTCATGCGATCGAGCTGCGCATGAATGCGATCGCGCGTCACGTTCACGTGAGCCATGGACACGTGAATGCGACGGCAGATGGCATTCATGCCATCGCAGGTCGCATGAATGCAATCCGTGGTGGAGTGCATGCCGGCGCGGAGTCCATTCATCCGACGGCGATCGGCATCGATGCGATCGAGCTGCGCATGGATGCGATGGCGGATCGCATTCACGCCTGCCGCGCGGATCTCACCGCGCTAAAAACTCACGCCCAACGCCTCCAGCACCGCCGCGATGGGGCACGCATACGTCTGCGTGCCATTGCCGGCATACAACAGCCCGACCAGTTCACCGTTCTCATTCACGATCGCCGAGCCTGAATCGCCGTGATCGGAGAACTGCATGCCGATTCCTTCGATCTCGATCGAGTTGCGGAACCACGCCGGTTTCCCGTCGTACGCGACCGGGCCGACGATGGTCGCGATGCTGGTGATCTTTCCGTGCGTCGGTCCTGTCGTGCGTCCTACCTTCGACACCAGCGCATCGCGCTGTGCGGTCCCGATCGAAACCGGCGGCTTCTCCTTCCGTCCGGACAGATATTGATTTTTCGCTTTCGCGCCGGAAACGAGCTTCGCAATCCCTGCGTCCACATCATTGAAGACGACATTGCCTTTCAGTACGGTCGCGCCCACGGGACTGAACTGGATCGGCACGAAGGTGCCGAGGCTCGCGGCGTTCTGTGTGATGTTGAATTTGATCGCGCCCTGCTGGAGGATGCGATCGTTTGCCTTTCCGCGGTTCTCGCCTGCCACCACGTGATTGTTCGAGAGGATGAACGTGTTCTTCCCCTTCTTCACGAAGCAGCCGATCGAGCCGACGATGATCTCCCCCTGCGCAAAGAGGCCCTGACGAGAGTCGTCGTCGAAATTCTGAATCTGCAGACCGCACACGAGCGGCCGGTGACGCTGCTGCTCAGGAAACACGCCGCCGCCGAGTGCCTTCACGCTGAGCGCGATCCGCTTGTAGAGCGGCGATGCGTCCCCTTCTGCATCGACGAACTGCACCGGAAAAGCGAACTGCTTCGTCGCCGCTGCGGCGAGTTTCCTGATCGGGATCTTCTGCGCGACGATCTTGTTTTTGTTGCGGACCGCGCGATAAATCGGGCGTCCTTCGTCGCCGGAGCCGACGCCCACCGAGTGCACGCGCGAATCCATCTCGAACAACTGCGCGGCTGTTTCTGCCACTCGGCCGATTGCTTCCGCGAGCTCGTCTTTGCTCGGAGGTGGCGGGGGAGGGGTGATCGTCGTATGCCGCTGTCCCGTGGTCGTGGCCATTGCTGACTCCTTCCGCGGCCGGCGTGCGCGACTCCGCGCGTGGGGCTACTGGCGCTTCGGCGCCTTGAATCCGCCCTGGACGACGACCGGGATCTGTTCGCCGTCGACCGCGATATGCGTCGGTATTTCCTTCGGTACCGTTCCCTCGATGCGAAGCAGAAGGGCTACCCGGTCCTTGTGCTCCGGCGCGGTGGTGATACCCAGGGCGTATGCACCGTCATAGTTTCCGAGCAGCGTCCGATGGATCTCCGGCCGCTGAATGGCTTCGGCAAGCGACGATTCATTCATCCTGAATTCCTCCAATATGTACACGCTTTGCGTTTTATGCAACACGTTTACGTAGGAAATTTGCCTGCACGCAGCGTACCGATGTGCGCGTCATCCATCGATTTCGGCAAATGACACGCTCACCAGCCGCGAGCACCCCGCTTCTTCCATCGTCACGCCGTACAGCACGTCCGCGGCTTCCATCGTCCGCCGCGAGTGCGTGATCACGATGAACTGGGTGTCGCGCGCCATGTCGCGCACGAGGCGCACGAAGCGTTCGTTATTCACCTCATCGAGCGGCGCGTCGACCTCGTCGAGGATGCAGAACGGGGACGGCTTGTAGCGGAAGATCGCGAAGAGCAGCGCGAGTGCAGTCAGCGCGCGCTCGCCGCCGGAGAGCAGCGCGATCGACTGGTTCTTCTTGCCCGGCGGCTGCGCGACGAGCTCGATGCCTGATTCGAGCACATCCTCTTCATCGAGCAGCTGCATCCTCGCGGTGCCGCCGCCGAAGAGCGAGGTGAAGATCTCGCCGAAGCTCTGATTGACCGCGCCGAAGGCCTCGCGGAACAGCTCGCGCGACGTGAGATTGATCTTGCGGGTCGTCTGGCGCAGCGACTCGATCGACTGCACGAGATCGTCGCGCTGCGTGCGCAGGAACGACTCGCGTCCTTCCAGCTCCTGATGCTCGTCGATGGCCAGCACGTTCACCGGTCCGATCTTCTCGATCTGATCGGTCAACTTGTTGACTTCCGTCTCGAGCTCCGCGCGCGCCTCGTCCGAGGCGGGCGGCTCGATGTCGGCCAGCGCGTCGATGCCGGCGTGCAGGTCGAAGGCGATCTGCTCGCGCAGCAGCTCGAACGCCGACTTCGCGTGGTCGAGCCGCCGCTGCGATTCGAACAGCGTGTCCTTCGCCGTGTTCCACTGCTCGCGCGAGTTCACCGCGCGCGACGACAGCTCCTTCACCCGCACTTCGAGGTCCGCGACTTCCGCCTCGAGCGCCACGCGCAGCTCGGAGATCTCGTGCAGCTTCGACAGCGATTGGTCGAGCTGACCGCGCGCACTCTCCGCACCGGACGACGTCTCGTCCTGCTTGCGCGCGAGCGTCTCGATCTCCTGCTGCAGTTGCGTCGCACGCGATCCGAGCGAGACGACGATGCGCGAAAGGTTCTCGTGCTCGCGTCCGATCGCATTCACATTGCCCGACGCCGCTTCGAGATCGACGCGCGATTTCGACGCGACTTCCGTCACTTCCTCGAACGCCGTGCGCGACACCGCGAGCTGTTCCTCGAAGCCGCGGATCTGCCCCTGCGTCTCCGCTTCGCTCTGCTCGAGCCGCTGCAGCTCTTCGAGCGCCCCGCTCTTCCGCGCGAGCAGCCCGTCCTTCTCCTCGGCGTACAACATCTGCTCTTCCGAGGCGACGGCGAGATCTTTTTCGAGCCGCTGCAGTTCGGCGGAGGCGCGCTCGCACTGGTTCTTCAGATCGCGCAGCTCCTGCGCGGACGTGCGCGCGTGCTCGTCCGCGAGAATCCGCGCATCGTCCGCCGCGCGCAGCTCTTCTTCGAGCGACTGCAGCTCCGTCGAGATGCCGCTGGCGCGCGTTTCTTCGAGTCCGACGAGCGCTTCGAGATCGGCGAGCTCGCGCTTGAGCGAGAAGACGCCGGGCGTCGCGCCCTCGGTCTTGCCGCCGATGACCAGCGGTCCGCGCACGATGTCGCCTTCGAGTGTGACGAACGTCGCATTCGCGCGCTCTTTCGCGCGATCGATCGCCTCGTGCAGATTGCCGACGATGTACGCCTCGGGGATCGCGTGACGGACCGCATCCGCGATCACGCCTTCGCCGACGACCGAGTACGCCGCGTTGCCCCGACGGGAGCCTTCGCCGCGCGGAGCGAAGTCGGTCATGATGAACGCACCGCGTCCCGCGCCGCGCTCGCGCAGGCGACGCACCGCCTCGATCGCGGTCTCCGCGTTCTCGACGACGACCGCTTTCGAGACTTCGCGCAGCAGCGTGTCGAGCGCCGATTCGAATCCTTCCGCCGCACGCACGGCCTCGGCGGCCGCGCTCGCATTCGGGATCAATTCGAGCACCGCCGCGCGCACCGCTTCTTCCTGCGATTCGAGCGATGTGAGCAGCGTGCGCAGCGAGTCGATCTTGTACGTCGCCTGCGACACGCGATCGCGCGCCGATGCGAGCGATTCGCGCAATGCATCACGGCGCGACGACAAGTCATCGCGACGCGCCACTGCATCACGCGCCGTCTGCTGTGCATCGACGAGCGCCTTCTCCGCATCGACCACGCGCTGCTGCCATTCGTTCATCACCGAGCGCGCGCCGTCGCGGCTTTCGAGCGCGCGCCGTGCGGTCTCGTCGAGCTTGGACAGATAGAACTCGCACTTCTCGACCGCGATCTCGATCTGATGAACCTGGTTCCGAGCCTCGGAGATCCGCGCGATGGTGCGCATCAGCGACTCGCGCGCATCGGCGAGCGCCTTTTCGTTGCGCCGAACTGCGTCCGACTTTTCCTGACGGTCGCGCTCCAGCTGATCGGCGATCTCGCGAATGCGATTGCGCTCTTCGCGCGCCGCGTCGAGCTGCTGCGATTTCTCC
Organism: Thermoanaerobaculia bacterium; assembly: GCA_035255945.1. Classification (GTDB taxonomy): domain Bacteria; phylum Acidobacteriota; class Thermoanaerobaculia; order Gp7-AA8; family Gp7-AA8; genus JAJPHC01. The sequence continues at coordinate 13,039 of DATEZA010000054.1, forward strand.
TCGAGCAGCGCCTGCTGTTCGGTCGCCTCGGCTTCGAGCGATGCGATCTGCGAACGCGCGTTGTCGATGCGCTGCACGAGATCGCCGAGGTTCGTTTCGGATTGCTGGAGGAACGAGCGCAGCCGCTCGACCTCGGACGAAAGCTTCGCGATCTCCTCGCGCACGGCGGAGGCACGTGTTGCTTTCGCGGCGTGGCCGGTGCGCGTTTCCGCGAGCTCCGCTTCATCGGTCGAGAGCTGCGCGGCGAGCTCCGCTTCACGCGACTGCGAGTCGGCAACCGCTGCGTCCGAGGCAGCCTGCTCGTCCTGCGCGGCGAGGATGCGTCCTTTGTACAGCGCGCGCTTCGCGGTCGAGAGCTGCTCGCTCAGTTCCTTGTGACGGCGCGCTTTGCCCGCCTGACGCTTGAGCGAATTGAGATTGCGCGTGACCTCGGAGAGCGTGTCGTCGATGCGCAGCAGGTTCGCCTGCGTTTCTTCGAGCTTCAGTTCCGCGGCGCGGCGCTTCGTCTTGTATTTCGTGATGCCGGCCGCTTCTTCGATGAGGCGGCGGCGATCCTGCGGCTTGTTGGAGAGGATCAGATCGATCTTCCCCTGCTCCATCACCGAGTAGTTGCGGATGCCGAGGCCGGTGTCCATCAGGATGTCGCTGATGTCCTTCATCCGGACCCGTTTGCCGTTGAGGCGGAACTCCGACTCGCCGGTGCGGAAGACGCGGCGATTGATCACGATGCGGCCGTCATCGGCCATCGGATGATTGCTGTCGCCGTTGCTCGTGCCGAGGGTCAGCGTGACTTCGCCCATCGAGAGCGCGCGGCGGCGCGCGGAGCCCTGGAAGATGACGTCGTCCATCGTCTCGCCGCGGATATGCGAGGCGCGGTTTTCGCCGAGCACCCAGATGATGGCGTCGCAGATGTTCGATTTGCCGCAGCCGTTCGGGCCGACGACGGCAGTCATCGCGGCGGGAAAGTCGAGCTTGGCGGGGTCGTAGAACGATTTGAAGCCGTTGATTTCGAGCTTTTCGAGTCGAAACATGTACCTGACCGATTCAGTAGTAAACGCCGGATACTAGCAGCTTTCGCCGTAGCGCCCGCAGCTGTTTCTGGTACGCGTAAACCGTTGATGCAGAAGGGAAATTCGCGATTGACAGGGGAGCGGCGCAGCGGTTCTAGTGCAGGTCGGAGTGCGATATGACGATCGACGACTTCCTCCG